>NZ_JADQDD010000056.1 GCF_019263595.1 Pseudonocardia sp. KRD291 | reverse complement strand
GAGCCGCTGCAGAGCAGCCACGGCGCCACCCACATCGCCGAGGCCGTCGTGTCCAAGATCGCCGGCCTCGCGACCCGCGAGGTGCACGGCGTGTACGACCTCGGCGGCGGCGCGGCGCGCACGTTCGGCGCGATCCGCGAGCGGATCCCGGGTGCCTCGACCAACGCCTCGCAGGGCGTGTCGGTGGAGGTCGGGGAGAAGCAGGCCGCCGTCGACATCCAGGTCGTGGTCGAGTACGGCGTCGCGATCGCGGACCTGGCCAAGGCGGTCCGTCGCAACGTGGTCGGCTCGCTGGAGCGGATGACCGGCCTCGAGGTCGTCGAGGTCAACATCGCGGTCAACGACGTGCACCTGCCCGGCGACGACACCGACGACGGCCGGACCGGGCACGCCGCGTCCGGGTCGCCGCGGGTGGCGTGAGCGCCCCGGACCCGGCGGGCGGGACCGCGAGCCTGGCCGAGCGGCTCGCCGCCGCGGTCACCGGCTGCCCGTCGGTGGCGCGCCTGCACGGCGGCCCGTTCGGCGAGGTCGCCACCTACCTCCCCGGCCGCCGGGTCACCGGGATCCGGATCTCCGGTGACGACACCGCCACCGACCCGGCCCTGGTCGGGAAGGTCGCCGTGCACGTGGCCGGGCGCTACCCGCACCCGGTATCGGAGATCGTCCGCGAGGTCCGTGCCGCGGTCGGAGCGGTCATGCCCGGCCTGACGGTCGAGGGCACCGTCGAGGACTACCTCTAGACCGGCACCGCACACGGCGCCGAACCTCTCGCCCGGACCCGTGGGGGCCGCCCCCGGGCCGATCCTCCACGGACCCGGGCCCCTTCCGTATTGATCCACTGTGGAGTGTTTCTCATGCCTCGTAACCTTGCTCTTCTCGGCCTGATCGCCGGCCTCGCCCTCGGGTTCGCCGCCGCGTTCGGGAACTTCGGCACGTTCCTGGTGGTGCTGGTGTTCGGCGCGATCGGCCTGGCCGTGGGCCGCTACCTCGACGGCGACCTCGACCTCTCGGAGCTCTCCGGGCGGGCCCGTGACGGGGCCGGCCGACGATGAGCGCCGACGCCGCGACCGTCGTGATCCCGCGTACCCCGCCGCCGGGGCACGCAGGGGAGGCGGGTCGGCACCGCGCCGACGACGCCACCGCCACGGCATGCGCCGAGTCCCGCGGAACCCTCGAGGTCGCCGACCAGGTCGTGGAGAAGATCGCCGCGACCGCGCTCGGGGAGATCGACGAGCTCGGCGGCGCCGCTCCCCGGATGCTCGGGGTGCCGGTCGGTTCCGGGCACCCGGACCGGAGCCCGCGGGTCGAGGCCACCGTGCACGGACGCGTCGTCGACCTCGACGTGCGCGCCACCGTCACCTACCCCGCGCCGATCGCCCGTACCGCCGACCGGGCCCGCGCCCACGTCAGCGCCCGCGTCGGCGAGCTCACCGACCTGACCGTGCGCGGGGTCGACATCACGGTGTCGGCGCTCGCCACGGAACCCGCCTCGAAGGGACGTGGCCTCACATGATCCGCCGACCCCGTCGCAGCACCCCCGCCGCCGTCGTCGCGGTCGTGCTGCTCGCCGCCTGCGTGCTGGTGGCAGTGTCGTGCGTGCAGATCCTGCTCGCCCAGACCCCACTGCTGCCGCTGTCCGCGTCGGCCCGGGCCGGAACCTCGCTGACCGCGTCGTCCACCCCGGTCGTCGCCGGAGCGGTGGTGGCCGCGGTGATCGGGCTGGTGCTGCTGCTGGCCGGGCTGCTGCCCGGCAGCCCGGTGGTGCTGGCCACCGCCGATGCCGGGACCGGCATCGACACCGGTATCGACCGGCGCAGCCTGCAGCGCGCCCTGACCCACTCCGCGAGCCGCGTCGACGGCGTCGACTCCGCGCAGGTCACCTCCGGGCGGCGCCGCGTCACCGCGACCGTCCGGACCACCCTCGACGACACCGACGCCGTACGCGGCGCGGTCACCGAAGCCCTGCGCGGGCGCCTGGAGGACCTCTCCCCGGGCAGCGGCCCGCTGGTCACGACGAGAACCGTGAGGAAGCCCTGATGGCCGGCAACAACCGACCCGCTCGACTCAACCGCACCCTGCTCGCCCTGATCGGGCTGGTCCTGCTCGTGGCCGGTGCCGTCGTCGCGGCTCTGGGCCTCGGCCTGCTGCGCGCCCTGCTGCCCGGCGTGGACCCGTCCGCGCCGCTGCTGCCCGCGCAGCTCGCGCTGCCGACGTGGGCGGCCTACGTCGCGATCGCCGCCGCGGTCGTCGTCGGGCTGCTGTGCCTGCGTTGGCTGCTCGCCCAGGCCCAGCGTCGCCCCAAGGCCCGCACCTGGACCCTGCCCGGCGCCGGCGGCCGCGACGCCGGCACCACCCGGATCGACACCGACCAGGCCGCCGCCGCGGTCGCCGACGACGTCGCCGCCTACGCCGGGGTGAGCAAGGCGCGCGCCGACCTCACCGGCGACCCGGAGAACCCGACCCTGCAGTTGCAGGTCACCGCGAGCCAGGAGGCCTCGGCCACCGAGCTGCGCCGCCGCATCCACGACCACGCCCTCCCGCGGCTGCGCCAGGCCCTCGACACCGAGTCGATCCAGGCGCGCCTGATCCTCGCCCTGGACTCCACCCCGCCCGGCCGGACCCGGTGACATCGTCGGCGACCTCGGCATCTGCCTCGCGCGCCGTCCCCGCGCCGGGCCGGGCCCCGGTTCCGTGAGCGCCGCCGGGTGGTTGCTCGAGGCCGAACCAGGGGAGCCCCGGCTTCGAGTAACCTCCCGACGGCGCGTCGTCCGTCCACCCGCGAGTTCAGCACCGACGCGGCCACCGGGCCGCGAAAGCTCCGCGCCCCGCGCGGAATGGAGGTCCGTCGTGTTCCCGCCACCTCCCGCGCCAATGGGCACGCCCGCCGCACCGGACCCGCTCGGACCCAGGGCGGGCCGCGATGACTGAGCGCCCCGACGAGCTCGACCGCGAAGCCGACGAGTGGCTGGTCCGCAAGGCCACCTCGGACGGCGGCATCGACGCCTACGAGGTCCTCATCCGCCGCCACCGCGACCGCATCTACCGGATCGCGCTGCGCATGACCGGCAACACCCACGACGCCGACGACGTCGCCCAGGACATCGTGCTCCAGCTCTGGACCGCGCTCGCCGGGTTCGTCGGCGACAGCTCGTTCACCACCTGGCTCTACCGCATCGTGGTCAACCGGTGCCTCAACCACATCAAGCGCCGGCGGAACGACGACCCCATACTCGACCCCGACGTGGCGACGTCTCCCGGTGCCGACGCCCAGGCCGTGGCCCGCGCCCGTGCCCGCGCCACCATGGCCGCGCTGACCGCGCTCCCGCCGGACCTGCGGGCACCGATCGTCCTGCACGAGATCGAGCAACTCAGCTACCAGGAGGTGGCGACGATCCTCAACCTGTCCGAGCCCACCGTGCGCGGACGCCTGCACCGTGGCCGCCGCCGGCTCGCCGAGGCCATGCAGGAGTGGACATGAGCACCACCGACGGCCCCCGCGACGACCCCCGCGACGACGGGGACGCCGAGCTGGCATGCGGACGCTCCCTCGACGCCGTGATCGAGCAGGTCTCGGCGGGCCACGCCGCCGAACGCGATGCCCACCAGCGCGGGTGCGTCCACTGCCAGGCCGCGCTCGGCGAGTACGAGCGGCTCTGGACCCCCCTGCGCGAGCTCGCCGCGGAGAAGGTCACCGCCCCCGAGGGCACGATCGACGAGGCCCTCGCCAGGATTCGCGGGGCGATCGCCGAGCCCGACTACGCCGTCCTCACCTCCGTCGACGGCGTCACCCGCGTCGCCGCCCGGGTCGTGGTCGTCGCCGCCCGCCACACCGCCGAGGCGGTCCCGGGCGTCCGGGTCGCGCTGAGCAAGAACCTCACCGGACGCGCGACCGACTCCGAGGTCGCGGCCGGCGTCGCAGGCTCCAGCGCCGCCATCGAGATCACCCTCGCCGCCGACTACGGACAACGGCTCCACCAGCTCGGCGACGAGGTCCGGCGGTCGGTGACCGAACGCGTGCGCCGGCTCACCGACATCGAACCCGTCGAGGTCACCGTGATCATCGACGACGTGTTGGGCTGAACCCGGGCCGGCCGGCGTGAACGGGTCCGTAGCGGGTACCCGCTGCAGATGGAGGAGGACAACCACATCACCGACCCCCGCACGCGCAGCTTCGTGGCCGCCGTGCGTTCGTTCGAGCAGGACGGCGACCCCAGCGGTCTGGTCGCGTTGTTCAGCGACGACGCCACCGCGACCCGCCTCGACGCCCACGGGGAGCAGGAGGTCGCCGCCTTCTGGCAGGCCTACCGCGACCAGTTCGACCGGGTGTCGACCACCTTCCGCAACGCGGTCGAGGCGGTCGGGCAGGTCGCGCTGGAGTGGGACAGCGACGTCGTCCTGCCCGGGGGCCGGGCGACGGCCTACAGCGGCGTGACGATCCTGGACTTCGCCGACGACCCGGGCCGGTCGGACTCCGGCGGCGGTGTGATCGCGCGACTGCGCACCTACTACGACACCGCCGCGCTCGTCGCCGCCCCCGCGGCGCGGGCCTGACCCACCCCGACATGTCGGCCGACGTCCCGGGACGAGTGTCCGGGCGACCCGGCCTTCCCGGTGAGGAGGACATCGTCATCATGGCCCCTGTTTCCCGCACACGCCGCCGGACCGTGGGATCGGCGACGGCGATCCTGGCGCTGGCGGCCCTGTCCGGCTGCGCCGGTGAGTCGGTCAGCGGCAGCAACCAGCCCGGTGTGCCGAAGCCACCTCCGGTGTCGACCGACGCCCCGAACCCGGCCGCCCAGACCTCGATCGGCACCTCGTCGGCGGACGATCTCGCCGCTGCTCTCGACGCCAACGACGTCGATGACTCGGAACGCTGGGCCGAGATCGTGAGCAACGGCCGCCCGTACCCGCCGGGCGACCCCGGGCGGCTCAAGCTCCGCCAGGTCCTCACCCGGTTCCAGGCCGACCCCGACACGACGACGAAGATCACCGCCGCGCTCGTTCCCTGACCAGCGCGACACCCGCCCCCAGCGGGCCTGCCGAGCACCCGGGAGCTCCGGTGGGTCAAGGCCGCAGCGGTTGGAGACACAGCCGCTGCGGCCGCCCCTGCCTCTCCCGGGCGCCCGCTCCACCGCCGTGCCGCTCGTCCGGACGGCGCACGGCAGTCCGACTTCGGTCGGGCGGACGCGGCCGTTCGTCCGATGCGCGGTGCCGGACGGCGTTCCTAGCGTCGGCGCCATGTCCCGCTCCCTTGCGTCCGTCCGGTGACCGCGCGGACCGCCGTCGTGGACGGCTCCCGACCGTTCGGCGCGCACCTGCGGATGAGCTGGTGGAAGCCACTCGTGCTGATCGGCGTGCCGCCGCTGGTGCTGGTCGGCCTGCAGGTGCTGTCCTACCAGCTCGTGGGCGTGATCGAGGGCAGCGACGACCCGATGGCGGCCACCATCACGCCGTTGAAGCTCCTGGCCGTCAACCTGAGTATCGGCGCGACCGGCGTGCTGACGATCGTGGCCCTGGTCCGGATGACGAAGGTGCCGTGGCGCAGCCTGATCAGCTCACCACGGGCGTTCGACGCCCGCCGCCTCGCTCGGTACCTGGTGGCCGCGGCGGTGCTGGTGGGTGCCGGACTCGGTGTCGTGGCGCTGGTCGCGCCGGAGGCCCCGGGCTGGACCACCTTCGGTGTCACCGGGACGACGATCGCCATGCTGGTGGTCATCGTCCTCAGCACCCCGCTCCAGGCCGCAGGCGAGGAGCTGATGTTCCGCGGCGCCGTGCTGCCCGCCGCCGCGTCCTGGGTGCGTGCGGTCCACCCGGCCCTGGCCGTCGGGCTCGTGGTCTCCAGCCTGGGTTTCGCCGTCGTCCACGGCTCGACCGACCCGTGGCTGTTCGGCTACTACGTCGTGGTCGCCCTCAGCACCGGGCTGATGGCGATCATCAGCCGCGGGCTGGAGGCTCCGGTCGCGTTCCACGTTGCCAACAACGTGGTGACGACGACGGTCAACACCCTGATGGCGGGTGGCGGCGCCTTCGGCCTCGACCGCTCCACCGACACCGGTGACGCGTCCCTGTTGATCCTCGCCGCCGTCAACATCGGCATGGTGGGGCTGGTGTGGACGCGCGAGCGACGACCACGGGTCCGGTGCTGACGGACCGGCCGTACGACGGGGACGGCTCTACGACGAGAACCGCGGATGCAGTGTCGGCGACCTCTGGTCGTACACCTCGAGCCACTCCCGCCCCTGTTGCGTCACCCGCACCCGCTGCAGGTCGCCCTCCGGCCCGTCGGCCGGCTCGATGTGGCCCGTGTCGCGCAGCGTGGACGCGAACTGCCGGGCCACCGACTGCTGCACCTCGTTCGTCGTGTCCGGCCCGAAGATCGCATCCGCCGGCGCGACGTCGTTGTCGCCCGCCAGCACCCTCCGCAGGAACTCGGCGAGCCGGGAGTCGGCCTTGACACTCGTCATGTCGCGAACCCTAGTCACCGGCACCGGTCGGCACACCGCCTTCCGCCGATCCGGACGGCGACGCCACCGTTCGCGGAGCCGTCCGACGCCTCCGGTGATCGTCGCTCGTCCGATGCCTGCGACCGGCCCGGGTCTGGTAGCCATGGTCGCGTGGCCGCCTTCCATCCCGAGCTCGCCCTCGCCCGCTTCCTCCCGCCGATCAGCGTCGGCCCCCGCCTGAGCGCGCTGGCGCGGCGCGGCGGGCCCAAGCCGATCGACCCGGGCCCGGGCGTGACCGGGCAGGAGATCGTCGTCCCCGGCCCGCCGGACGGCCCGCCGGTCTCGCTGCGCCTGTTCCGCCCCGCCACCGCGACGGGTGCGGTGCCGGCCCTGCTCTGGGTCCACGGCGGTGGTCTGGTCCTCGGGTCCCCGGACCAGGACGACCGGGCGAACATCGAGCTCGTCCGCGAGCTCGGGATCGCGGTGGCGGCCGTGCGGTACCGCCTCGCGCCCACGGACCCGGCGCCCGCGGCGGTCGAGGACGTCTACGCGGGCCTGCGCGGGCTCGTCGCGCAGGCCGGTGAGCTGGGCATCGACCCCGGACGGGTCGCGGTCGGCGGTGCCAGCGCCGGGGGCGGGCTGGCCGCCGCTCTGACGCTGCTCGCCCACGACCGGGGCGAGGTCCGTCCCGCGTTCCAGCTGCTGGTCTACCCGATGCTCGACGACCGCACGGTGACCCGGACCGACCTGCGCTCGCTCACCGTCCGGCTGTGGACGGCGAAGAGCAACCGGTACGGCTGGACGTCCTACCTGGGAGCGGAGCCCGGGAGCGCGGAGGTGTCGCCGTACGCGGCGCCGGCCCGCCGCGAGGACCTCACCGGGCTGCCCCCGGCGTGGATCGGCGTCGGGTCGCTCGACCTGTTCCACGGCGAGGACGTCGAGTACGCGCGCCGGCTCGAGGCCGCCGGGGTGGCGTGCGAGCTCCGCGTCGTACCGGGCGCCTTCCACGGGTTCGACGGCGTGTTCCCCCGGGCCGACGTCACGCTCGGCTTCCGGCTGGACCAGGTGCGCGCACTGCGCGGGGCGCTGTTCGGCTGACCCCGCCCCTCGACCGGAAAGGTCCACCATGTCCGCACAGGTTGTGGTCGTCGGCGGCGGTATCGGCGGCCTGACCCTGGGTATCGCCCTGCGCCGGGCCGGCGTGCCGGTCGAGATCTACGAGCGCGCCGACGAGCTGCGCGAGGTGGGTGCGGCCGTCGCGCTCTCGGCCAACGGGACCCGGGAGCTGTACCGGCTCGGGGTCGGCGAGGGGCTGGACGCGGTCTCCACCCGGCCCACCGAACTGATCTACCGCGACGGAGTGACCGGGGAACGGGCCGCGGCGCACCCGGGAGGCGACTCCTACCGGGCCCGCTTCGGCGCGCCGTACTGGGGCATCCACCGGGTGGACCTGCAGCAGGGCCTGGCCGCCGCGTTCGGCGACGAGCACCTGCACCTGGGATCCGGGGTGACGTCGGTGACCGGGGACGGTGCCGGCGCCGAGATCACCCTCGCCGACGGCACCACGGTGGCCGCGGACGTCGTGATCGGGGCGGACGGGGTGCACTCGGTCGTCCGCGACCACGTCGCGGGCCCGGGGTCGGGGCCGGTCTACTCCGGAACCAGCGCGTTCCGGGGACTGGTGCCGGTGAGCGCGCTGCCGAGCCTGCCCGACCCGATGGCGATCCAGTTCTGGATGGGCCCCGACGCGCACCTGCTGCACTACGCGCTGGGCGAGGACGACGACACCGTCAACTTCTTCGCGGTGCTGTGCGGGCCGCGGGAGTGGGACGGAGGCCCGCGCGCGACGGCGGAGGGGGAGCTGCTCGAGGGGTTCGCCGGCTGGCACCCCGCGGTGACCGAGATGCTGGCCGCGGCCCCGCAGAGCCCGCGCTGGCCGCTGCTGACCCAGCCGCCGCTGAACCGCTGGACGCGCGGGCGGGTGACGCTGATCGGCGACGCCTGCCACGCGATGTTGCCGCACCACGGTCAGGGCGCGAACCAGTCCATCGAGGACGCAGCGGTGCTCGCCGGGCTGCTGGCCACCGTCGACCCGGACACGGCGCTGGCGCAGTACCCGCGCCGCCGGCGCGCGCGGACCCGCGCGGTCGCCCGCAGCGCGTGGGACACCGGGACGCTGCTGCACCTCGCCGCCGGGGCCGAGGCGCGGGCCCGCGACGCCGGGCTGGCGCACTACCTGGACCGCTTCGCCTGGGTGCACTCGCACGGGCAGGACGGCCCGGCGCCGGCCCGCTGACCCCGAGGCCCGTCAGCGTCGGGACGCCGGTGCGGCGGACTGCTCCTCGGCGCCGCCGAGCAGGCCGAGCATGCGTTCGAGCACCCGGAACCGCAGCACGACGCTGATCACGACGAACCACACCAGCACGGCCGGGACCGCCACGTAGACCACCGGCGGGTCCGGGGCGGTGAGCCCGAAGTAGGAGCGGGTGGCCGGGATCAGCAGGACGACCGCGAACGCCGCGGCCAGGCCGACGGCCAGCAGGGTGGGCCGCCGGTCGGTGGTGACCGGGTTCCAGGACGCGAAGACCCGGGCCGGCGGTTCGAGCAGCACGATCAGTACGAGCGCGGTCAGCGAGATGAACACCGAGAGCCCGGACTGCGCACCGAGCGTCGCCGAGGCGGTCACGAACTCCGGGTCCGACGAGGACAGCCCGGTGTAGCTCTCGAACAGCCCGCCCGGCGGCCCCGCGGCGCCGCTCGTGGTCAGGGCGTCGGAGACGAACCGGTACAGGATCGCGTACACCGCCGTCCCGAACCCGGCGGTGATGATCCCGACCGGGATCACGAACCGCGCCAGCGAGACCAGCAGGTCCTCCTGCGGCACCGCCGGCTTGGCCCACATGGTCAGGAACAACGTGGGCAGCCCGACCGTGAACAGGGTCAGGCCGACCTGGGTCGGGGTGTAGGGGAAGCCGAGCCCGAGCAGCGTGACGGTCAGGATGACCAGCATCTGGGTGGTGACCCGCGCGAGGAACAGGTACATCGACGACCCGACGCCGGAGATGATCCGCCGTCCCTCGGTCCGGGCCAGGGGCAGCGTGGCGAACGAGTCGTCGAGCAGCACCATGTCGGCGACGTCGCGGGTGACCGAGCTGCCCGAGCGCATCGCGACGCCGACGTGGGCCCTCTTGAGCGCGCGGGCGTCGTTCACCCCGTCGCCGACCATGGCCACCTGGTGCCCGCGACGGCGCAGGGAGTCCACGAGCTGCTCCTTCTGTTCGGGCGCGATGCGCCCGAACACGGCGTGGCCGTCGACCGCTTCGTCGAAGGCGTCGGTGTCCTCGCCCGGCGCGAGCGCGGCCAGGTCGGGCCCGGCGATCGCGGGCCCGTGCAGTCCGGCCCGGCGGGCCAGCGCGGCGACGGTGTCCGGGTCGTCGCCGGAGACGACCTTGACCGCGACGCCCTCCGCGGCCAGCCCGGCGAGGACCTCGACCACGCCGTCGCGCAGCTCGTCGGCCATCGCCACCAACGCCACCGCCCGCAGGGACGGCAGCCGCGGCCGGTCGTCCGCGTCGCGCAGGGACCCCTCGTCGCCGGGAGGGGTGGTGGCGAGCAGCAGGACCCTCAGCCCCTGCCCGGCCAGCTCCCGGGCGCGGCGCAGCAGGTCGTCGAGCACGGCGGTGTCGTCGCCCAGTGCGGAACGCAGCGTGGCGGGCGCGCCCAGCACGAGCGTGTCCCGGCCCCCGTCCGGGCCGGCGAGGGTGACCCCGCTCCAGCGCAGCGAGGACCGGAACTCGACCTCGTCGACGGTCCGGGCCGCGTCGCCGGACAGGGTGTCGCCGGACAGGGTGTCGTCGGGCAGGGAGTCGTCGGGCAGGGAGTCGTCGGCGGCGAGCGCGGAGGTGGTGGCGTTCGGCGCCGACACCGAGCGGGCGAACGTGCCCAGCAGCCGTCGGGCGCTCTCGCGGTCCACACCGGGAGCGGGCACGAGCTCGTCGAGGGCCAGCCGTCCGCTGGTCAGCGTGCCGGTCTTGTCGGTGCAGACGACGTCCACGCGGCTCAGGGCCTCCACGGCGTTGACCTGCTGGACCAGCGCGCCGCGCCCGGCGATCCGGGCGGCCCCCACGCTGTAGGCGACGGCGATCAGGAAGAACAGCCCGTAGGGGACCAGCCCGGAGAGCACCGCCGAGGTCTGCACGACGCGCAGCACGGTGGACCCGTCGAGCAGGGCCTGGGCGAGGATCGCCCCGCTCATCAGCACGACGAGCGTGATCACCAGGCGGACCACGAGCTCGATCCGCCACTGCAGCGGGGTGAGCCCCGTGGTGTCGGCGCGGGCGGCCAGGGTCAGCCGCCCGGCGTTGCTGTCCGCCCCGACGGCCTCGGCGCGCTGCAGCCCCTCGCCGGAGGAGCACGAGCTGCCCGAGAGCAGCAGGTCGCCCTCACCCTTGCGGACCGGGTCGGACTCGCCGGTCAGCAGCGACTCGTCGACCTCGAGACCGGGACGCCCGGCGGCGCCGGTCAGGGCGACGACCGGCCCGTCGACGACGATCTGGTCGCCGGTGCGCACCCGCAGCAGGTCCCCGAGTACGACCTCGGCGGGTAGGACCGAGCGGTCGGCGCCGTCGCGCACGACGGTCACCGGCTCGGTGGCCAGCAGCTGCAGCCGGTTCAGCGTGCGGCGCGCGCGGAGCTCCTGGAACGCCGAGAGCATCGCGTTGATCAGGCCGAGGCCGACGCTGACCAGGGCGTCGCTGTAGCGGCCCAGGGCCAGCAGTGCGATACCGATGGCGAAGAGCACGTTGTTGTAGAACGAGAACACCGTCGTGCGCAGGATGCGGGCGGTGGTGCGAGTCGATCCGGAGACCGGGGTGTTCGCCCGTCCCTGCCGGGCCAGCTCCCGCGCCTCGTTCTCGGTCAGGCCCGTGGGCTCGGGCATAGGAGTGCGCTCCAGGTTTCGGCGGGGCCGCGGTCGCCGGTGATGATCGCAGAGACACCTGTGCCGTACCTGAAGCGCGGACCGCTATCGCAGCGCGGCCAGACCCCCCGAGACCAGGGCCGGGACGGCCTCGCCGACCGTCTCGAACCCGGAGCCGACGGTGTGCCCGGCGACGTAGCGCGCGTGGATGCCCTCGGCGATCACGGCGATCTTGAAGTACCCCAGGCCCAGCGCGAACGACAGGTTCCCGACGTCCCGCCCCGAGCCGCGGGCGTACCGCTCGACCAGGTGCTCGCGCGAGGGCATCCGCGGGCTGGTGGATGCCGCGCCGCCGCCGAGGACCGGGTCGAACGCCGGGTCGGAGTAGACGACGTGCAGGGCTAGATCGGCCAGCGGGTCGCCGAGCGTGGCCATCTCCCAGTCGACGACGGCGCGGACCACCCCGACGTCACCGGCGTCGAGGATGGCGTTGTCGACCCGGAAGTCGCCGTGCACGATCGCCGAGCCGCTGTCGGCCGGGCACGTCGCGGCGAGGCGCTCGTGGAGCCGGTCGATGTCGGGCAGCTCGCGGGTCGCGACCCGCGACCACTGGTCGTACCAGCGCCGCACCTGCCGTTCCAGGTACCCCGACGGCCGTCCGAACGTCTCCAGCCCGACCGCCGCCGGGTCGACGGCGTGCAGCTCGACGAGCGTGTCCACCAGCGCGTTCGCGCAGCGGTGCACGTCGTCGTCGGAGTGCGCGTCCAGGTCGGCGCGGCTGCGCAGGACCTGCCCGGCCACGTGCCCGACCACCGCGAACGGCGCGCCGATGACCGAGGTGTCCTCGGTGTGCACGACGGTCGGCGCCACCGGGACGTTCGTCCCCTGCAACGCGTCGACGACGCGGTACTCCCTCTCCATGTCGTGCGCGGACGGCGTGAGCCCTCCGAGCGGAGGACGCCGCAGCACCCAGTCCACCGTCCCGTCGGTGCCGCCGCGCGCTCCCGCTCCGCTCCGCGCTGTGAGCCGGTAGGTCAGGTTCGACCGCCCTCCCGCGATCAGCTCGGCGCGCAGCTCACCGATGCCAGGGACCTCGTCGGAGAGGAACGCCTGCAGCTTCGGTAGGTCCAGGCCTTCGGGTGCGGTCACGAACGCGCTCACCGGCCGCGCAGCTCGCGGCGCAGCAGCTTGCCGGTGACCGTCTTCGGGATCTCGTCGAGCAGCTCGACCTCGCGGGGGTACTTGTAGGCCGACATCCGCTCCTTGCAGAACGCGATCAGCTCGCCGGGCTCGACGCTCTGGCCCGGGCGCACCGAGACGAACGCCTTGACGGTCTCGCCGCGGTACTCGTCCGGCACGCCGACGACGGCGGCCTCGCGGACGGCGGGGTGCTCGTAGAGCACGTCCTCCACCTCGCGCGGCCACACCTTGTAACCACCGGCGTTGATCTGGTCCTTCTTGCGGTCGACGACGTAGAACCAGCCCTGGTCGTCCATGTAGCCGACGTCGCCGGTGGACAGGGCGACCGACCCGTCCGGCGCGCGCAGGGCGTTCTCGGTCTCCTCCGGCTTGTTCCAGTAGCCGGGCACCACCTGCGGACCGCGGGTGACGATCTCGCCCACCTCGCCGACGTCGGCGGGGCTGCCGTCGTCGCGCACGATCGACACCGTGGTGGAGAAGATCGGCACGCCCACCGAGAGCGCGCCCGAGGCCTCGTCGACCGGGGCGTCGCCCTCGAAGGGCACCCCGTGCGAGGGCGAGTTCGTCTCGGTCAGGCCGTAGAAGTTGTGGATGTAGATACCGAACTGGTCCTGGAACGCCTTCACCGTGCTCGGCGGGATCGGTGCGCCGCCGGAGTAGATCCGGCGGAACGAGCCGAGGTCCTCACGCTGCACCCCGTCGATGTTCATCAGCGCGATGAACACGGTGATCGAGCCGATCGAGAACGTCGGACGGTGCTCGCGGATCGCGTCGAGCATGACGCCCGGGTCGAACCGGTAGGCCAGCACCAGCGGGGCCGGGAGCAGCAGCGCGATCGCGATGTGCCCGACGACGCCGGTGATGTGGAACAGCGGGGCGACGCCGAGGACGGTGTCGCTCTCGTCGAGCTTGATCCAGTCCCGGTAGGTCTGGGCGTTGAACACCACGTTGCGGTGGGTGTTCATGGCGCCCTTCGGCGGTCCGGTGGTGCCGGAGGTGTAGCCGAGGAACGCGACGTCGTCCGGGCCCAGCTCGACCGGCTCCGGCTTCTTCCCGGCGGCCGCCTCCAGGACGGTCGCCAGGTCCTCGGTCCCCTCCGGCGTCGTCGCCTGCACGCCCTTGAACAGGCGCTCGTCGTGCCGGGTCTGGTACTCCAGCGGCGACGTCGTCCACGCGATCCGGACCGCGGTGTCGGGTACGACCGACTTCGCGATCTCCCAGAGGTCGTCCTGGGCCAGGATCGCGGTCGCGCCGCAGTCGGTGAGCAGCGTGGTCAGCTCCCGCTCCCGGCTCATCGGGTTGATCGAGACGACGATGCCGCCGGCCTTCCACGTCCCGATGACCGCGATCAGGGCCTGCGGGATGTTCTGCAGGTAGGTCGCGAGCCGTTCACCCTCCGCGAAGCCGCGCTCGGTGAGCGCGACGGCGAAGGCGTCCGAGAGCTCGTCGAGCCGGGCGAGGGTGATCGAGCCGTCGAAGTACTTGACGATCTCGGTCTGCGGGGCGCGGGCGAGGGAGGCCTCGAACAGCGCCAGCATCGACGGGTACTCGGGCGTGATGTCGGTGGGGTAGTCCTCGCGGTAGCGCGCCAGCCACGGACGCTGCCCGTAGACCCCGGTGCCAGCAGTGCTCATTTCTCCTCCACGGGAAGAAGTGCGTCGTCGGTGCTCATTTCTCCTCCGCGGGAAAGAGTGCGTCGTCGGCCGTCACCGGATCACGACCGGGTTGACCGGCGCCCCCGAGCCGCCGACGACGTTGAGCGGGGCGGCGGTGTAGAGGAAGTCCCAGCGGTTGTCCGCGGCACAGGCGTCGGCGAGCTTGTCCAGGATGCAGATCTCGGTGAGCACGACACCGAGGTTGCGCATCAGGGCGCAGTGCAGCGGCAGCAGGACCCCGGTCTCCGGGTTCGCGGTGACCTCGTTCGCGATCGTGTCCGTGATCAGGTTCGGGATCTCCTTGTCCTGGAACCACTGCACGAGCTCACGCGAGTAGGTCAGGCCCGGCTCGACGAAGTTCGCGTAGAACTCCTCGGAGGGGGTCTCGTAGAAGTAGGTCAGGAACCCGGTGCGGATCAGCAGGATGTCGCGCTGCCCGAGCTCGACACCCTGGGCCTGCGCGGCGGCCTCGAGGTCGTTGTGGTCGAACGTCTCGCCCTTGTCCAGCCACTGCTTCCCGCGGTGGCGCGCCATGTCGATCAGCACGCCGCGTCCGACGACCCCGCGCTCGGCGATCGGCTGGACCGAGGCCTTGGACAGGTCGTCGACGGTGGAACGGGCGTCGTACCCGTTCCAGATCTGTCCGTCGTACCAGACGTGGCCCAGCGCGTCGTACTGCGTGGAACCCTGCAGGAAGATCTCGGCCTTGTCGTCGGCGTAGTGCAGCCCGCCGGGGAACGCCGGCGCGCCCTCCTTGCCCTCGTCCCAGGACGACTCGTCCCAGACCACGGTGCGGTTGATGCTCTCCCGGCCGGGGAAGACCGGGTCGCCGTGCGGGTGGCCCATCGCGGCCTGCAACGGGAACACCTCGCCCGAGCGGATGTGCTGCGCGCCGCGCAGCACCTGCGCCGCGTCGAGGTAGTTCAGCGAACCGACCTCGTCGTCCGGGCCCCACTTGCCCCAGTTCGAGGGAGTGTCGGCACCCAGCAGCTCAGCCATCGTGGGGGTCTCGGACATCATTGTCTCCTCGTGTCGAACATGTGCGCACGCGTGCGATCGCTCGCTCGGGTCGTGTTTAAGACATGATGCGGGACACATAAATGACCGTCAATGGCTTGTGCGGGACGCCGTGGGCGCGGGATGTTTAGCCAGACTGAACGACGGGAGGCGGCGAGATGACCGGCGGCGGCCACTCGGCGGACGGGGACCTGGGCCCGCGGATCCGGGCGGCCCGGCAGGCCAGGGGGACGAGCCTGCGCGGGCTCGCGGCGACCCTGCACGTCAGCCCGGCGACGCTGAGCCAGATCGAGAACGGCAACACCGGCCTGAGCGTGAGCCGGCTGAGCCGGATCGCCGAGGCCCTCGACCTGACGGTGCCGCAGATCCTCGACGTGGCCGTGGGGGCCGACCCGGCCGGGGTGCCCGCCGTGGTGTCCACCCCGGGCCCACGCGGGGAGCCGGGCCGGGGGGCGGCCCGGGCCCGCCCGGACTGGCGCGAGTACGGGCCGCTGGACTTCGACCCCGTGCTGACGGCCGCGCTCGAGGAGTTCCTCGACACCGGCTACCACGGTGCGACCGTGCGGGGCATCGCCGCGCGCGCCGGCCTGTCCGTGTCCGGGATCTACCACTACTACCCGAGCAAGCAGGCCATGCTCGTGCGGATCCTCGACCTCACGATGACCGACCTGCTCGTGCGGGCGGAGTCGGCCCGGGCGCAGGGCCACGACCCGGTCGAGCGGTTCGGCCTGCTCGTGGAGAATCTCGCGCTCTTCCACACCCACCGCAAGGAGCTCGGCTTCGTCGGCGCGACCGAGATGCGCAGCTTCGAGGCGGGGAACCGGGAGAAGATCGCCGAGCTGCGGACGGTCCAGCAGCGCATGGTCGACCGGGAGGTCACCCACGCCGTGCGGGAGGGCCGGTTCCGGTCGGACCGCCCGCACGAGGCGGCGCGTGCGGTGGTCACGATGTGCACGGCGCTGCCGACCTGGTGGCGCCGCGACGGCCCGCTCAGCCCGGAGCAGGTGGCCGAGCAGTACGTCGGCTTCGCCCTGGAGCTGATGGGCCGGCGCGGCCCCGGGTGATCCTCGCGGTTCAGCGCTTGCCGGCGCTCCAGGCGTAGGGCAGGTCGGCCTCGTTGAGCACGTGGTCCCCGACGACCTGCAGCTTGTAGATCAGCGGGTTGTGCACCGAGATGGTGCGGGCGTTGCGCCAGTGCCGGTCCAGGCGCAGCTTCTCCGAGGTGATCGACGCGCCACCCACCTCGAACAGCTGCGTCGTGGCGTCGAGGACCGACGGGATCACCACGGCCTGGGCGCGGGCGACGTCGAACTCGACCCGGTCCAGCGACGCGTCGTCGCCCCCGCCGGCGTCGAGCACCCCCTGCAGCTTGTCGGCCATGTCGAGCACGAGCGTGCGCGCCGCGTAGGCCGTCGACGACAGCCGGCCGATCACCTGCTGCACGAGCGGGTCGTGCCGCGGCAGGTCGGCCTGGGCGTGGGTGAACGTCCGGGTGCGCTCACGCACCCACGCGGACACGTCGTCGGTCGCGCGCTGGGCGATGCCGGCGAGCACGGCGAGCTGCACCAGCTGCAGGTAGGACGTGCCGTAGGTGCGCCCCGGCGTCCCGTACCCGGGGCCGAGGACCCGGTCGGCGGGCACGGACACCCCGCTGAACTCGGTGGTGCCGCTGGCGGTGAGGCGCTGGCCGAATCCGTCCCAGTCGTCGTGCTGGGTCACGCCCTCGGCGTCGCCGTCGACGAGCACGTGGACCCGCTCGCCGTCGCGGTCGGCGGCGACGATGATGTGGTCGGCGTAGAGGCTGCCGGTGCTGTAGTACTTGGTGCCGTCGAGCCGCAGGTGCTCGTCGTCGCCGGTCACGGCCGTCCGGTACCGGTCGATCGCGCCGACCCCCGGCTCGGAGATGGCGTTGCCGACGAGCACACCGTCGGCGGCCGCGGCCAGCCAGCGCTCCCGCTCGGGACCGGGCTCGGCGAGGAGCTGCTCCTCGACGAACCACCAGTGCACGCGCAGCGCCTGCGGCAGGTTCGACTCGGCCGCGGCCAGGTCGACGAGCAGACGGAACAGCTGGCGCACCGAGGCGCCGTACCCGCCGAGCTCGACCGGCACCCGCAGCGAGCCGAAGCGTGCCTTGCGCAGCTCGTCGACCTCGTCGTGGGCCAGCGAGCGGTTCTGCTCGCGCTGCACCGCGCCCTCGGCGATCCGGGCGAAGACCGGTGCGAACACCTCGTCGAGCTTCTCGTCCGAGGTGCCGGCACCGGGTGCGGCGCCGTTCGTGGAGGTCGTGCGGACCGTTGCGGTCACAGGGGTGTCCTTTCGAACGTGCATGGGCGCGGCGGACCGGTCACCGGCCGCGGCTCGCGGGTCGCCGGGCGGGCACCGCGCTGGTCGGGAAACTGGGAGAGGGGCGCCGGACGCTGCCGGAGCGGTGCCCGGTCGCCGGTCCGGGACCGGCGCGGGCCACAGGGATCAGGTCAGGGACGACACAGCGCGGACGCCACGCGCGCGAGGTCGATGTGGCCCCGCGTGGTCAACAGGGCTGAGCTGATCACCCGACGACGGTAACCCGTCCCGGGCCGCAGCAGAAGGTCCCGGTGCGGGATCTGGCCACCCCGTCCTGCCTGGTGAGAGCCCGGGTCCGGCGGTCCGGACACGTCGCTCCACCGGCACCGCGCGGATCGCCGGTCACCCTCCCCGGGGCACCGTCGCCGGCGTGACCCGCAACGACGGGGCGAGCAATACCACCACCAGCGCGAGCAGGCCCGCGACGAGCACGGCGGGCGCGAGGCCGATCGCCTCGGCCAAGCCACCGACGAGCACCGGCCCGACGAGGAAGCCCAGGTAGCCGCACGTGGCGACGGCCGCGATCGCCCGTCCCGGCGAGGCCGGCTCCTTCCGTGCGGCGCTGCTCCAGGCCAGCGGGACGATCGCCGACACGCCGAGCCCCACCACCGCGAACGCGACGACCCCGACGCCGGCGCTGCCGGTCGTGGTGGCCGCCGCGAACCCGCACACGGTCAGGGCCGCCGAGACGCGCGTGACCGCGACCGGCCCGAACCGGGCGGCCGCGCGGTCGGCGACGAGCCGCACCGCGATCATGGAGAGGGAGAACGCGAAGTAGCCGAGCGAGGCCACCGACTGCGCCGCGCCGGTCGTCGTGGTCAGCAGCAGCGCGCTCCAGTCGTTCACCGTGCCCTCGGCGACGAACCCGCAGAACGCGATCACCCCGAGCGGGACCAACGCGCGTCCGGGCAGTGCGAACGCGGCGTCGCCCTGACCGGGGTCCGGGCCGGTCAGGAACGCGGCCAGGACCACGGCGGCCGCGACGAGGGCGAGGACAGCAGCCGCGGCGGAGAAGTGGACCGTGATCGGGACACCGCCCGCGGCCGCCGCCGCGGCCACCGCCGACCCGGCCAGGCCTCCGACGTTCCAGAACGCGTGGAAGCTCGCGAAGATCGGGCGTCCGTAGGAGGCCTCGACCCGCGCGGCGTGGGAGTTCATCGACACGTCGAGCAGGCTGTTGCCGACACCCAGTACGGCCAGCGCCCCGACGAACAGCGGCAGGCCCGGTGCGAACGCGACCGCCGGAAGGCCCGCGCAGAGCACCAGCGCGCCGAGCAGCGAGCCTGCGCGGCTCCCGATCGTCGTGACCAGCGGACCGGCCACGAGCAGCGCCAGCACCGATCCCGCTGCCAGCCCGAACAGGCCCACCGCCAGCTGCCCGGGCGACAGGTCCAACCGCTCCTGCGCGGCCGGGACGCGCGCCGCCCAGGTCGCGAACCCGGCCCCGCAGACCGCGAACACGACCGACACGCCTGCCCGCGCCCGTCGTGCGTCCCCCACGACTGGCGACCCTAGGCGGCGCTCATCCCGCCGCCCTGCTCACCGCGCCGCTGGCCCCGTCATGGTCAACGGGACACCAGGGTTTTTCGATCATGTACCGACAGCCGTGACGTCCCGTTGACCATGGATGGGCCCTCAGCGGGTGAGCTGGGCGCGCAGCTCGCGGGCGCGGGTGCGGAACTTCTCGACGTTCGCCAGCTTGATGTCCTCATAGCCGCGGACCATGTCCGGCAGGCCTGCGATCTCGGTGACCAGCGTGGCGGTGTCGGCGTCGAGGTGGGTCAGGGCGTCCCGCACCAGGGACTGGTACTCACCGACCAGCTCCCGCTCGACCCGTCGCACCGTCGCGTAGCCGAACACGTCGAGCGGCGTGCCGCGCAGCCCGCGACCGGCGCGCAGCGCGCGGAACGCGACGTCGGCGGTCCGGCCGCGCAGGCGGATCTTGCGGTTCATCCCGAGCGCGCGCAGCACCGGCGGGTGCAGCAGCACCGACACCGACGCGTCCGGGCCGTACTCGTCGTCGCGGCGGGCCTTCTCGACCGGGTCCAGGTGCAGCCGGGCGACCTCGTACTCGTCCTTGTAGGCCAGGAGCTTGTGCAGGCCGGTCGCGTAGGCGGTACCGATCGACGCACCGGTCGCGGCGTCGGTGCGGGCGGTCGCCAGCGCGGTGACCCGGGCGACCTCCTCGGCGTAGCGCCCGGCCAGCGCCGCGTCCTGGAAACCCTCCAGGTCGGCGATCCGGGTGGCGAGCACGGCGGCGAGGTCGGCGGGGTGGGAACCGGCGAGATCCGCGGCGTGCGCCCCGACCTCGACGGTCGCCCGCGCGGGCGGCGCGGCGGCGGCCAGTACGGCGTCGCGGTCGATCACCGCGGCGCGGCCCCAGCGGAACGCGGCGAGGGTCTTGTCGACCGCGGCGCCGTTGATCCGGATCGCCTCCTCGATCGCCTCGGCCGCGACCGGCACGACGCCGTGCTGGTAGGCGGCGCCGACGAGGATCATGTTGGCCGGCATGTGGTCGCCGAACAGTGCCTCGGCCAGGTGCTGGGCGTCCAGGTGCAGGTTCTCGGGGCCGGTGGCGGCCGCGATCCGCTCGAGCGAGTCGTCGGTCGAACCGGGGAGCACGACGCGTCCGGTGACCATCGCCGCGGTCGGGACCAGCGCGGTGTTGACCACGGCCACGGTGTGCCCGGGCCGCGCGGTGGCCAGGTTCGCCGCGTCCGCGGCACCGAGCAGGTCGAAGCCGACGAGCACGTCGGCGGTGGCGCGCGAGGCCCGCAGCGATCCGGTGAACGAGGTCTTGGCGATCCGCACGTCGGACACGACCGGGCCGCCCTTCTGCGCCAGCCCGGTCTGCTCCAGCCCGGCGGCGAACGAGCCGTCGAGGTGCGCGGCCATCTGCAGCACCTGCGAGATCGTGACGACGCCGGTGCCCCCGATCCCCGGCATCCGCAGCAGTGTCGTGTCCCCGGTCAGCCGCGGGACCGGCTCGACCAGGCGCACCGGCAGCTCCGGGACCGCGCGGGGACCGCGGGTACCCGGCTCGACCAGCAGGAACGACGGGCAGTCGCCCTTGAGACACGACAGGTCGGAGTTGCACGAGGCCTGGTGGATCCGGGTCTTGCGGCCGAACTCGGTCTCGACCGGCTGCACGGACAGGCAGGTCGACTTCTCCCCGCAGTCCCCGCACCCCTCGCACACCCGCTCGTTGATCACGACCTTCTCGGCCGGTGTCGGCAGCTGCCCGCGCTTGCGCAGGCGTCGCTCCTCGGCCGCGCAGCGGTCGTCGTGGATCAGGACGGTGACCCCGTCGAGCGCGGTCAGCTCGGCCTCGACGGCGGCGAAGTCGTCGCGGTGGCGCACCGTGGCGATCGGGTCGAGCGCGACGCCGCGGTAGGTGGACGGTTCGGCGGTGGTAACCACGATCCGCGTGACGCCCTCGGTCGCGAGCAGCCGGGTGATCTCGGGGACGGACAGGCGCCCGACGGCCTGCTGACCGCCGGTCATGGCGACGGCGTCGTTGTAGAGCAGCTTGTAGGTGATCGTGACCCCGGCCGCGACGGCTGCGCGCACGGCCAGCGAGCCGGAGTGGTGGAACGTGCCGTCGCCGAGGTTCTGCACGAGCGTGCGGTCGTCGGTGAACGGCGCCAGGCCGATCCACTGGGCGCCCTCGCCGCCCATCTGGGTGATGCCGACCTGGTTGCCGCGCCCCTGCCCGTCCAGGGCGACCATCGCGTGGCAGCCGATCCCGACGCCGACGAGCGTGTCGTCGGACGTGCGGGTCGAGGTGTTGTGCGGGCAGCCGGAGCAGAAGTACGGGGTGCGCGGGCCGCCGGTGGCGACCGGCAGCGCGATCCGCGACGGCCGGACGGGTGCGATCGCGTCCAGGTGCGCGCGTGCGGTGTCCGGGAGCCGGTCGCCGACGACGGCGGTGATCCGGGCGGCGAGCGCGCGGGCCACGTCCTCGGCGCCGAGCTGACCGCGGGCGGTGAGCAGCGGGCGTCCGGTGTCGTCGCGGCGCCCGACGACGTTCGGCGCGTCGGCGCGGCGGTAGAGCGCGGACTTGAGGTGGCCCTCCAGGAACCCCACCTTGTCCTCGACGACCAGCACCTCGTCCAGGTCCCCGGTCATCTCCGCGAGCGCCTCGCCGTCGAACGGGAACGGCATGTCGACCTTGACCAGGCGCAGGCCGAGGGACTCCATGGGGCCCTCGTCGAGGCCGAGGTCGGACAGCGCGCGCAGCACGACGGCGTAGCCGGTCCCGGAGGCGAGCACGCCGAGGCGGGCGTCCCGGGCGGAGAACGCGATCCGGTTAAGGCCGGTCTCGCGGGCGTAGGCGCGGGCCAGGTCGAGGCGGCGGGTGAGCATGTCGTGCTCGGCGTCCACCGTGGCCGGTCCGACCAGCGCCGGAGGCGTCGGGCGTGGCGTCGACGGCGGGTGCGGGATCCCGCGGTGCAGCGCGCCGACCTCGATCGTGGCGGACGCGTCCGCGATGTCCGCGATGATCTTCAGGCCGGTCCAGAGCCCGGTCGCGCGGGAGAGCGCGACCGCGTGCAGGCCCAGCGGGACGATCTCCTCGACGGTGCCCGGGGCGAGCAGCGGCATGGCCAGGCTCTGCGCCATCGGCTCGCACGAGCTGGGCACGGTGGAGGACTTGCTGGCCGGGTCGTCGCCGATCCAGGCCACCGCCCCGCCGAGCGGCGCGGTGCCGGAGAGGTTGCCGTGCCGGATCGCGTCCGCGGCCCGGTCCAGGCCGGGATTCTTGCCGTACCAGAACCCGGTGACCCCGTCGTGGCGACGGCCGGGCACCCGGTCGAGGGTCTGGGTGCCGGCGACCGCGGTGGCGGCGAGCTCCTCGTTGACCCCGGGGGAGAACACCACGCCGGCCGGGTCGAGGAACCGGGCCGCCCGGCCCATCTCCATGTCCACACCGCCCAGCGGCGAACCCTGGTAGCCGGAGACGAACACCCCGGTGTCCAGCCCGCGCGCGGCGTCGAGCCTGCGCTGCTCGAGGGTGAGCCGCACCAGCGCCTGGATCCCGGAGATCAGGACCCGGCCGGACTCGGCGGCGTACTTGTCGTCGGTGGAGGCGGCCTGCGCCGTGGTGGTGGCGGTCACGACGACGATGAAAGGCCGTCACCTGTTCCGGTCACAAGCGACTACGCGGAACTGGCTCCGAGGACGCAAGATATGTACGTCCGGGCCGCGATAGCGAGGAGAAGTGTGCGTGACCGACGTCGACGAGACCGACCACCGTCTGCTCGCCCTGCTGCACGAAAACGGGCGCCGGACCTACTCCGAGATGGCCGGCGTCGTCGGGCTGTCGGTGGCCGCGGTGAAGCGGCGGGTGGACCGGATGCGGGAGGCCGGGGTGATCACCGGGTTCACCGTGCAGGTCGACCACGCCAAGCTCGGCTGGGGCGTCGAGGCGTTCACCGAGCTGCGCTACACCGGCCGCACCGGGGTGACCGACATCGTGGACACGGCCAGCACGGTGCCCGAGGTCCAGGCCGTCTACACGATCGCCGGTGACCCGGACGCGCTCATGCACGTCCGGGTCCGGGACCTCGCGCACCTGCAGTCGGTGATCGACACGCTGCGCCGCGCCGGGACCGTCACCGGCACCAAGACCCTGATGGTGCTCGGCTCGTGGACACGGGAGGGGTAACCGCGCGCCAGATGCGCCTCACCGTCGTCGCGTGACGTCGCGGTGGACCGTCAGCCGCATCTCGGCGGGTTCACGGCCAAGGTCGTCCTGCTGCGCCGCTCGGGAAGCGGTAGGTCAGCGACCCTCGCCGCAGAAGCCGTCACCGTCGCCGTCACGTTCGCCGGGCAGGCAGGGGTGGCCGCTCTGTCCGGAGCGCGGGCGGGTCGCGGTGTCCTCGCTCGGGGCGGGTGCGTCGGGGGCCCCGGCGGCGTCCTCGGAAGCCGACCGGCTCGCGTCGGCCTCGGCAGCGCGGGCCGCCTCCTCCTGGGCGAGCCGGTCGGCCTCGGCCTGCTCGGCCTCGGCACGGGCGGCATCTGCGCGCTCGGCGGCTTCGCGGGCCGACGTGTTGCCGGAGGCGGTGCGCAGGGCGGACTCCTCGCGCGCCGCGGTGGCCTCCGCGGCCCGGACGTCGGTGTCGATCCGGGTCTGCTCGGAGGGGCTCAGGGCGAGCCAGACGAGGTCGGCGCGGCTGTTCGCGAGCTTGTTGAGCAGGGTGAGGGCGACCGAGCGTGCGACTCCGGCCCGGTCTGCGGCGGCGCTGAGCTCGGTCGCGGCGGCCTGCGCCGGTTGGGCCGCTTCGGTCGGCGCGGCCGCGACCGTCTCGGTGACCGCCCGGGCCTGGCCCGGATAGGTGCAGGCGACGTCGGGGGAGTGCAGTCCGCGACGGGCGTCGACGGCTTCCTGCCAGGCCACGTCGACGACGGGGCGGAAGCGCTCGTTGCCGGCGACGGTGAGGACCTGCGCCAGTCCGGCACGGGCGATCTCGGCGTTGACCATGCGTCCGTCCGGGGTGAACGCGGCGGCCAGGGTGCGACCGTCGGGGTCCTCACGTTCGGCGTCGTACTCCAGCCGTACCTCGGTGCCGACGGGGATGAGTCCGGCGACGAACGCAGACGCCTCCGGGCCGAGGCATTGCACCGGCTGGTTCGGGTTCTTCGTCTCCGGCGTGTCGATGTTGAGCAGCCGGATCCGGGTGGTCTCTCCGTCGAGGTCGACGTCGAACGTGTCCCCGTCGACGTGAGCGGTGACGACGGCCCGGGTGGGCTCGTCCGACGAGCCGCAGGCGGTGAGCCCGCCGGCCGCGACACCGACGGTGAGCAGGGCGACGACGGCTCTGGCGAGTGCGTGCACAGGGGTCCCCCGGGGACGGAGAGCGGACGATGGGAGCGGGTCTGCGTCAGGGTGACGCCTTCCGGACAGCCCATCGGCGCTCCGGAGACCGCCGTTACGCCCGGTCCGTCGTGCCCGGCCGGCGTAGTCCCGCGACGAGGAGCCCGACCAGGCGTCGGGCGTCGTAGCCCGAGCCGTCCCCGCTGCCGATGCACAGGTTGCCGACGCCGCGCATCAGCTCCAGTGCCGCCACGTCGGAGCGGATCTCGCCGGCTCCGGCCGCGGCGTCGAGCAGCCCGGCGCACACCGGGACGAGCCGGTCGAGGAAGTGGGCGTGCAGCGCGTCGAAGCCCGCGGCGTCGGACTGCATCGCCGCGGCGAGGCCGTGCTTGGTGACCAGGAAGTCGACGAACAGGTCGATCCACGCCGTCAGCGCGGGGTACGGCGTCGCGCTGCTGGCCAGCAGGGCCGGACCGGCGTCGGCGCAGGCCTGTACCTGGTGCCGGTAGACGGCGATGACCAGGTCGGCCCGGGTGGGGAAGTGGCGGTAGACCGTCCCCATCCCGACGCCTGCCTCGGCGGCGATGTCGCGCACCGGCGCGTCCACCCCGGAGGTGACGAACACGGCCGCGGCCGCGTCGAGCAGGGTCTGCTCGTTGCGCCGGGCGTCGGCCCGCCTGCGCGGTCGCGGGGAACCGTCCACGTCGGACACCGTGGGTCCTTCCTTGATAAGCGGAACAAAGTTCCGTATGTTCGGCGGAGCGAGGTTCCGTTTCGGCCATCATGCCAGTGCGGAGGACGGGCGACATCGGGCCGACCGTCCGGAGTCCCCCGCGGAAGGACCACCAGCCCATGTCCGACACCGGCCGAGCGTCGTTCGGGATCGCGACCGCTCCACAGCAGGTCACCTACGACGGGCTCCTGCAGGTATGGCGCGAGGCCGACTCGATCGACGAGATCGGGCACGCCTGGCTGTTCGACCACCTCATGCCGATCGGCGGCGACCCGGGCGGGCCGATCTTCGAGGGCTGGACGCTGCTGTCGGCCCTGGCCGCGCAGACCGAACGGCTCCGGCTCGGGCTGCTCGTGACGAGCAACCGGTTCCGGCCGCCCGCGATGCTGGCCAAGATCGCCACGACGGTCGACGTCGTCTCCGGCGGGCGGCTCGACTTCGGTATCGGCGCGGGATCGCGGCCGAGCGTGTCCTTCGCGCGGCGCGAGTACGAGGCGCACGGCCTGCCGTTCCACGACTCCGCGCACGCCGTGGGCAGCCTCGCCGAGGCGTGCACGATCATCCGCAGGCTCTGGACCGAGACCGAGCCGTTCGACCTCGACGGCACCTACCACCGGCTCGTCGGCGCGTTCGGGAACCCGAAACCGGTCCAGCGTCCGCACCCGCCGATCGTGATCGGTGGGCGCGCCGCCTCGACGCTGCGCGTGGTCGCCGAGCACGCCGACGTGTGGAACATCCCCGGCGGCGACATCGCCGACGCGGTGGCCCGCAGCGCGCTGCTGGACCGGTTCTGTTCCGAGATCGGCCGCGACCCCGCGACGATCACGCGATCGATCTACCTCTCGGTCGACCACGACCGTCCCGGCGACACCCGGGCCCGGATCGCCGAGGCCCTCGACGCCGGTTTCGGGCACGTCGTGCTGGGCCTGCCCGCCCCGTACCCCGCCGGCGTGGCGACGTGGGTCGCCGACGAGCTCATCCGCCCGAGCATGGTCAACGGGACGTGAGTGCTGTTCGATCATGCTC
>NZ_JADQDD010000055.1 GCF_019263595.1 Pseudonocardia sp. KRD291 | reverse complement strand
CGACACCGATCGCGGCGTAGGTGGGCAGCAGGCCGATCAGGACGGTCGCCACCCCCATCCCCAGCGTCCCCGAGGCGAGTGCCACCTTGCGTCCGGCGCGGTCACCGATGTAGCCGAACACGAGGCCACCCAGCGGGCGCGCGACGAACGCGAGCGCGAACGTGGCGAACGAGGCGAGCAGCCCGGCGGTCGGGCCGAGCCCGCTGAAGAACAGCGCCGGGAACACGGTCGCCGAGGCCGTCGCGTAGAGGAAGAAGTCGTACCACTCGACCGACGCCGCGGCCACGCACAGCGTGGCGACGCGACCCAGCCGCGTGCGGGGTGGGGTTCCCTCGGCGTCCATGGGTGCGCCTCCGTCGTCGCCGGTCATCGTTGACGCCAGCTAATCATCCGCATCATTGCGGCGCGCAACCGGACCCGTGTGGGCGGGTCAGCTGCCTCCCGCGACGGCCTGTGCGGTGTGCCGGCCCCGGCCGGCGGCGTCCGGACCGGCCGGGGTCCCGTCGGCGAACCACCAGCCCTCGGGTACCGCTCCCCCGGCCTCGGCCAGCTCGTCGAGCTGCAGGCGCAGGGCACGCGCGAGCGAGGCGACGATGAACGCCTGCTGCAGGTTCGCGTCGTCGGTCGAGTGCGCGGTGTCGACGGTGCGCCCCGGTGCGGCGACGGCCTCGCCGCGCGCCCGGCCGTTGACCTGTGCGAGCTCGCCCAGCAGGTCGTGCAGGTGGATCAGCGGCGACCGGACCGGGTCGGTGATCCAGGTCCCCGGCGGGTCGCCGCGCCCGCCGAACAGGGCCAGATCGGCCTCGGCCAGTGGCTCGGCGGCGGCCGGGCGGGCGTGTCCGGGCGCCACCTCGGCGAGCCGGGTCGCGGCGGCGGCGAGCGCGCGGCAGGCCGTCACGATGTCGGCGGCCCGCTCGACGGGGCCGCGGCGCACGGCGACGGTCAGCGCCCGGCCGTGGGTGACGGCGGCGGCGAGCAGGGCGAGGCGGTGCCGGGTCACCGAGGGGCGGTGTCCCCACACCAGCGGGCGGGTCAGCGGGCGGGCGACCAGGGCCAGGCGGCGGAACCTGTCGTCGAGGCTGCGGGCCAGCCCGTCGAGGTCACGGGGGCTCCCGTCCTCGGCCGGTGCCACGGCGCCGGTCCCGATCCGCTGCGCGACGGCCTCGAGCAGCTCGGCGAGCGTCGTGAGCAGCGCGTTGCGCACGGTGCGCACGGTGTGCCGGGTGCCCAGCGGGAGCACCAGCAGCGCCACCGCGAACCCGATGGCGGCACCGACGGCGGTCTCCTCGAGCCGCAGCACCAGCAGGCCGTCGGAGAACTCGTGCAGCGCGCTGTAGAGCTGCCCGACCATGATCGTGATGCAGAAGATCATGAAGCCGTAGGAGACCCGGAACATGTAGAAGCCGACGAACATGCAGGCGACGATCGTCACGAGCACCCACGTCGTGCTGCCGGCGGTGAGCCCGGCCAGCCAGATCGAGGCGAACAGCCCCAGCAACGTGCCGACCAGGCGGTTGACGCCCTTGAGGAACGTCTCCGAGCGGGTGCCGGTACCGGTGAACATCACGAACACCGCGATCACGGCCCAGTAGTAGCGGGTGGCCGAGAGCTCGCGGCCGATCAGGATGGCCAGCGCCCCGGCCACCGCGACCTGGATCGCCTGCCGGGTGGTCATGTCCAGGTTCGCCAGCGGGTTCCACCGCCGCACGTGCACCGGCACCTCGGTGGCGACGGCCGGTGATCCGGGCAGGTGCCCCATCGCGAGCCCGACCGCGGGCTCGAAACCGTCGACCTGCTCGAAACCGTCCACCTGCTCGGTCTCGGGCGGCGCCTCGGCCACCCGGGCGAGCGCGAGGAACTCCGTCACGGCCGCGGCCAGGTGCCGCGCCGGCAGCCATCCCGGGGGCGGTGCGCCCGGGTCGTCGCCGCTCGCCTCGACCAGGCGTCGCGCGGCGAGCTCGGTGCCGGCGTCGTCGCGGCGGGCCATCCGGTCGAGCAGGACGGCGGCCTGCGTGGCCAGCGGCGAACCGCCGGCGGCCAGGCTGTCGGCGCCGGCCACGATCCCGTCGACGGCCTGCTGGGCGTCGATCAGGCGCCGGCGCAGGGCCGGGGCGGACCACCCCTCGGGCAGTGCCCCGGGCTCGCCGGACCAGGCCTCGGCCATCAGCGCGACCTCGGCCAGCCGGGTCTGCTGCCGTCCCAGCGCGCGGCGGGCCCGGCGGCGCGCCGGCTCGTCCTCGGCCCGTTCGAGCAGGTCGGCCCCGGCGCGGGCGACGGCCCGGGCGCGGGCGTCGAAGGCCCGAACCACCCGGCGCAGGGTGCGGGTGGTGTGGGTGTTGAGCACCGTGACCGAGAGCAGCAGGACCCACGCGGTCCCGACGACCGTCGCGCCGATCACCATCGGCATCATCGCCCAGCTCGGGTGCAGGAACGAGGCGAAGAAGTAGCCCATCCAGCCCATGAACCCGTAGTTGAAGAACGCCGGGCCCCACCGCCGCACGAACACCGCCAGGAACATCACCAGCACGAACACCGAGAGCGTCAGCCCGGTGCTGCCGGACACGGCGATGCCGGCGACCATCCCGAGGCCGATCGCGACCGGGAAGAACACGGCCATCCGGACCTTGCCCCACCCGTCGCTGCCGGTCAGCGCCAGCGAGCCCATCATCGCGACGATCGCGCCGAGCAGCATCGAGATCAGGACGCCCTGTGCGTCGGCGCCGAGCAGCGTCGCGAACCCGAACTCGACGCCGAGCGCGGTGGCCATCGCCAGCGCGCCGGAGACCGCCATCCGCAGTCGACCCAGGCCGGGATCCGAGGCCACCACCCGGTCCCAGAACTCACGCAACCAACCTGGCACCGCCACCGCTCCGAGCTGTCGAGTGTGAGAACCGGCTGCCGCACGTAGAAACCGGTATGATACCGACGATAACAGGTACCGTACCGGTATGAGGGAGCCCCGATGAGCGCGATGGATCACTCGGCGGAGATCGGAGCGGCCGCCGCCGGGTCCCCGCTCGACGTGATCGAGGTGGCCTCGGCCGTGCTGGTCCGCAACTTCGAGCTGCTGCGCCGCCGCGGCGACCGGGACCTGGACCGCTCCGAGTACCTGCTGCTGCGGACCCTGGACGCGGTCGGCCCCTCGGACATCTGCTCGCTGGCCGCCGCGCTCGGCCTGGACCCGTCGACGGCCGGACGCCAGGTCACGGTGCTGGCGGGCAAGGACCTCGTGCGGCGCACCCCGGCCGAGTCCGACCGCAGGCGCAGCATCATCTCCCCGACCGACGACGGCCTGGCCCGGATGCGCGCGGAGCGGGACCGGCGTCGCCAGGACACCGCCGGCCTGCTGGCCGGCTGGAGCGAGGACGACCTGGGCACGCTCGGCGAGATGTTCACCCGCTACAACCGGGCCGTCGCGCAGCGCTACCTGACCGCTACGGCGGCAGAGGGCCCCGCACCTGCGTCACGCTGATCGAGCGCCGGACCGCAGGCGATGATCACCTGGCATGCTCGGTGGCATGGCGCGACGGTACGAGTACAAGGTGGTCCAGCTCCGGGAGTCGCTGATGGGCGGCAAGCTCTCCGACAGCAAGCTCGAAGGCGTCCTCAACGACGCGGCCGGGGACGGATGGCAGCTCAAGGCCATCACCTCGGCGGACGTGAAGGGGCGTATCGGGCCCGGCGGGGTGGACGGGCTGCTGGTCACGTTCGAACGCCCGGTCGGCTGACCCGACCGTCGCGGGAGGTCACACGCGGCCCCGCCGGACGGCCCAGAGCACGCAGCAGGCGGGCACGATGACGACCTGTGTGAGCACGACCGTCTCCAGCACCATGTGCTCGGGCACCAGCAGCAGTACGGCGACGTAGAGCGAGGTGAGCACGGTCACGGCCGCGATCTCCCAGCCGCGCGGACGTCGCCCGATCTGGCGCAGCGCGGGATGGCGCAGGCCGGGGGCCGAGCCGAGGCGTTGCGGGAACTCCGGGTCGGAGTCGCGCACGTGTGCCTCGATGCCCAGCAGGGCGCGCCGTTCGTCCTCGCTGAGCGGGCGCTCGTCCGCCGGACCGGCCGTCACCTGAGCAGGGTAGCCGCGACCGGGGCGCGTCCGCGCCCTCAACCGCCGGCCATCGCCCCGACGACGAGCAGCGGTTCGTCGCCGCGGACCACGGCCGGCGGGAGCACGGAGCCGGGTGGCTCGTGCGAGAGGTCCTGCTCGCAGGCGAAGAACCGCACGTAGGGACGGCGGCGGCCGGTCGTGTGGTCCCGGATCGCACCGCGCAGCACCGGATGGCGCTCCTCGACCGCGTCCAGCACCGACCCGAGCGTGGCCGGGCCTGCGACGTCGAGGCGCAGCTCGCCGTCGACCCCGGCGAGCCGGCGCAGGTGGGTGGGCAACCTCAGCCTGATCATCGTGGTGCCGGTATCGGTGCCGGTGCCGGTGCCGGGGCTCGTCGCGCCGGCGCTCCTCTCGGTCGCGTTCATGGCAGCGTCTGCACCTCCACCGACAGGACGGCGGGCAGGTCCCGCACGATCGGCGTCCAGGAGTCGCCCGAGTCCGCCGAGCCGTAGACCTGGCCGCCGGTGGTGCCGAAGTAGACGCCGCACTCGTCGAGACCGTCGACGGCCATCGCGTCGCGCAGCACGTCGACGTAGCAGTGCTCCTGCGGCAGGCCCGCGGTCAGCGGCTCCCACTCGTGTCCGCCGGTGCGGCTGCGGTAGACACGCAGCCTGCCCTCCGGCGGGAAGTGCTCGGCGTCGCTGGTGATCGGCACCAGGAAGACGGTCTCCGGCTCGTGGGCGTGCACGTCGACGACGAAACCGAAGTCGGTCGGCAGGTCGCCGCCGATGTCGTACCACTGCCGGCCGCCGTCGTCGCTGCGCATCACGTCCCAGTGCTTCTGCATGTAGACCGTCTCCGGCCGCGACGGGTGCGAGGCCAGCTTGTGCACGCAGTGCCCGACCTCGGCGTCCGGGTCCGGGATGCCCTCACTGACGAGCCCGCGGTTGGCGGGCTGCCAGGTCTTCCCGCCGTCGTCGGTGCGGAACACCCCGGCCGCGGAGATCGCGACCAGCATTCGCTCCGGGTCGGTCGCGTCCGGCAGGATCGTGTGCAGGCACATCCCGCCGGCGCCGGGCTGCCAGTACGGGCCGGACCCGTGCTCGCGCAGGCCGGAGAGCTCCGACCAGCTCCGGCCGCCGTCGACCGAGCGGAACAGCGCCGCGTCCTCCACCCCGGCCAGCACGGTGTCCGGGTCGGTGACCGACGGTTCGAGGTGCCAGACCCGGGCGAACTCCCACGGGTGCGGCGTGCCGTCGTACCACTGGTGGGTGCCGGGGACGCTCGCGTAGCCGAACTCGTTGCCCACCGGCTCCCAGTGCAGCCCGCCGTCGTCCGAGCGCTGGATCTGCTGGCCGAACCACCCTCCGGACTGCGAGGCGTAGATGCGGTCGTGATCGGCCGGCGAGCCCGCCAGATGGTAGATCTCCCAGCCCGGGAACAGCGGGCCGTCCACCCGCCAGTCCCTGCGCGCACCGTCCGCGGTGAGGACGAACGCACCCTTGCGCGTGCCCACCAGTACCCGTACTCCGGTCATGTGTCCTCCCGAGGTCGACCGCCGTGTCAGGGCAGACCGGCCGCGGGCCGGGAACTCATCGGGGGTGCGGTAGACCCGCCATTCAGTCGACCGGGCGCCAGGGCCGCGGCGGGAGTGTCGGCAGCCCGCTCGGCGAGCACTGTCCACCGCGCTCGCCCGCCAGCCGGAACACCAGCCAGCCGACCAGGGCGGCCAGCACCGACCCGACCAGGATCCCGATCTTCGCCTCGCTGACGAGCAGCGGGTCCTCCAACGCCAGCTCGGTGACGAACAGGGCCACGGTGAAGCCGATCCCGGCCAGCGCGGAGCCGCCGAACAGCTGGCCCCAGCGCAGGGTGTCCGGCACCCGCCCGATGCCGGTGCGCAGCGCCAGCCAGGTGGCGATCGCGACGCCGACCGGCTTGCCCAGCACCAGCCCGGCCACGATCCCCCAGGTCAGGGGCGAGGTCAGGGCGGCGGACACGGTCGGGGCGTCGAGCACCACGCCGGCGTTGGCCAGCACGAACAGCGGGACGATGACGTAGCTGCTCCACGGCTGGATCCGCATCTGCAGCCGTTCGTTCGGCGAGACCGCCTCGGTCGCCGCCGCCTGCGCGGCCAGCGCGCGGCCCGGCGTCGGGTCCAGCATGAAGTTGCGCCCCATCACCATCGCGCGCTTCATGTCCTGCCGGCGCGGGGCGTACGCGTTCACCAGCAGACCCAGCGCCACCCCCAGGACGCTCGGGTGCAGCCCCGACCGCAGCACCGCCACCCACATCACGACGCCGATGGCGGCGTAGAACGGCGTGCGCCAGAACCGGACGAACCGCATCCCGAGCAGCGCCACGAGCAGGGCCAGCGCGATCAGCAGCGCCGTGACGTCGATGCTCTCGGTGTAGAAGATCGCGATGGCCGCGACGGCGCCGATGTCGTCGACGATCGCCAGCGCCAGCAGGAACACCCGCAGCTGGTCCGGGCACCGGGGCCCGACCAGGGCGAGCACCCCGAGCAGCACGGCGGTGTCGGTGGAGATCGCGATGCCCCACGCGTTCTGGGCCTCGGTGCCTGCGGTGAACGCGAGGAAGACCAGCGCCGGGACGACGAGCCCGCCGACCGCGGCGGCCGCGGGCGCGGCGATCGCGCGCACGCCGCGCAGCTCGCCCAGCGTGGTCTCCCGGGAGATCTCGAGCCCGACGGCGAGGAAGAACAGCACCATCAGGCCGTCGTTGACCCAGTGCCGCAGGTCGAGCGCGATCTCCGCACCGCCCAGACCCACCGACAGCTCGGTGTGCCAGAGGTCCTCGTAGCCGGGCACGAGGTTCGCCCAGAGCAGGGCGACGACCGCGGCCCCGATGAGCAGCACCGCCGAGCCGGACTCGGTGCGCAGGAACTGTCGAGCGGCCCGGGAGAGCTCGCCGCGCTCGGCTAGGGTCGTCACCGTCACCCCGTCATCCTGCCCCGGCGTCAGCCGTGCGTCCGAGGAGGCCGCGATCACCGAGCTCGACCCGCCGGTCGGCGCGCACGACCACGTCGCGGGGCCGCTGGAGGCGGAGCTGACCCTCGTCGAGTTCGGCGACTTCGAGTGCCCGTACTGCCGCGACGCCGCCCCGGTGATCGACGAGGTCCGGGCGCAGCTGGGCGAGCGGCTGCGTTTCGTGTTCCGGCAGTTCCCGCTCTACGAGGTCCACCCGCACGCCCTGGCGGCGGCGACCGCGTCGGAGATGGCGGCCCTGGAAGGACGCTTCTGGCCGATGCACTCCTCGCTCTACGCCCCGGGGCCGCCGCGCCTGACCCAGCCCGACCTGCGCGAGCACGCCCTGGCCGCCGGGGTCGACCCGGAGCGAGTGGTGTGGCCTGCGACCCGGCTGGTCGAGGACCGGGTCGAGGCCGACTTCAACGCCGGGGTGCGCAGTGGCGTCCGCGGCACTCCGACGCTGTTCGTCAACGGCGTCCCGCACCGCGGCGACGTCACCGTCCGCGCCCTCGTCGCGGCACTCACCGCCTGACCGGCCCCCCGCCGCCCCTGGAACCCTCGGCCGATTACGCGAGAGCTCCGTTCGCGCGGGTGGGCTGGACGAGAGCTCCGCTCGTGCAAGGTCTGGCGCCTTGGGGGTGCGGTGACCAAGGGGCAGGGTCCGTCCCGGCGCCCGGCTCACACGCCGGTGATGTGCTCCGGGCGCACGGGCACGCGGCGCAGGTCCCGGCCCGTCGCGGCCCGGATCGCGGCCGCCACCGCCGGCCCGCTGGAGATCGTCGGCGGTTCCCCCACCCCGCGCACGCCGTAGGGCGCGTGCGGGTCCGGGTACTCCAGGACCTCGATCCGCATCGGCGGGGTATCGAGGATCGTCGGGATCAGGTAGTCGGTGAACGACGGGTTGCGCACCCGGCCCTCGGTGACCACCACCTCCTCCATCAGCGCCAGACCCATGCCCTGCACCGACCCGCCCTGGATCTGCCCGACGACGGCGTCCGGGTTGATCGCCCGGCCGACGTCCTGCGCGGTGTCCAGGGCGACGACCTTGACCAGGCCGAGCTCGACGTCGACGTCGACGACGGCGCGGTGCGCGGAGAACGCGTACTGCACGTGCGCGTCCCCCTGGCCGGTCTCCGGGTCGATCTCGGCGGTGGGGCGGTGGCGCCACTCGACGGTCTCGTCGACGGCGCCGGTGCCCAGCACCTCGGCCAGCCCGGCGACCACCTGGCCGTCCGCGCCGACGATCTTCTCCCCGTCCAGGCGCAGGCCCCCGTGCCCGACGGCGGCGGCCGCGCGGGCGAGCACCCGGGCCCGGACGGCCTCACACGCCGCGCGCACCGCTCCCCCGGTGACGTAGGTCTGCCGCGACGCCGAGGTGGAGCCGCCGGACCCGACCGTGGTGTCCTTGGGGTGCACCACGACCCGTTCCACGCCGAGCTCGGTGCGGCAGATCTGCTGCTCGACGGTGATCAGGCCCTGCCCGACCTCGGCCGCGGCGGTCTGCACAGTGGCGACCGGCTCACCGGCGAGCACCTCGAGCCGGACCCGGGCGGTGGAGTAGTCGTCGAAGCCCTCGGAGAACCCGACGTTCTTGTAGGTGACCGCGTAGCCGACGCCGCGCACCACGCCCTCGCCGTGGGTGGTGTTGGCGACGCCGCCGGGCAGGTCCCGCAGGTCCGGGTCGGCGGCGCGGGTCGCCGGCAGCGGCATGTCCCGGACGCGGCCGATCAGCTCGGCCACCGGGGCCGCGGAGTCGATCAGCTGGCCGGTGATGTTGCGGTCGCCCTCTGCCATGCCGTTGCGGGCGCGCAGCTCGACCCGGTCCACCCCGACCCGGTCGGCGAGGACGTCCATCAGCGCCTCGTGCGCGAACGCGGCCTGCACGCAGCCGAAGCCGCGCATCGCCCCGCAGGGCGGGTTGTTCGTATACACCCCGCGGGCGTCGACGTGCACGCTCGGGAAGTTGTAGGGACCGAGCCCGAGGGTGCCGCCGTTGCCGACGACGGCGCCGGTGGACGAGGCGTACGCGCCGCCGTCGAACAGGATGTCGGCGTGGCCGTAGACCAGCGTGCCGTCGGGCTGCGCGCCGAACTCGTAGCGCAGCCACGCGGGGTGGCGGTGCACGTGGCCGAAGAACGACTCGTCGCGGGCGTAGCTCATCTTCACCGGCTTCCCGGTGCACAGCGCGAGCAGGCAGGCGTGCACGTGGATCGAGAGGTCCTCGCGTCCGCCGAACGCCCCACCGACCCCGGCCAGGTGCAGCCGCGCGGCCTCGGGGGTCAGGCCGAGCACGCGGCAGACCTGCTGCTGGTCCACGTGCAGCCACTGGGTGGCGACGTAGAGGTCGAGACCGCCCTCCCCGTCCGGGACGGCGAGCCCGGACTCCGGGCCGAGGAACGCCTGATCCTGCATCCCGACCTCGAAGTCGAGCGCCACCACGACCGGCGCCTCCGGCACGGGCTCACCGCTGTGCTCATGCTCGTTCCGCGTCCGCTGCTCTCGGCGGATATGCACCTCGCGCACCAGGTTGCCGCCCTCGTGCCCGGCATGCACCTCGGGTGCGTCGTCGTCCAGCGCAGTCCGCGGGTCGGTGACGGCGGGCAGCACCTCGTAGTCGACGACGATCCGCTTCGCGGCCCGGCGCGCCGTCTCAGGGTGGTCGGCCGCGACGAGCGCGACCGGCTCGCCCTGGAACCGGACGACGTCCTCGGCCAGGCACGGCTGGTCCAGGTGCTCGAGGCCGACCCTGTTCAGGCCGGGCACGTCGTCGGCGGTGAGCACGGCGTGCACGCCCGGGACCTTCAGCGCGTCGGTGGTGTCGATCGACCGGATCCGGGCGTGCGGGTGCGGGCTGCGCAGGGTGACGCCCCAGCACATGTCCTCGTGCCAGAGGTCCGAGGAGTAGGCGAACTCGCCGGTGACCTTCAGCGTGCCGTCCGGGCGTAGCGGACTGTCCCCGATCCGCCCCGCGGTGCCGGTGCCGGTGGTGGCAGTGGCCGGGTTGTCGATGGTGGTCGTCATGAGGCCTTCTCCAGCAGGGTGCGGTGCACGGCGGCGCAGTCGCGCGCCACGGCGTCGGTGTCCACGGTCAGGACGCGGTCGCGTTCGACGACCGGGCGCCCGTTCACGAGCAGCAGCTCCAGCGGCGGCGGGGAGCCGAGGACGAGCGCGGCGACCGGGTCGGCGACGTCGGCGTGCGCGAGCCCGTCCAGGCGCCACAGGGCCAGGTCGGCGAGCTTGCCGGTCTCGATCGAGCCGATCTCACCGGCCCGCCCGAGCACACCGGCCCCGCCGAGCGTGGCCAGGTGCAGCGCGTCCCGCACGGTCAGCGCGGTCGGCCCGCCGACGGCGCGGGCGAACAGCACGGCGTGCCGCACCTCTTCGAGCAGGCTCGACGCCTCGTTCGACGCCGCCCCGTCCACCCCGAGCCCGACGACGGCGCCGGCGTCGCGGAGGTCGCGGGTGCGGGCGATGCCGGCCCCGAGCCGGGCGTTGGAGCTGGGGCAGTGCGCCACCCCGGTGCCGGTGGCGCCGATCTTCTTGACGGCGTCGTCGTCGAGGTGCACGGCGTGGGCGAACCAGACGTCGCCACCGGTCCAGCCCAGACCCTCGACGTAGTCCAGCGGGGAGCAGCCGAACCGCTCCCGGCAGAAGTCCTCCTCGTCGTCGGTCTCGGCGAGGTGGGTGTGCAGCCGGACGCCGAGCTCGCGGGCCAGCTCCGCGCTCTCCCGCATCAGCTCCCCGGTCACCGAGAACGGCGAGCACGGCGCGAGCGCGATCCGCACCATCGCCTCCGGCGACGGGTCGTGCCAGCGCGCCACCGCGTCCGCGGACGCGGCCAGGATCGCGTCCCGGTCCTCGACGACCTCGTCCGGCGGCAGCCCGCCGTCGCGGCGTCCGAGGTCCATCGAGCCCCGCGTCGGGTGAAAGCGCAGCCCCACCTGCGACGCCGCGCGGATCTCGGCGCCGAGCAGGTCACCGCCCTCGCGGGGGAACACGTAGTGGTGGTCGGTGCTGGTGGTGCAGCCGGTCAGCGCGAGGCGGGCCAGTGCGCCGGTGGCCCCGGTGTGCACGGCGTGCTCGTCGATGCCGGCCCACACGGGGTAGAGCGTGGTGAGCCACTCGAACAGCGTGGAGTCCACGGCCAGGCCGCGGGTGACCCACTGGTAGAGGTGGTGGTGGGTGTTGACGAACCCGGGGGTGAGCAGGCAGCCCCGCCCGTCGACGACCGTCTCTCCCCCGGTGCGCGGGGCGGGCCCGGCGCCGACGCCCGCGATCCGGTTCCCGTCCACGACGACGTGCCCGTCCGGGTACTCCTGGCCGGACACGGTGACCACGTGGGCGCCCTCGATGATCATCGCTGTGCCCCCGCGGCCTCGCGCACGGCGTCCATGATCTTCTCGTAGCCGGTGCAGCGGCACAGGTTCCCGGCCAGCGCCTCCCGGATCTCCGGGTCCGACGGCGCGGGGTTGCGCTCGAGCAGGTCGTGCGTGGTGACGACCAGCCCGGGCGTGCAGAACCCGCACTGCACGGCGCCGCGGTCGACGAAGGCCTGCTGCACCGGGTGCAGCTCGTCGCCCTCGGCCAGGCCCTCCACCGTCCGCACCTCGCGCCCGGCGGCCTGCCCGGCCGCGACCAGGCAGGAGCACACCGGCAGCCCGTCCAGGTAGACGGTGCAGGAGCCACACTCCCCCTGCTCACAAGCGTTCTTCGAGCCCGGCAGGCCCAGCCGCTCGCGCAGCGCGTAGAGCAGGCTCTCGCCCTCCCACACGTCGTCGGCCTCGCGGGTGGTCCCGTTGACGGTCAGTTCGATCCGCATCTCAGGCGGCCCTCCGGTAGTCGTCCCAGGCCCAGGTGGCGGCGCGGCGCGCCATCACCGAGAGCGCGTGCAGGCGGTACGCGGCGCTGCCGCGCACGTCGTCGATCGGGGCGGCGGCGTCGCGCACCCGGCGGCCGAACTCGACGGCCAGCCCCTCGGGCAGCGCACCGCGCGAGTCCCAGAGCCCGGCCGCATCCAACTCGCCGGCCAGGTAGCCGGCGGCGGCCTCGGCCCGGCGCGGGGTCGGCGCCGCGGACCCGATCCCGGCTCCGACGGCCTTGCGCGCGGGGTGCAGGGCCAGCCCGAACGCGGTCACCGAGATGACCATCGCGTTGCGGGTGCCGATCTTGCAGAACTGCTGCGGGCCACCGGCCGGGGTCACGTGCACGGCCGCGATCAGCTCGTCCGGGGCGCAGGCGTTGCGCTTGACCCCGGTGTAGAACTCCGCGACCGGGACCTCCCGGGTGCCGCGCACCGACGCCAGCTCGACGACGGCGCCGGAGGCCAGCAGCGGCGGGTGGCTGTCCCCGGCCGGAGAGGCGGCACCGAGGTTCCCGCCGACCGTGCCCCGGTTGCGGATCTGCGGCGAGCCGACCGTGCGGGCGGCCATGGCCAGGCCGGGTAGCTCGGCGGCGAGCTCGTCGATCACGCGGGCGTAGGTGACGCCGGCGCCGAGCCGGATCCGCCCGTCGGCCCGGTCCCAGGCGCGCAGCTCCGGGATCCGGGTGAGGTCGAGCAGCACGGAGGGGCGTCGGTGGTCGAAGTTCAGCTCGACCATCACGTCGGTGCCGCCGGCCACCGGCACCGCGTCCGGGTGCTCGGCCTTCGCGGCGAGGGCGTCCGCCCACGTCGTCGGTGCCAGGAAGTCCATGCCGCAATGGAAGCGCTCCCGGTGTCGGGGCAGAAGTCGCCGCCGCGACGAATCGCGGCCCGCTCCGGCCGTCCCGGGTTGTAGGTTCCTCCAATGCTGTTGCGCGACCTCGTGACGCGCCCGGACCTCGGGCTGCGCGTACTGCACGCCGGGGACGGCGCGCTCGACCATGCGGTGCGCTGGGTCTACACGACCGACCTGATCGACCCCGGCCGCTACCTGGGCGGCGGTGAGCTGGTGGTCAGCGGGCTGGTGTGGCGCCGCGCCGACGGTGACGCCGAGCGGTTCGTCGCCGCCGTCGCCGCGGCCGGGGCGACCGCGCTGGCCGCGGGCGAGGCCGTGTTCGGGGAGATCCCGGCCGACGTCGTCGCCGCCTGCCTGCGCCACGACCTGGTGCTGCTCGCGGTGCCGGAGGACGTCTCGTTCGCGGCCCTGACCGAGGTCGTGATCGGGGAGCTGACCGCCGCCCGCGGGGACCGCCTCGCGCACACCCTGGGCCGCCAGCGTCAGCTGCTCTCCGCCGTCGCGGGCGGGGTCGGTCTCGACGAGCTGGCCGGGCAGGTCTCGGCCGCGACGGGTCTGACCTGCCGGGTGCTGTCCGCGAGCGGGCGGGCGGTGGCCGGCCCGCCGCTGCCCGACGACGAGCGCGACGCCGCCGTCGCCACCTACCTGACCGCGGAGCGGCTGCCCGCGGTGGCCGGGCGGCACTCGGTGTTCCCGGTCGGGCCCGGCACGTCCCGCCTGACGTCGTGGTTCGTGGCGGTGCACGGCACGGTCACCGACTGGGACTCCGAGGTCGCCGACACCGTCGGGGAGCTGGCCGCGATCGCCGCGCTGGACCGGGCCCGGCTGAGGGAGGGCATGCAGGTCGCCCGCGGCATCGCCGACGACGCCGTCGCCCGGATCGCGGCGGGCGAGGGCGACCGGGCGGAGACCCGCGTGCGGCTGCGCCAGGCCGGTGTCGACCCGGACGCCGGGCTGACCGTCCTGGTCGCCCGGCTCAGCGGCGGCCCGGACCCGGCCGGGACGGCCCGGTCCATCCTGATCGACGCGGTCGCGCCGGTCGGTCCCGCCGCGGTCGGGGTGCACGACGGGTCCGCGGTCGCGCTCGTCCCCGCCCCGGCCGGCCCGTCACCCGGACCGGCTGGTGCCGCGCCGGCGCGGCCCTCCGAGCTGCTGGCGCCGGTACTGGACGCGCTCCGTCGGCTGGCACCCGGGCTCGGGACGTTGCGACTGCACGTCGGGGCCGGACGACCGGCCGGCCCGGAGGCGTTGTCGGGTTCGCTGCGCGAGGCCACGCACGCCCGCGACCTCGCCGCGGCCCGCCCGGACCCGGTGTCGGTGGCCGGGGCGGGTGAGGTCACCTCGCACGTCGGGCTGCTGGCCAGCGTCCCGGACGAGGTCCGGCGCGCGTTCGCCGCGCACGTGCTCGGCCCGGTGCTCGACTACGACGCCCGCACCGGGGCCGGGCTGTGCGAGACCCTCGTCGCGTTCCTGGACCAGGCCGGCTCCTGGAGCCGCACCGCGGCGCGGCTGCACCTGCACGTCAACACCGTGCGGTACCGGATCGGCCGGGTCGAGGAGCTGACCGGGCGCAGCATGGGCCACTTCCCGGACCGGGTCGACCTCTACCTGGCCCTGCGCTCGCGGTGACGCGGTCCCCGGTTCCCGATCGACGCCGAACCCTCTCGGACCCGCCCACCGGCCGGTAACCTTCTCCGCATGACGCAGCCTTCCGATCTCGAGGCCCGGGTCGCGGCCCTGGAGTCGCGGATCGAGGAGGTCGCCTCCGATGCGGCGGCCGCGCGACACCTCGCGGCCGCGCGCGACCGTGACGTCGCCGAACTGGGGGGTGAAGGTCGACGCGAACCGGTCGGCGATCAACGCCCTCGGGGTCCAGACCGCCGAACGTTTCGACCAGGTCGACCGGCAATTCGAGCAGGTCGATCGGAACTTCGCCGAGATCCGGGGGCGGCTCGACCAGACCGCCGCCGGTCAGCAGCAGATCGCCGACATGCTCACCACGCTGATCGAGCGCCAGGACGGGCAGTAGCCCCCGACACCAGCCCCCGACACCGCCTGTCAGTCGCGGGTCACGGTGGCCTCGATCAGGCCGTAGGGGCGGTCGGCGGCGAAGAACACCTCGCCCGGGTTGTCCAGCCCGAACGGTTCCAGGTCGACCAGGAAGTGGTGCTTGTTCGGCGCGGACAGGCTGACCGCCGTGACGTCCGGGTGCGTCTCGAGCACCGCGCGTCCCATCTCCCACAGCGTCTGCTGCAGGGCGAGCGAGTGCACCGTCGCGAACCGCTCGACCAGGATCTGCCGCACGCTCAGATGAGTCCTGGCCCACTCCCCCGTCGTGCCGGCGTGCTCCCAGCGGGCCTCCAGCGACGTCGACATGATCCGGTCGTTCGTCGGCTCCAACGTCGTGTACGGGTCGGTGAGGAAGCCGTGGAACTCCGAGCCGGTGGACTTGAGCAGCACCAGGCCCTTCAGCCCGGACACGACGTGCTCGTCGTCGCCGTCGATCGTCACCTCGGCGGTGCGCACCTCCGGCCCGGTGCGGACCCACGTGTGGTCGTGCCCGCCCTCGCCGACCGCGGCCCGTTCCCAGCCCAGCTCGTCGATCGCGACCGTCGCGCCGGTCACCGGCTCCACGTCGCCGACGAAGTGCCGGGCCAGCGCGAGCGCGAAGTCCTCGATCTGGTCCAGGCCGTGCTCGCGGGCGAAGGCGTAGCAGGTGTTCTTCTGGGTGTCGGTCGGCAGCACCTGCGACTGGTCGCCGCGGCTGTGCGCGTCGGTGAAGTCCCCGCGCAGCGCGGTGGAGACCGTGACGTCGCGGATGTCGTGCCGCTCGGTGGCCCGGTGGATCCGGACGAGGCGGTTCTCCGCCTTCCCGTACTGGTTGGCGCCCAGGACGATGCCCATGTCTTTCAGCTCCCGCGGTAGGTCGAGTAGGCGAACGGGGACAGCAGCAGCGGCACGTGGTGGTGCGCGCCCGGGTCGGTGACGGTGAACGCGACGGTCACCTCGGGGTAGAACGCCTGCCGTCCGGTTTCGGCGAAGAAGCCGCCGGTGTCGAACGTGATCCGGTGCGTGCCGGTGCCGAGCGGGCCGAGGTCGCGGACCCGCCCGTCGTCGTCGGTGCGTGCGGTGGCGACGACCGCGCCGTCGTGCTCCAGGGTGACCGCGACACCCGCCGCCGGACGCCCGGCGACGGCGTCGAGGACGTGTGTGGAGAGGGTCATCGGTCCTCCTCCACCATCCCGGCCAGGCGCAGCCGGTTGATCGCGGCCAGCTCCGCCAGCGCGACCACCCGCTCGGTGGCCGGGTCGTTGTGCAACCGCTCGTGCAGCGTCACCAGCAGGTCCTCGGCGCCGCGACCGGCCGCGCAGACCAGGTAGACGTGACCGAAGCGGCGCTCGTAGTCGGCGTTGCCGGCCTCCAGCGCGGCGAGCGTGCCGGCGTCGGACCCGGCGACCCCGGCCTGCTCCGCGCCGGAGCGCCCGGTCGCCGACCGGTCCCCGATCCGCGGGTGCCCGGCCATCGCGGCGTCGAGGTCGTCGACGTCCAGTGCGGCGCCGGCCGCGTCCTGCAGGGCTCCGGCCGATCCGTAGGGACGCCCGGCCGCGACCTTCTCCGCCCACCGGGGCGCGGCGCAGACCCCGTGCAGCGCGCGGCGCGCCTCGTCGTCGGGCATCCGGTCGAACTCCTCGATCCTCATCCGTGTCCCCCCGTGCGGTGCTCCGTGTCCCGTGCGGTGCTCATTCGGCACTCCGGCCGAACGCGCGCATGCGGGCACTCTGGATGGGGTTGGCCTCGGCCACCAGGTCCGCGAAGCGGTGGTTGGCCACCTTCGCGATCTCGATCAGCGCGGCGGCGTGCTCCTGGGCCGCGGAGTTGTCCAGCCGCCGGGTCCCGTCGCGCAGGATGCCGGCCCGGTCGTGGGCGTCGCGCACGCAGACGATCAGCGGGATGCCGAACTTGTCCCGGTAGGCCGCGGCCAGACCGGCGAACTCCTCCCGGTCGGTGTCGGCCAGGCGGGTCAGGCCGGCGCTGGCCTGGTCGCGCTCCGAGTCCTCCCCGGCGTCGCCCTCGGCGACGGTGTCCCCGCCCAGGTCCGGGTAGTGCGCCATCAGCTCGCGCTGCTCGGCCTCCGGACCGGAGAACAGGGCCTCCTGGAACGCCGAGCGCAGCGCCGTGGTGTCGGTGAACGGACGGCGGTCGTAGGCGCGGCCGAGCGCACCGGTCGGACCCTGGAACAGCCGGCCGAACGTGGCGACGAACGTCTCCCGGTCCATCGCGTTGACCTCGGAGAGGCGCACGGTGTCCCCGGGCGGGCCCGCGACCGCCGGACCGCGGCCCCGGCCGACATGGTGGAACACGAGGTTGAGCGCGATCGCGGTCACGCTGCCCACCGTGATGCCGGAGCCGAACAGGATCTGCGCCCAGGACGGGAGCGCCTGCGCGACGTCGGGCTGCACGGTGACGAACACGGCCACGCCCAGGCTGGAACCGATGATCACGACGTTGCGGTGGTCGTTGAAGTCGACCCGGGCCAGGGTCTGGATCCCGACCACCGCCACCGTCGCGAACATCGCCAGCGCCGCGCCGCCGAGCACCGGGTGCGGGACGGCGGCCACGACGGCACCCGCCTTCGGCACCAGCCCGATCAGGATCATGAACACCCCGGCGGCGGCGACCACGTACCGGCTCTTCACCCGGGTCAGCCGGACCAGGCCCACGTTCTCCGCGAAACAGGTGTAGGGGAAGGAGTTCAGGACCCCGCCGATCGTGGTGGCCAGCCCGTCGGCCCGCAGCGCCCGCGCGACGTCCTCGCGCCCGACCCGCTTGTCCACGATCTCTCCGGTGGCGAACACGTCCCCGGTCGTCTCGACCGCGGTGATCAGCATGACGACGATCATCGACACGATCGCGGCCGCGCTGAACTGAGGCCACCCGAAGTGGAACGGCGTCGTCACCCCGACCCAGGACGAGTCCCCGACCGAGCCGAAGTCCACCATCCCGATCGCCCAGGCCACCCCGGTGCCCAGGACGAGCCCGACCAGCACCGCGACCGTGGCCATGAACCCGCGGAACACCCGCTGGATCAGCACGATCACCGCGAGCGTGCCGAGCGCGAGCGCCAGGTTGACCGGGTTGCCCGGATCCGACGCCTCGGAGCCACCGACGGCGTCCTGCGCCGCCACCGGCAGCAGCGCCAGCCCGATGATGGTGATCACCGAGCCGGTGACGACCGGTGGGAAGAACCGGATCAGCTTCGAGAAGTACGGCGCGATGAAGAACGTGGCCAGACCGGCGACGATCACCGCCCCGTAGATCGTCAGCAGGCCGTCGGTGCCGCCGCCGGCCGCCATCCCGATCGCGATCATCGGTGAGACCGCGGTGAAGGTGACGCCCTGGAGCAGCGGCAGGCGCACCCCGACCTTCCAGAACCCGACCGACTGGATGATCGAGGCGATCCCGCAGGTGAACAGGTCGGCGTTGATCAGGTGGATCAGTTCCTGGTCGGAGAGCCCGATCGCCCCGGCCAGCAGGATCGGGACGATCACCGCCCCGGCGTAGAACGCCAGGACGTGCTGGATGCCGTACACGGCCAGACGCGGCGCGGGCAGCACCTCGTCGACGGGATGGGGACGGCGTTTCGGAGCGGTGGTCACGGGACACCTCGCAGCGGGGCCGGGTGGGATGCAGGTCACGATGCCCGTGCGTGGCGAGCCCCCGGCACCCACGGGAACGACGAACGGCGGACGGGGCCCGGGCGCCGGTTTCGTACGATCCGACAATCGATCCGGACGGATCGGTCACCGGTGTTGAGCCCGTGTTGCGGCGCGGTACGAACGCGTGAAGAACTCCGCGCACACCGCCGGAACCCGGTCCGGGCGACCTACCGTCTCCCCACCACGTTGAGCCACGGGTGCGGCCGGAAGGTGGACACGATGACCGAGCAGATCGACCGTTCTCCCGGAGCTCCAGAACCACCCCCGGCCACCAGCGGCACGCCGGGCGAGATCAAGCCGGAGTACTCCGACCGGCTCACCAACTCCGACCTGGCGCCACTGAAGAAGCAGAGCTGGACCTCGTACAACTTCTTCGCGTTCTGGATGTCGGACGTGCACTCGGTGGGCGGCTACGTCACCGCGGGCAGCCTGTTCGCGCTCGGGCTCGCCGCCTGGCAGGTGTTCGTCGCGCTGATCGTCGGCATCGTGATCGTCTACGCGCTGTGCAACCTGGTCGCGCGACCCAGCCAGGCCACCGGCACCCCGTACCCGGTGATCTGCCGGTCGTCCTTCGGGGTGCTGGGCGCGAACGTCCCGGCGATCATCCGCGGGCTGATCGCGGTGGCCTGGTACGGCATCCAGACCTACCTCGCGTCGCAGTCGCTGGTCATCGTCGCGCTCAAGCTCTGGCCGGGCACGGCACCACTGGCCGGGGACGGAACCGGCCTCGCCGGCCTGTCAACCCTGGGCTGGATCGCGTTCCTGGTCATGTGGGTGCTGCAGGCCGCGGTGTTCTGGCGGGGCATGGAGGCGATCCGGCGCTTCATCGACTTCTGCGGCCCTGCGGTCTACGTCGTGATGTTCGCGCTGGCCGGGTACCTGGTCTACCGGGCGGGCTTCGACATCGACCTGAACCTCTCGGAGAACCTGGTCACCGGGTGGGCGTCGGTTTCGATCATGCTAGGCGCCGTCGCGCTGGTCGTGTCGTACTTCTCCGGCCCGATGCTGAACTACGGCGACTTCGCCCGCTACGGCCGCTCGTTCGCCGACGTCCGGCGCGGCAACCTGCTCGGGCTGCCGCTCAACTTCGTCGTGTTCGCGGTGCTGGTGGTCGTGACCGCGGCCGCGACGGTGCCGGTGTTCGGGGAGCTGATCGACGACCCGGTGGAGACCGTCGCCCGGCTGGACTCGACGTTCGCCGTGGTCCTGGGCGCGCTCACGTTCATGATCGCGACGATCGGGATCAACATCGTGGCGAACTTCGTCTCGCCCGCCTTCGACTTCTCCAACGTGAACCCGCAGAAGATCAGCTGGCGGACCGGCGGCATGATCGCGGCCGTCGGGTCGGTGCTGATCACGCCGTGGAACCTCTACTCCAGCCCGGAGGTCATCCACTACACGCTGGACACGCTCGGGGCGTTCATCGGACCGCTCTACGGCGTGCTGATCGCCGACTACTACCTGATCCGCAGACGACGGATCGACGTGGACGCGCTCTACACGATGCGGACCGACGGGGCCTACTGGTTCCGGAAGGGCTACAACCCGGTCGCGATCGGGTCCACCGCCGCCGGGGCCGTGGTCGCCGTGCTGGTGGTGCTGCTCGGCTCGACCGACGCCGCGTCCTACAGCTGGTTCGTCGGCGCCGCGATCGCGTTCGTCCTGCACACGGTGCTCTCCCGCCGGATCGCGCCGGCCCCGGTACGAGAGAGCACGACCGACTGACCCGACACCGCCGAGATGCGTCCCACTGTCGTCCGGTGATCAACAAGTCGCGTTCGGCCGCATCTCGGCAGGGTTCGCACGAGCGAACGGTTCGGCCGACCCGGCCCGGGCTCCAGGTCGGCCGCGCAGGATCGCGGGATGCCGGTTGCGGGATGGCCCGAGGTGTTCCGGGGGACGGCGGCGGTGGCCGCCGGACTCGTGACACCGGGGCGGCTGCGCGGGCCGGACTTCGAACGACTGCTCCCCGACACCTACGCGCCTACGCCCCCGCCCCCGGCCGGGTCGCGGCCCGATCTCCGGCTGCGCTCGCTCGCCGCCTCGCTCTGGGCCGGCCCGGACGCGGTGCTCTGCGGGTACTCGGCGGCGGAGCTGCTGGGCGCGTCGTGCGGCCGGTGGCACGCACCGGCCGAGGTGAACGTGACCGTCGACGGGCCGAGGTCCCGCCCGGGGGTGCGGGTCCGCCGCGACGCGCTGCACGTCGGGGAGATCACCGAGGTGGACCGGGTCCGCGTCACGAGCCGGTTGCGCACGGCGTTCGACCTGGCCCGATGGCTGCCGCCGACCGAGGGCGTCGTCGCCGTGGACGCCCTCGCTCGCGGCGAGTTCCACCCCGACCTTCTCTCGAACTTCGCGGCGCGGTATCCCGGACTGCGTGGCGTCCGGCGGGTCGCCGACGTTCTGGCACACGCCGATGCCCGGTCGGGGTCACCGCCCGAGACCCGGCTGCGGCTGATCCTCGTCCGCGGCGGGCTGCCCCGTCCGGTCCCGCAGCATCCGGTCCTCGACGACGGCCGCCGCCGCGCCGTCTGGATCGACCTCGCCTACCCGGAGCAGCGGCTCGGCGTCGAGTACGACGGGGGTGACCACTTCGCCACGCCCCAGCGGGCGCGGGAGGACGCGCAGCGCCACACCCGCCTGGTCGCGGCCGGCTGGCGGGTCCTGCGCTACACCTCCGACGAGATGCGCGACGAACCGCAGCGGATCGTCGACGACGTCCGTGGCGCCCTCGCCGTGACCCGTCGAGATGCAGCTCAGCGCGAATTGTCGATCACCGGCGAGCGCTGAGGCGCATCTCGGCGGTTGTGCACGTGTGGACCGCGGCGGCGTGGTCACCGAGCACACTGGCCTCCGCGTGGCGGCCGAGTAGTCCTGCCGCTCGCGGCGGGCCCAAACGAGTCGTGTCCCACCGTCGGGTCAGGAAGGACGACCGGGCGCCGGAACGTTGACGAGGGTGCCGGGTCCGCGATGCCGCGGTCCACGCGGGTGAGATGAGGTCCCGGCGAGTCTCTCGGGAAAGTGTGATCGTCCCATGACCGAACACCCGTCCCGCCGGCCTTCCACCGCACCGGCGCTGATCACCGACGCACCGATGTCCTACGAGCAGGAGCTCGTGATCCGCAAGCGCCGCTACGCCCTGATGATGGGGATGCGGATCCCACTGATGATCGCCGCGGTCGTGTTCGTCTCGGTCCCGTGGGTCGCGGTGACGCTGTTGCTCGCGTCGGTGCCGCTGCCCTGGATGGCGGTGCTGATCGCGAACGACCGGTTGCCGCGCAAGGCCGAGAAGGTCAGCCGGTTCCGGAGCCGTCCGCACGAGCTCGAGTCACGTGACCACCCGGTGATCGAGAGCTGAGACGCCCGGTCACCGGGGAGCGGGCGCCGCGGTCTCAGGCCGAGGCCGAGGTGTCCTGCCGGGCCAGCTCGGCGACCAGGGCGTCGGCGGCGGCCTGGAGTTGCGGTACCGCGGCCTGGATCAGGGCGTCGGTCATCCGCGTGGTCGGTCCGGAGATCGACACGGCCGCGGGCAACGGTCCGTCCAGGGCGACGGCCACGCAGCGCACACCGATCTCCTGCTCCCCCTCGTCCAGGGCGAAACCGGCGTCGCGGACCTGGTCGAGCTCGCGTTCGTAGGCCGCGCGGTCGGTGATCGTGTTCTCGGTGTGGCTCACCATGTCGGTGTGGCGCAGGATCTCGGCCACCCGGTCCGGGGACATCCGCGCGAGCAGCGCCTTGCCCACCGCCGTGCAGTGCGGCGACACCCGCCTGCCCACCTCGGTGAACATCCGCATCGAGTGCCGGCCCGGCGCCTGGGCGACGTAGACGACCTGCGATCCCTCCATCAGGGCCAGGTTCGCGCTCTCCCCCAGCGTGTCGACCAGCGCGGCCAGCTGCGGGCGCGCCCACACCCCGACCAGGCGCCCTGCGGTGTCGCCGAGGCGGACCAGCCGGGGCCCCAGCGCGTACTCCCGGGACGACTCCTGGCGGACGTAGCCGCGCCCGGCCAGCGTGCGGACCAGCCGGTGGATCGTCGGCAGGGGAAGCCCGGAGGTGGCGGCCAGGTGCGAGAGACCGGCCATCCCCCCGGCGTCGGCCATCGCCTCGAGCAGGTCGATCGCACGCTCGACGGACTGCACCGTGCTGGAACGGGCCACGGCCCCGTCCCCCGGAGCGTCTGCCTCGGTATCGGACTTCCGCATGGTGAAACCCTATCCGTTCGTCGGCGGTCGTGGCGTCGCCTGAGCGGCGGGAGCCCCGGTGTCGCGGCGGGCCGTCTCCACCCCGCCGCGGCGCAGCAGCCGTCCCTGCGGGGACGCGCCGTCCGCGTCCGGACCGTTGATCTCGGTGCCGGCCAGGAACGTGCGCCGGACCGCACCGGCGAGCGCGCGCCCGGCGTAGGCGGTGACCGGGTTCTTGTGGTGCAGCGTCGCGGCGTCGACGACGTAGGCGTCATCCGGGGCGAAGACGGCGAAGTCGGCGTCGTAGCCGAGCGCGACCCGTCCCTTGCCGGTCAGCCGGACCAGCTCGGCCGGTCGGGTCGCCATCCACTCGACGACCCGCTCCAGCCCGATCCCACGACGGCGGGCCTCGGTCCAGACCAGCGAGAGCCCGAGCTGCAGCGACGACACCCCGCCCCAGGCCAGGCCGAAGTCCCCCGAGTCGAGCAGCTTCAGCTCGGCCGTCGACGGCGAGTGGTCGGACACGATGCAGTCGATCGTGCCGTCCAGGAGCCCGTCCCAGAGCAGCTCCCGGTTCGAGGCCTCCCGGATCGGCGGGCAGCACTTGTGCGTGGTCGCGCCGTCCGCGATCTCCTCGGCGATCAGCGTCAGGTAGTGCGGGCAGGTCTCGGCGGTGATCCGGACGCCGTCGCGGCGCGCGGTGGCCAGCATCGGCAGCGCGTCCGACGACGACACGTGCAGCACGTGCGCCCGCGCCCCGGTCCAGCGCGCACGCTCGATCACCTCGGCGATGGCCAGGTTCTCCGCCCCGCGCGGGCGCGAGGCCAGGAACGAGGCGTACCGCGTCCCGGACGCCGACGGCGCGTGGTCGATCGCCCGCGAGTCCTCCGCGTGCACGATCATCACCGCGTCGAACGTGGCCAGCTCGGCCATGTCGCGTTCCATCTCGTCCGCGTCCAGCGGCGGGAACTCGTCGACGCCGGAGTGCAGCAGGAAGCACTTGAACCCGAACACGCCCTCGTCGTGCAGGCCGCGCAGGTCGCCGGTGTTGCCCGGCACCGCGCCGCCCCAGAACCCGACGTCGACGAACGCCTGCTCGGCCGCGACCTTGCGCTTGACCTCCAGCGCGGCCGTGTCGACGGTCGGCGGAATGGAGTTGAGCGGCATGTCGACGATCGTGGTGACGCCGCCCGCCGCGGCCGCGCGGGTGGCCGAGGCGAAGCCCTCCCACTCGGTGCGGCCCGGCTCGTTGACGTGCACATGGGTGTCGACCAGCCCGGGCAGCAGCACCTCGTCGTCGGCCAGCTCGAGCACCCGGGCGCCGTCGAGGCCGTTGCCCAGCGGCTCGATCGCCACCACCCGGCCGTCGCGCACGCCGACCTCGCGCGCCACCTCGCCGGCCGTGGTCATGATCCGCAGGCCGCGCACGACCAGGTCGTAGGTGTGGTCCTCGCTCACGATCGGTTCCCCTCCCCGGCGGCCAGCGGCCAGCCGGTGATCGACTTCTTGCGCGGCGCCGCGTAGGTGCGCGACTTCGACGTGCTCAGGCCCAGCCGCACCAGCGACTCGGCCACGGTGACCGCGGCCTGCACCCCGTCGACCACGGGCACGCCGGTCTCGGCGCGCACCCGCTCGTGCAGCCCGGCCATCCCGCCGCAGCCCAGACAGATCACCTCGGCGTGGTCGTCGGTGACGGCCCGGCGCGCCTGCGCGACGATCGCGGTGACCGCCGCGTCCGGGTCCTGCTCCAGCTCCAGGACCGCCAGCCCGGACGCCCGCACCGAGGCACACCGCCGGTCCAGACCCGCCAGCAGCAGGCGGTCCTCGATGAGCGGGACGGTCCGGTCCAGCGTGGTGACCACCGAGTACCGGTGGCCCAGGTACATCGCGGTGGCCGCGGCGGCCTCGGTGATGTCGACGACCGGGACGTCGAGCATCTCCTGCAGCCCCTCCCGGCCGTGCTCGCCGTACCCGGCCTGGATCACGGCGTCGAACGGGCCGTCGTGGCGGGCGACGGCGTCGGCCACCCCGACCGCCGCGAGGTAGCTCTCCAGGTTCCCCTCGACCGACTCGGCACCGAAGCACGGCGTCAGCCCGACGATCTCGGTGCCGGGCGCGGCGACCTCGCGGGCCGAGGCGGCGATCGCGTCGGTCACCGAGGCGGTGGTGTTCACATTGACGACGAGGATGTGCATGCGGTGCTCCTCAGTGCCCGGACGACGGGACGGCGATCGGTTCCCCGGACACGGCGGTGTGGGACTGCCCGCGCGGCGCGACCAGCACCGTCAGTACCGCGCCGAGCGCGGCGCCGAGGAACCAGCTGAACGGCTCGAGCGCGGACAGGGCCGGCACGAACCCGGCCGCCACCGCGACCGCGGCGGACGGCACGAACACCGCGACCGCCCGGCGGTTGACCCCGCCGCGGTAGTGGTAGGTGCCCTCCTCGTTCTCGGTGTAGAGCGCCGGCACGTCGATCCGCCCGCGCCGGACCAGCCAGTAGTCGGCCATCACGATGCCGAACAGCGGGCCCAGCAGGGCGCCGAGCACGCCCAGGAAGTAGACGATCACCGTCGGGTTGTCGTAGAGGTTCCACGGCAGGATGAGCAGGCCGATGACGGCGCTGACGATGCCGGCGCGGCGGAAGTCCAGGACCCGCGGCAGCAGGTTGGACAGCGCGTAGCAGGGCGCCACGAAGTTGGCCATCAGGTTGACCGCGACCGTCAGCACGAGCAGCGCTGCGGACGCGGCGAGCAGCAGCCCGGTGTTCGGGATCGTGTCGACGACGTCGCTCGGGCTCTCGATCACCTTCCCGTCGATCCGGAACTGGCCGCCGGCCAGCACGGCCACGACCACCCCGAAGAACAGCGTGTTCGGGAGGATCCCCCAGAAGCTGCCCCGCCGGATCGCCGAGGTGCTGGAGCAGCCGCGGGTGAAGTCGCAGAAGTTGAGCACGAACGTGCCGTAGATCGCGGTCCACAGCGACGCCCCGGCCAGGATCTGCACCCACATCGCGCCGCCGGTCAGCGGGTTCGGGATCGACATCGAGATGCTCCCGCCGGTCTGCCACAGCATCCAGCCGGCCAGCGCGGCGAGCGTGACGAGCACGACCGGGCCGGCGAACGCCTCGTAGCGGCGGATGCCGTCCATGCCGTAGAGCAGGATCACCACCTGCACCACCCACAGCGCCAGGAAGCAGATCCAGCCCAGCGCGGACAGCCCGAGGAACGAGACCTGTTCCAGCCCGACTGCGCCGGGCGCCACGGCGAGCACCATCACGGTCAGGACCTGGGTGGCCAGGTAGGTCTGGATGCCGAACCAGGCGATGGCGACCACGCCCCGGACCAGCGCGGGCAGCTGCGCCCCGCGGATGCCGAAGGAGATCCGGCTCATCACCGGGAACGGCAGCCCGGTCCGGTAGCCCATGTACCCGGCCACGGTGAGCAGCACGAACAGCAGCATCGCCCCGATGCCCAGCGACAGCACGATCTGCCAGGCACCCAGGCCGAGGGCGAACAGCCCGAGTGCGAAGCCGTAGTTGCCGAGGCTGTGCACGTCGACCGCCCACAGGGTGAAGATGTTGTACGCCTTCCAGCTCCGGCCCTCGGCGCGGGTGGGAGCGAGGTCGCGGTTGTAGAGCCGCGGGCTCAGGTCGTAACCGATATCGCCGGGTTCCACCGTGGTCAGCGACTCGG
>NZ_JADQDD010000054.1 GCF_019263595.1 Pseudonocardia sp. KRD291 | reverse complement strand
GGTTCGGGCTCGGCCATCCGGTACCCGACCCCGCGCAGGGTCTCGATGCTGCTCGTCCCGAACGGAGCGTCGATCTTGCGTCGCAGGTAGCCGACGTAGACCTCGACGACGTTGACCTCGCCGTCGTAGTGCGCGTCCCACACCGAGCGCAGGATGTCGGTCTTCGTCACGACCTGCCCGGTGCGCTGCATGAGGTGCTCGAGCACCCCGAACTCGCGCGGGGTCAGCGAGATCTCGGTCTCGCCGCGGTGCACCCGGTGCTTGGACGGGTCCAGCGAGAGGTCACCGACCCGCAGAACGGTCGGCGCCGCCTCCCCGGCCCGGCGCAGCAGCGCCCGGAGACGGGCCTGGAGCACCACGAAGGAGAACGGCTTGGTCAGGTAGTCGTCGGCGCCGAGGTCGAAGGCGTCCGCCTCGTCGTACTCGCCGTCCTTGGCGGTGAGCATCAGCACCGGCGTCCACACGCCCTCGTGCCGCAGCCGCTGCAGCACCCGGTAGCCGGACAGCCCCGGCAGCATGATGTCCAGGACGATCACGTCGTGCCGGCCGGACAGCGCCGCCTCGAGCCCGCTCGTCCCGTCGTGGGTGACCTCGACCTGGTGGCCCTCGCCGGCCAGCCCCCGCCGCACGAGCTCGGCGAGCGGTTTCTCGTCCTCGACCAGTAGTAGCCGCACGGATCAACCGTAGAGGCCGGGGGACGCTGCCCCGAACGCGGCCGCAATGATCATTCGTGCCCCGCGGTACGGCGCAGGCGGCCGGAGACCCACCGGCCGAACCGGCCCAGCCGGGGCCCGGCACGCAGGCTCGCGAGCAGCAGCAACAGGGCGGACTGGCCCAGCAGCCCGGGCGCCAGGGGGGCCGTGCCGCCGCCGTACCAGGAGTGCGTGAACGCGCCGACCCCGACGCCGGGACCTGCGGCCAGGTGCTCGGCGACGGCGGTCGCCGCGGACACCAGCACGACCAGGCTCAGGACCCGGGCGGCGCGCCGCCCGGTACGCCCGCCCCGGGGAAGGGCCAGCAGGACCGCGGCCGTGACGAGCAGGAGCGTCGCCGCCCACGGGAGCACGTGGGCCGATCCGGGCACCGCGAGCTGGGCGGAGCTGCCGAGGATTCCCAGCACCCCGAGGCCGATCAGCGCGGCGCGGAGGCCGTCCGGCGCGGCCCGCTCCGGACGCCCGGTGCCGGTGCCGGTGCCGGTGTCGGTGGCGGGCGGGTGTCCGATCACGCTCACTCCGACCTCCCTGCTCCCGGCGGGCACCGGCCGCGGTCTCGCGGCAGGCTGTGCACCTGTCCGGGTGCCGTCGCGTGATCGGAGCCCGGACCAGGGCAAGTGTCGGGCACGGTCGCTGTGAGAACGCTGAAAGCCGGTGCGGCGGCGCACTGGACCGCAACGTTAACGAGCGCTAACCTGTTAACAGTCATTAACCGCGCCGGAGGGTCGAGATGGCAGTCGTCGACGGAGCGCACACCGCGCCGCAGCTGGGTACGACGGTGGACCCGGGCGGTGCGGCGTTCGCCGCCAATGCCGAGTCGCACCGCGCACTCGTCGCGGACCTCGCCGCGAAGCTGGCCACCGCGCGCCTGGGCGGGCCGGAGAGGTCCCGGACCCGGCACGTCGAGCGGGGCAAGCTGCTGCCGCGGGACCGGGTGGACTCGCTGGTCGACCCGTCGTCACCGTTCCTGGAGCTCTCGCCGATGGCGGCGAAAGGGATGTACGACGACGAGGCCCCGGGTGCCGGGGTGATCACCGGCGTCGGGCGGGTGTCCGGCCGCGAGTGCGTCATCGTCGCCAACGACGCCACCGTCAAGGGCGGCACCTACTACCCGATGACGGTGAAGAAGCACCTGCGCGCGCAGGAGGTGGCGCTGCACAACCGGCTGCCGTGCATCTACCTCGTCGACTCCGGCGGGGCGTACCTGCCCGAGCAGGACGACGTGTTCCCCGACCGCGAGCACTTCGGCCGGATCTTCTACAACCAGGCGCAGATGTCGGGGCGGGGCATTCCGCAGATCGCCGCGGTGCTCGGCTCCTGCACCGCGGGCGGGGCCTACGTGCCGGCCATGTCGGACGAGGCGGTGATCGTCCGCAACCAAGGGACGATCTTCCTCGGCGGCCCGCCGCTGGTGAAGGCCGCGACCGGCGAGATCGTCACCGCCGAGGACCTCGGCGGCGGGGACCTGCACTCGAAGACCTCCGGGGTCACCGACCACCTCGCGAACGACGACGCGCACGCGCTGCAGATCGTCCGTTCGATCGTGGGGACGCTGGGCCCGCGCGCGCAGCGGCCCTGGGACGTCGCGCCGACCGAGGCGCCGGCCGTGGACCCGGCCGAGCTCTACGGCGCGGTCCCGACCGACTCCCGGACCCCGTACGACGTGCGCGAGGTGATCGCCCGCGTCGTCGACGGCTCGCGGTTCCACGAGTTCAAGTCCGAGTACGGGACGACGCTGGTCACCGGCTTCGCCCGGATCCACGGGCACCCGGTCGGGATCGTGGCGAACAACGGGATCCTGTTCTCCGAGTCCGCGGTCAAGGGCGCGCACTTCGTCGAGCTGTGCGACCAGCGCGGTATCCCGCTGGTGTTCCTGCAGAACATCTCCGGGTTCATGGTCGGGCGCGAGTACGAGGCGGGCGGGATCGCGAAGAACGGCGCGAAGATGGTCACCGCGGTGGCCTCGACGCGGGTGCCGAAGCTGACCGTGGTGATCGGCGGCTCGTTCGGCGCCGGGAACTACTCGATGTGCGGGCGGGCGTACTCGCCGCGGTTCCTGTTCATGTGGCCGAACGCCCGGATCTCGGTGATGGGCGGCGAGCAGGCCGCGATGGTGCTCGACGCCGTCCGGTCGCCGAAGGACACGACGTCGTCCGAGGAGTTCAAGGACGGCATCCGCGCCCAGTACGAGCACCAGGGCCACCCGTACTACTCCACCGCCCGGATCTGGGACGACGGCGTGATCGACCCCGCCGACACCCGCACCGTCCTGGGCCTGGCCCTGTCCACCGCCGCCAACGCGCCCCTGGCCGACCCGGCCTTCGGCGTCTTCCGGATGTGACCCCCGTGCACCCACACCCCCGCCCGCACGAGGGCTCCTCTCGCGCAACCCTGGTGGACGAGAGGAGCTCTCGTCCCATGGTCCCCGGTGGGCGGGGCCCCGCCGACTCATCGCGCGAACGGAGCTTTCGTGCGGCCGGGTTGGGCGAGTGGAGCTTTCGCACGATCGACGAAGGGACGGGCACGTGTTCGACACGGTGATGGTCGCCAACCGCGGGGAGATCGCGGTGCGGGTGATCGCGACGTTGCGGGCGCTGGGGATCCGGTCGGTGGCCGTGTACTCCGACGCGGACGCCTCCGCCCCGCATGTCCGGTGCGCGGACTCCGCGGTCCGGCTCGGTCCGGCCGCGGCGTCGGAGAGCTACCTGTCGGTGGAGAAGGTGATCTCCGCGGCGAGGCTGACCGGCGCGCAGGCGATCCACCCCGGCTACGGGTTCCTGTCCGAGAACACCGCGTTCGCCGCCGCCTGCGAGCAGGCCGGGATCGTGTTCGTCGGGCCGCCGTCGTCGGCGATCGACGCGATGGGTGACAAGATCCGCGCCAAGCAGACCGTCGCCAAGGCCGGCGTCCCGGTCGTGCCCGGCTCGGACGGCTCCGGTCTCACCGACGACGAGCTCGCGCTGGCCGTGGAGCAGGTCGGCTACCCGGTGCTGCTCAAGCCGTCCGCAGGCGGCGGCGGCAAGGGCATGCGCGAGGTGCACGCCGCGGGCGATCTGGCAGACGCCATCGCCGGTGCGCGGCGGGAGGCCCGCGGCTCGTTCGGCGACGACACGCTGCTCGTCGAGCGCCTGGTCACGACCCCGCGCCACATCGAGATCCAGGTGATGGCCGATGCGCATGGCACCGTCGTGCACCTGGGCGAGCGGGAGTGCTCGCTGCAGCGCCGGCACCAGAAGATCATCGAGGAGGCACCGTCCGCGCTGCTCACCCCGGAGCAGCGCGACCGGATGGGCACCGCGGCCTGCGAGGCGGCCCGGGCGTGCGGCTACACCGGCGCCGGGACCGTCGAGTTCATCGTGTCCTCCGACGCGCCGGACGAGTTCTTCTTCATGGAGATGAACACCCGACTGCAGGTCGAGCACCCGGTCACCGAGATGGTCACCGGCCTGGACCTGGTGGAGCTGCAGCTGCGCGTCGCCGCCGGCGAGCCGCTCCCGCTGGCCCAGTCCGACGTCGTGCTGAACGGCCATGCCGTGGAGGCGCGCGTGTACGCCGAGACGGCTTCCGTGACGGGGGAGACGGTGTCGTTCCTGCCCACCGGCGGGACGGTGATCGCGCTGCGCGAGCCGTCCGGCCCGGGAGTGCGGGTGGACTCCGGGATCGTGGAGGGTGGCACGGTCGGGTCGGACTACGACCCGATGCTGTCCAAGGTGATCGCGCACGGCGCCGACCGGGCCGAGGCCCTGCGCCGCCTCGACGCCGCGCTCGCCTCGACCACCCTGCTCGGTCTCGACACCAACATCGGCTTCCTGCGCGGACTGCTCGCCGACGACGACGTCCGCGCCGCCCGCCTGGACACCGGCCTGGTCGCCCGCCGGGCCCGCGAGCTCGCCGCCCCCGACCTGCCCGACGACGTCCTGGGCGCCGCCGCCGGGTACGCGCTGCTGCGCATGGAGCCGACCGGCCCGACGGTCGACCCGTTCGACGTGCCGGGTGGCTGGCGGGTCGGCGAACCGGCGTGGACGACGCGGCGGCTCGTCGTGTCCGGGCACGACCCGGTCGTGGTGCGCATCCGCGGCCGGGTCGCCGACGCGGAGCTCACGATCGGCGACGCGGAGCCCGTGCGCATCGCCACCACCGGGACCGGCGACGGGACGCTGGCGCACACCCAGGACGGACGGACGCGGCGCTACGCCGTCGCCACCGCACCGGACGGTGTCGTGTGGATCTCCCGTGACGGCAGCGCGTGGGGGATCCGGGAGCAGGAGCCCCTCGAGGCCGCGCGCAGCGGCGCCGACACCGCGGGCGGCCCGGTCGTCTCACCGATGCCCGGCACCGTGACCGTCGTCGAGGTCACCGAGGGCGAGGAGGTGACGGCGGGGCAGAAGCTCGTCGTCGTCGAGGCCATGAAGATGGAGCACGTGCTCACCGCGCCGGTCGACGGCGTGGTCCGCGAGCTGAAGGCCCGCGTGGGCGGCACGGTCGCCCGCGACGCGGCTTTGCTCGTGGTCGAACGGAGCTCGCCGGAGTGAGTATCGGCACCGAACCCGCCGCAGAGAACGCCGCAGCAGAACCGTCCGAAGGGGCAGCGTCATGACCGCAGTCGAGTCCACCGTCACGTCGCCGGAGGAGTACGAGGCCCTGCGCGCGACCGTCGAGGACTTCGCGCGCAAGGAGGTCGCACCCGTCATCGGCGACCTCTACATCCGCGAGGAGTTCCCCTACGACCTCGTCGCGGCGATGGGCGGGATGGGCCTGTTCGGCCTGCCGATCTCCGAGTCCTACGGCGGGATGGGCGGCGACTACTACGCCCTGTGCCTGGCCCTGGAGGAGCTCGCCCGGGTCGACTCGTCGGTCGCGATCACCCTCGAGGCCGGCGTCTCGCTCGGCGCGATGCCGATCTACCGCTTCGGTACCGACGAGCAGAGGGCCCGCTGGCTGCCCGACATCGCGGCCGGCCGCACGCTGGGCGCGTTCGGCCTCACCGAGTCCGGCGGCGGCTCCGACGCCGGCGCCACCCGCACGACCGCGAAGCTCGACGGCGACGAGTGGGTGATCAACGGGTCGAAGTGCTTCATCACCAACTCCGGCACCGACATCACCTCCGTCGTCACCGTGACGGCCGTGACCGGCGAGAAGAGCGACGGGAAGAAGGAGATCTCGGCGATCCTGGTCCCCTCCGGCACGCCGGGGTTCTCGGTGAGCGAGAAGTACTCGAAGGTCGGCTGGAACTGCAGCGACACCCGCGAGCTGTTCTTCGACGACGTCCGCGTACCCGTGGGGAACCTGCTCGGCGAGAAGGGCCGCGGCTACGCCCAGTTCCTGTCCATCCTCGACGAGGGCCGGATCGCGATCGCGGCGCTGTCGGTCGGGCTCGCCCAGGGCTGCGTCGACGAGTCCCTGCGCTACGCGCGCGAGCGCGAGGCGTTCGGGCACCCGATCGGCGACTACCAGGCGATCCAGTTCAAGATCGCCGACATGGAGGTCCGGGCACACACCGCACGGCTGGCGTGGCGGCACGCCGCGGAGAAGATGCTGCGCGGGGAGCCGTTCAAGAAGGAGGCGGCGATCGCGAAGCTCGTCGCCTCGAACGCGGCGATGGACAACTCCCGCGACGCCACCCAGGTCTTCGGCGGCTACGGCTTCATGAACGAGTACCCGGTCGGGCGGTTCTACCGCGACGCGAAGATCCTGGAGATCGGCGAGGGCACCTCCGAGGTGCAGCGGATGCTGATCGCGCGCCACCTGGGTCTGTAGCCACTGTGGTGACCCGCACCGGGTCGGAACGGTCCGGCGCGGGTAGACCTGTACCCATGAGCGACGTGCAGGGACTGCCTGATCTGAAGAATGTGGCCAACCACCAGGTGCGCCTGGCCGCCCGGCCGAACGGGCTGCCCGGACCCGAGGTGTGGGACCACACGACCGAGACGGTCACCGAGCCCGCCGAGGGCCGGTTCGTCGTGCAGGTCACGCACGTGTCGCTGGACCCGGCGATGCGCGGCTGGCTCAACGACGTCAAGAGCTACGCCCCGCCGGTCGGGATCGGTGAGGTGATGCGCGCCCTGGCCGCCGGCCGCGTGGTGGCCTCGAACCACCCCGACTTCGCCGTCGGCGACGTCGTGACCGGCACGTTCGGGGTGCAGGAGTACGCCGAGTCCGACGGCGCGGGCGTGCAGAAGGTGCACCCGACCGACGAGGCGGGCGTGCCCACCCACCTGGCCCTGCTCGGCATGACCGGGATGACCGCCTACTTCGGACTGTTCGACGTGGGCGCGCTGCGCGACGGCGAGACCGTCGTCGTGTCCGGGGCCGCCGGAGCCGTCGGCAGCGTCGTCGGGCAGCTCGCGAAGATCAAGGGGTGCCGCGTCGTCGGGATCGCGGGTGGGCCGGAGAAGTGCGCCTGGATCGTCGACGAGCTCGGCTTCGACGCCGCGATCGACTACCGCGCCGAGGACGTGCGCAAGGCACTGCGCACGGCCGCGCCGGACGGCATCGACGTCTACTTCGACAACGTCGGAGGCGAGATCCTCGACGCCGCGCTGACCCGGTTGCGCCACGGTGCCCGGGTCGCGATCTGCGGCGCGATCAGCACCTACAACGCGACCGAGCCGCCGCCCGGCCCGGCCAACTACATGAGCCTGCTGGTCAACCGCGCGCGGATGGAGGGCTTCCTGGTCTTCGACTACGTCGAGAAGTTCCCGCAGGCGGCGAAGGAGATGGCCGGCTGGCTGCGCGAGGGCAGGCTGCACAGCCGCGAGGACGTGGTCTCCGGTCAGGTGTCCGACTTCGGCGACGTGCTGCTGCGCCTGTTCCGCGGGGAGAACACCGGGAAGCTCGTCCTGCAGATCGCCTGAGCCGCGGGACGGTGCGAGGCCGCCACCCCGCCGGGGGCCGAGGACCGGTAGCGTCGCCGCTGGCGAACAGGGGAGGGGTCCGACGTGGCGACCTGGGACGATCTGCAGTCCTACGTACGGGTGCGGTACGAGATCATGCGCCAGGTGGGCGACGAGTTGTGGTTCAACCTGCCCACGACCGGCGAGCGTACGCAGCTCGTGGTCGTCCGGCGGGTGCACGAGAAGCACGCCGAGGCCACCGACGCCGCGGCCGCCGTCGCCCAGGACGACTCGGACTGGGCGCAGATCAGCTCGCCGATCGCCCGCATCGGCGAGATCGACCTCGCGAAGCTGCTGGAGCTGGCCGGCGCGTCACCGGTCGGCGGGGTCGTGTCGCAGGACGGTGTCGCCGTGTTCCGGCACTCGATCTCGCTGCGCGACGCCGGTCTGGACGGCTTCGAGTTCCCGTTCCGGGAGGTCGTGCACCTGGCCGACGAGCTCGAGCACAAGCTCACCGGTCGCGACGAGCACTAGCCCCTGCACGGGCGGCCCCCTGCACGAGCCGGGCCGTACGAGCGGAGCTTCCGTCCACTCTGGTCGGACGAGCGGAGCTCTCGTACCGGCCGTGCGGGTGCCCGGGAAGAGTCAGCCGGGCAGCGGGGTGAGGTCGATCGCCTGGTCGATGACGATGCGGAGCCGGTTGAGGAGCTCGTCCGCCTCACCCCAGGTGAGGGCGCCGGTGGCGACGCCGTGGCGCAGTTCCTCGGCGAGTGTGCGGGCGAAGCCGGTGGACCAGCTGTGACGAGGATCAACGCTCCGCATGGACACAGATGATGCACCGGACGTTCGCCGTTGGTTCATCCGGGGTACGGGTAGGGCGATCATGGTTCATCCGGCGTCCATCCGTGGACGGCGTTGCGCCGGATGGTCACGTTCCGGACGGGGCTGCGGGCGGGGGCGTGTCGCCCGTCGCACTCACCCGAGGACCGACCCGGGCCGTGACCCGAGCTGGCTGATCTCGGTGACGACCGGATGCCCGGCCCCGAGCAGCGCGACGTCCGAGCCGGGCTCCCCGTGCTCCCAGGTCTCGGTGACCAGGGTGTGCAGGCCGCCCGGGCGGTTGCCGTCGGCGGTCCGGCGGGTCATCCGCACCTGCACCGCGCCCGAGTCGGCCAGCGTCGCCTCACGCAGCTCCGGCAGCTCGGCGAACGGACGGTCCGGCACGTTGGCCGACCACGCGGTCCCCGGCGGCCGGGTGCGCAGCCGGTTCAGCAGGCCCGGCAGCAGGCCCAGCACGGCGTCCCAGTGAGGCGACTCCGGGATGCTCAGGCCGCAGTTCAACGAGACCGCCAGCCCGGACCAGCCGTGGTGCGCCCCGGCCAGCACGGCGCCGACCGTGCCCGAGTGCAGGATCTGCCGTCCGGTGTTCGCTCCGTAGTTGATCCCGGACAGCACGACGTCCGGCTCGCGGTCGAGCCAGCCGCGCCCGGCCGCGTTGACGATGAACGCGGGGTGCCCGGCGACCGCGTAGGCGGGCACGCCGTCCAGCCCGGGCAGATCGTGCTCCTCGACCAGGACGTGCCCGTCCTCGACGACCGAGCGCACCGACCCGCCGGTGCCGCTCGCGTCGATCGACGGCGCGGCGACGACGACCTCGTAACCGGCGTCCACCGCCCCGCGGGCCAGCGCGTGCAGGCCCGCGGACCCGATCCCGTCGTCGTTGGTGATCAGGGCGAGCGGTCGCGACGGTGGCACCGGGCCAGCCTAGGGCGGTGTGCCGGGTGCGGGAGGAGGTCGTTGCGTCCGCCACATCGGCGCGGCGGCTCAGTTCAGGTGTGCCCGCAGCTGCTTGGCCTCGACCTTGACCTCCTCCAGTACCCCGACGCCGGCGTGGGCGCCGCGGCCGGGACCGTCGGCCCAGGACTCCAGCAGGCGCGCGGCCTCGTCCCAGCGGGCCTGCGCGCCGAGGACCTTGCCCAGCTCGCGGACCAGCTCCGGGCCCTCGTGGCGCAGGCCGAGGCGCATCCGCAGCACCCACTCCAGGTTCACGTGGTCGGACTTCGCGCGGTAGATGCCGCGCAGGTTCTCCAGCATCCGGGCCAGGACCTGGCGGGTGGAGACCCGGGGCAGCAGGCTCGGGCCGAACGCCGCGTCGGAGGCGCCGGTGGAGGACCGGAACAGGATCTCGCACCCGGCCTGGTCGAGGCGACGGCCGCCGTCGAACACGTCGAGGTAGCGCTGGGTGTCCGGCACCCGGACCAGGAAGTGCCCGGGCATGCCGACGCCCTCCAGGGCGATCCCGGCGCGGCGGCCGACCTCGATCGCGACCACGGCGAGGGTGATCGGGATGCCGGTGCGGCGCTCCAGGACGTCGAACAGCAGCGAGTTGCGCGGGTCGTAGTAGTCCGCGGCGTTGCCGGTGTAGCCCTCGGCGACGAACAGGCGCGCGACCAGGCCGTCCAGGTCGGTGACGCCCTCGGCGAGGCGGTCCAGCTCGGCCAGGCCGGTCTTCGGGTCGCGGTCCGGGTCGGCGCCGGCCGCGATGGCCAGAGCGGCCTCGTCCAGCGCGGGCTCCGGCCCGGTCACCAGGTTCAGAAACCGCGCGACGGGGTCCATCCCCCCATCCTCGCCGGTGCCCGGGCGCCGGTCGAGCCGGGCACACCGCCGGGCACGCGCGGCGATCCGGTCAGGGCGGGGTCATCCGGACACGCACGACGGTCCCGGCGGGGCAGCCGGGGTCGTCGTCGGCGGTCCAGACCTGCAGCACGTCGGTCAGCTCGGAGGCCAGCCACAACCCGCGCCCGCGGACACCGGCCGGCGGCGGGGCGAGCATCCCGGGGAACGGCAGCCGGGTCCGCCCGGAGTCGGTGACCTCACCGGTCAGACCGTCCGGCCCGCGCCACATCCGCAGCCGCGGGAGCCCCGAGCCGTGCTCGACGCCGTTGGTGGCGATCTCGTTCAGGGCCAGGACCAGGTCCGACGTCCGCGACGGGCCCAGGCCGCCCAACGTCGCCTCGGTGTGCACGAGCCGGCGCAGCGTGGCCAGGCCGGCCAGGTCGACGTCCATCTCGAACAGCGGCGTGCCCAGGTCGGCCGGGGGGTGCTGGGGGTACTCGGCGAGCAGGTCGCGGGGATCGCGACGGGTGGTGCTGGGCACCTCCTCGCCGTCGACGATCAGGGCCTCGTGCAGGGCGGCGGCGTCCTCCCGGGCGGCCCGGCCGTCCGGGAAGGAGCACAGCATCGTCACCGGCATGCCGTCGAGGACCCGGTTGAGCGCGACGTCGAGGCGCACCCAGTAGGCGGGGTCGGTGCCGGGAAGGCCGTCGATGTGCTGGCCGATCGTGGTCATCCGGGCGCCGTCGCGGGCGGTGGCCTCGCGCGCGGCGCGGGCCCAGCGGGTGGCGACGGTGAACGCCGGGGCGCAGTGCATCTGCTCGGGGGTGCGGTACTCGACGCCGGCGTCGCGCCCGAGCGTGAGGTCGAGCTCGGCGCGGCAGTCCCGGTCCACGACGGCCAGGGCGCGGTCGCCCCGCTCGAGCGTCGCGCGCAGCGGCCCGGAGAGCACCTGGGCCTGGTGCGCGGTGTCGGCGAACGGGACGCCGCGGTGCACGGTGCCGGAGGCGACGGCCGTGCCGGGCCCGCCGGCGGAGCCGGGGGACAGAGCCATCGTCTCGATCAGACCTTCCACACGACTCCGGGCGCGGGACCGGCCCGGGACTCGGCCGATCCGCCGTCGACGATAGTCCGGCCGGGCCCGGGACGCCGGATGTGTCGCGGCACTCGCGGCCCCGTCCGGGCGGCCGGGTGTGTGGCAGGGTGATCGGCGCAGACGAACACGGATGAGCGAGGGGTGCGGCGATGCGCGTCTTCAACGGGGTCGACGACCTGCGGGCGGCGAAGGGTTCCGAGGTCGGGACGTCGGAGTGGCTCGCGGTCGAGCAGGACAGGATCGACCGGTTCGCCGATGCCACCGACGACCACCAGTGGATCCACGTGGACGCGGACCGGGCCAAGGACGGCCCGTTCGGCACGACGATCGCGCACGGGTTCCTGACCCTGTCGCTGCTGCCGAAGCTGATCTCCGAGATCTACCGGGTGGACGGCGTCCGGATGGGCGTCAACTACGGCCTGAACAAGGTCCGCTTCACCTCGCCGCTGCCGGTCGGCAGCCGCGTGCGCGGTCGTGTCGAGCTCGTCGACGTCGCCGACATCGACGGCGGTGTGCAGATCACCACGAAGGTCACCGTCGAGGTCGAGGGCTCCGACCGCCCCGCGCTCGTCGCGGAGTGGCTGACCCGCCAGTACGTCTAGACCCGGTACGTCCGGACCCAGGACATCGACGACCCGGCGCGTCCGGGGTGTGAGAGGACATTTCGGTTGAGCACCACACGAGAGGCCGTCATCTGCGAGCCGCTGCGGACGCCGGTCGGCGGCTTCGGCGGCTCCCTGCGTGACGTGCCGGCACACACGCTGGCCAGCACCGTGATCGCGGCGTTGATGGAGCGCACGGGGCTGCCCGGCGACGCGGTGGACGACGTGCTGCTCGGGCACTGCTACCCGTCGATGGACGCGCCGGCGATCGGCCGGGTCGCGGCGCTGGACGCCGGGCTGCCGGTCACGGCGTCCGGGCTGCAGATCGACCGTCGCTGCGGGTCCGGGCTCCAGGCCGTGCTGTACGCGGCGATGCAGGTGCAGTCCGGGGCGTCGGAGGTCGTGCTGGCCGGCGGCGCGGAGTCGATGTCGGGCGCGTCGTTCTACTCGACGTCGATGCGCTGGGGCGTCAAGGGCGGCCCCGGCGTGATGCTGCACGACTCGCTGGCCCGTGGCCGGGTCACCGCGGGCGGGGTGAACCACCCGGTGCCCGGCGGGATGCTGGAGACCGCGGAGAACCTGCGCCGCGACTACGCGATCGGCCGCGCCGAGCAGGACGAGTACTCGGTGCGCAGCCACCAGCGGGCCGCGGCAGCGCAACAGGAGGGCCGGTTCGCCGACGAGCTCGTCCCGGTCACGGTGCCCGGCCGCAAGGCCGACACGGTGGTCGAGCGCGACGAGCACATCCGCCCGGACTCGAACGTGGACAAGCTGTCCACGCTGCGCCCGATCCTGGGTAGGGACGACCCGGACGCCACGGTGACCGCGGGCAACGCGTCCGGGCAGAACGACGGCGCCGCGATCTGCGTGGTGACCAGCCCGGAGAAGGCCGCCGAGCTGGGGCTGCGCCCGCTGGCCCGGCTGGTGTCCTGGGGGATCGGCGGGGTGCCGCCGAAGACGATGGGCATCGGGCCGGTCCCGGCCACGGCCAAGGCGCTGTCCTCGGCCGGCCTGTCGCTGTCCGACATCGACCTGATCGAGCTGAACGAGGCGTTCGCCTCGCAGGTGCTGGCCTGCACCCGGGAGTGGAAGTTCACCGACGCCGACTTCGAGCGGATGAACGTGAACGGCTCGGGGATCTCGCTGGGTCACCCGGTGGGGGCGACCGGCGGCCGGATCCTGGCCACGCTGACCCGCGAGATGGCCCGCCGCGACGCCCGCTACGGCCTGGAGACGATGTGCATCGGCGGCGGGCAGGGCCTGGCCGCGGTGTTCGAGCGCGTCTGAACCAGGCGCCTCCGGCGCCCGTGCGCGGATATCGCCGCCGGAGCGGCGATATCCGCGCACGAGGTCCCGGGCGGGATCCCGCACGAGGTCACAGTGCGGTCCCTGTCCGGAAGGTCGGGATCAGTGCCCGTGGCCGACGAGCGGGCCCTCGCCCCTCTCGGCGGCGTCCTTGGCGCGCTGCCACGACACCTTGATCTCCTTCTCGGCGTCCGCCCGGCCGACCCAGGTGGCGCCCTCGACGCTCTTGCCCGGCTCGAGCGTCTTGTAGATCTCGAAGAAGTGCTGGATCTCCGCGCGGTCGAACTCCGCCATGTGGTGGATGTCGCGCAGGTGCTCCTGGCGGGGGTCGTCGGTCGGGACGCAGAGGACCTTGTCGTCGCCGCCCTTCTCGTCCTTCATCCGGAACATCCCGATCGCCCGCGCCCGGATCAGGCAGCCCGGGAACGTCGGCTCCTGCACCAGGACCAGGCAGTCCAGCGGGTCGCCGTCCTCGCCGAGGCTCTCCTCGATGAAGCCGTAGTCGGCGGGGTACTGGGTGGCCGTGAACAGGGTGCGATCCAGCTTGATCCGGCCGGTCACATGATCGAGTTCGTACTTGTTGCGGCCACCCTTGGGAATCTCGATGGTGACGTCGAAGTCCACGATTCGTTGCTCCTGTCAGGAGGTGCGGTTCGCGCCTCACCCGACCGGTGGTGGTCGGGTGGGCGGGGTCGGTGCTTCCCCTAGTGTGATGGACCGAGGACGCGCCGGTGCAGACCGGTCGCAACTGTGCCGATCGGAGTGGGCACCGCGTCGCACCGGCAGCGCCGGAGGCGACCGGGCGCCGGGGTCGGTGACGTCAGGAGGCGGGGCAGGGTGGGACGCAGGCATCGCCGACCGAGCGGGCCGATCGGCGGCTGGCGCGAGCGGGGTACCCGCCGGGTCGCCGTGATCGCCGTCGTCGTGGCGGTGCTCGCAGGCCTGTTCGGCGCCGCCGCACTGGCCAGCCCGACCGCGCGCGCCCAGCTGGGGATCGGCCCACCCGCGGCCTCGGCGTACCCGCCGGTGCCGATCCCGGAGCTGAGCCCGCTCGCCCCGACGGCGCCGGTGCCGACGCAGGCGGGGCTGTCCAAGGCCCTCTCCGGGCCGGCGTCCGCCCCGGAGCTGGGGAACCTCTCCGGCGTGGTGCTGGACTCCACCGCCGCGCGCGGGTCCGCCCCGCTGTGGCAGCGCGGACCGGACGAGGCCATGGTCCCCGGCTCGGTCACCAAGCTGCTCACCGCCGCGGCGGCGCTGCTGAGCCTGAACCCGACCGACCGCCTGGCGACCAAGGTCGTGCCCGGCCCCACCCCGGACTCGGTCGTCCTGGTGGGCGGCGGCGACCCGTCGCTGACGGCGCTGCCGGTCGGCAAGAACTCGGTCTACCCGGAGCCCGCCCGGATCGACGAGCTCGCCGAGCAGGTGAAGAAGGCCGTCGGGCGCCCGATCAGCACGGTCTACACCGACGCGAGCCTGTGGACCGGTCCGGAGCTGGCGCGCAGCTGGGACCCGGCCGACGTCGGCACCGGTGACGTCGCGCCGATGAGCGCCCTGATGCTCGACGGCGGGCGCACCGACCCGACGATCCAGGACGGCCCGCGCTCGGACGACCCGGCCGCCGCCGCCGGGCAGGCGCTGGCCGACGCGCTCGGGGCCGAGGAGGTCGAGCCCGGCCGGGCCGTGCCGAACTCCCCGACACTGGGCAGCGTCGCGTCCCCGCCCATCGCCAGCCTGATCGAGTACATGCTGACCGCCTCGGACAACGTCACCGCGGAGGCGATGGCCCGTCAGGTCGCGATCTCGCGCCAGGGCGACCCGTCGTTCGACGGGGCGGCCAAGGAGACCTCGGCCGCGCTGTCCCAGGCCGGCTACGCCACCTCCGGTCTGGTCCTCAACGACGGCAGCGGGCTGTCCCCGGACAACCGGATCTCCACCTCGCTGCTCGGGTCCGTGCTCGCCTCGGCGTCGGCGGTCTCGCAGAACCCGAACGACGTGCAGTACCTGCGGCCGATCCTCACCGGGCTGCCGGTGGCCGGCGGCGGCGGGACGCTGGCCGACCGGTTCACCGACGGCCGCGCGATCGCCGGCCGCGGCGTGGTCCGGGCCAAGACCGGCACCCTGAGCGGCGCGTCGAGCCTGGCCGGGGTGGTCAGCGACGTGGACGGGCGGCTGCTCGTGTTCGCGTTCATCTCGAACGGGACGTCGCCTGCCGACGCGCGCCCGAAGCTGGACGTGATCGCCGCCGCGCTGAGCCGCTGCGGCTGCCGCGGCTAGCCCGTCCGCCGGCACCGCGGGGCCGCGGCCGGGCCCGTCGTGGGCCCGCCGGGCGCGGGTAGCGTGGGGTGAATGGACATCGACGCGACGAGCCCGGCCGCGGCGACCCGACCCGGCGTCGTCCCGGCGGGCGCGGCCGGCCCGGTCGACCGCGGCCTGCCGGTGAACTGGTCGCTGGCCAAGGGCACGGCCGCACGCCTGATGGCGGCCGGGCCGCAGACCGACCCGTCGGTCGCCGCCGAGCTCGTCGCCCGGCTGCGCACCGACTCGGCCATCGCCGAGGGCCATGTCCGGGAGACCACCGGGCTCGGCGCCGGGCTGCCGCTGCTGCCCGCCGACGTGCTGGACCGCCCGGCCTGGGCGCGCGCCGCGCTGGACGGCATGGCCGCCCTCACCGCGGGCGCCGAGCTGCCGCACACCCCGAAGCTCGCCCGCGCCGTCACCGGGACGACGGCGGGGGCGCAGGTCGGCGCGCTGCTGGCCTACCTCGGGGCGCGGGTGCTGGGCCAGTACGACCCGTTCGGCGGCCCGGACGGCGCCGGGCGGCTGATCCTGGTCGCACCGAACATCTACGCCGCCCAGCAGTCGCTCGGCGTCGACAGCGAGGACTTCGCGCTCTGGGTCTGCCTGCACGAGGCCACCCACCGGCTGCAGTTCACCGCCGTGCCGTGGCTGCGCGACTACTTCTCGGACCAGGTCGGGCAGCTGCTCTCGATCCGGGAGCCGGACGCGGCGAAGCTGGCCCGGCTGCCGGAGGCGATCCGCTCGATGCGCGGCACCGGCGGCGACCCGCTGGCGCTGGTCGAGCTGCTGCAGGGCCCCGAGCAGAAGGCCGTGCTGGACCGTCTGCTGGCCCTGACCACGCTGCTGGAGGGTCACGCCGACCACGTGATGGACGCCGTCGGGCCGCGCGTGGTGCCCAGCGTCGACGTGATCCGTGAGCGTTTCACCGCGCGCCGCCGCGGCGGCGGGATCATCGACCGCCTGCTGCGCACCCTGCTCGGGGTGGAGGCCAAGATGCGCCAGTACGCCGTCGGCGCGGCGTTCGTCCGGCACGTCGACGGCGAGATCGGGATGGCCGGGTTCAACCGCGTCTGGGAGTCCCCGGACACGCTGCCCACCCGCGCCGAGCTGGACGCCCCGCAGGACTGGCTTCGCCGGGTCGCCTGAGCCCGGCCGTGAGCGCACCGTCCGTGACCCGCCGCCGATGAGCCCGTCGTCCGGCCCCGCCACCCGGCAGGTGCGGGCCGCCGTGCGCTCGGCCCTGGGCCGGTTGCCACCCGGCGCCCGGGACGCCCCGCCGGTCGTCGCCTGCTCCGGCGGGCCCGACTCCACCGCGCTGCTCGACGCCGTCGTCGCGCTGGTGGCCGACCCCCCGGGTGTGCACGCGGTGGTCGTCGACCACGGGCTGCAGGACGGGTCCGCGGAACGCTCGTCCGCGCTGGCGGCCGAGCTCGTGGCCTGCGGGGTGAGCGCCCGGGTCCGCACCGTTCGCGTGGACGGGGACGGCGGCCCCGAGGCCGCGGCCCGGCACGCCCGCTACGACGCCCTGGCCGCCGCCCGCCCGCACCCGGACTCGCCCGTCCTGCTCGGACACACCCTCGACGACCAGGCCGAGACGGTCCTGCTGGGGCTCGGCCGCGGCTCCGGGGCGCGCTCACTGGCGGGGATGCGGGAGTGGAACGCGCCGTGGCTGCGCCCGTTGCTGGCGGTGCCGCGCGCGGTGACCGTGGCGGCATGCGCCGAGGCGGGACGCCGGATCTGGAGCGACCCGCACAACGCCGACCCCCGGTTCACCCGGGTCCGGCTCCGGCACGAGGTGCTCCCGCTGCTCGACGAGGTCCTGGCCGGCGGGGTGGCTTCCGCGCTGGCCCGGACCGCGGCCCAGCTCCGCGAGGACGACGACGCGCTGGTCGTGTGGGCGGACCGGGTCCGCGCCGCCGCGTCGGATGGTGCCCATTCCGCCGCGTCGGACGGTGTCCGCGCCGTGGCGCAGAGCGCATCGGCGCAACCGGCCCGGCGTGATCCCGCTGACACCCCCGCGGCCGCGGCGTCCGCGCCGGACCCGTCCGCGGGCCCCCCGGGGGACGACGGCCCGTCGCTGCGGGTGACCCCGCTGGCGGACGTCCCGGCCGCGGTCCGACGCCGGGTCCTGCGGGAATGGTTGCGGGAGAACGGGGTCCGGGCCCTGACCGAGGAGCACCTGCGGGCCGCCGATGATCTCGTCGGCCGGTGGAGGGGCCAGGGCGGGCCGGCGCTGGGCGGTGGCTTGGACCTGGTCCGCGCACGTGGCAGGCTCGTGTTGCGACGCCACGTCCGGGGCGGAGCGGGGCACTGAACCGACGGGAGCTACCCGCCGGGGGTGGCCACCGTGGACCGGGCATCGACGAGGGGACGACGGTTGTACGACGAGGACATCTCCTCGGTCCTGGTCACCGAGGAGCAGGTCCGGGAGAAGATCGCCGAGATCTCCGAGCAGGTGGCCGCGGACTACGCCGACCGGTGCGGCCCGAGCGGGCGCGAGACCGACCTGGTCCTGATCGGCGTGCTCAAGGGCGCGGTCATGTTCATGACCGACTTCGCCCGCGCGCTGCCGATCCCGGTGCAGCTGGAGTTCATGGCGGTCAGCTCGTACGGCTCGTCCACGTCGTCGTCCGGCGTGGTGCGGATCCTCAAGGACCTCGACCGCGACATCGCGGGCCGGCACGTCCTGATCGTCGAGGACATCATCGACTCCGGGCTCACGCTGAACTGGCTGATGAACAACCTGCAGGCCCGCTCACCCGCCTCGCTGGAGGTGGTGACCCTGCTGCGCAAGCCGGACTCGATCAAGATCGACGTCCCGGTGCGCTACGTCGGCTTCGACATCCCGAACGAGTTCGTCGTCGGCTACGGGCTGGACTACGCCGAGCGCTACCGCGACCTGCCCTACATCGGGACCCTGGCCCCGACCGTCTACGCCTGAGCCGGTCCGGTCCGGACCGGTCTCCGGGGCGCGGAGCTCAGCCGCCCGCGGCGATCGGTGGCCCGGCCGGGGGAGCCAGGTCGGTGGGCGCCACGCCGGCCGGGGCCGGGGTGAACGGCTCGGTGCCGGCGGCCAGCGTGAGGTCCGGCAGACCGCCGTTGCTGCGGGCGTAGTCCATCGCGCGGGCGAGGTCGGTGTACTCGATGCTCTCCCGCTCACCGCCGACGTTCAGGCTCGAGAGCAGGCCGACCGCGCGCCCGGACCCGTCGAGCAGCGGGGCCCCGGACTCGCCCGGCACGCCCTGCGGCGTGGTGTAGACGGTGTGCCCCCAGCCGCCGCCGACGTCCTCCCCGCCGGTGCCGACGCGCGGGCGCAACGTTCTCCCGGCAGTGCCCACGCCCGTTCCGCCTGCGCTGCTCTCGGCGGGACCCTCCGGGTTGCCCAGCCCGAACACGGCCGTGCCGGGGGCGAGGCCGCCGTCGTGCACGCCCCGGGGACCGCCGAAGAACGGCACCGACGGGTTCGTCCGCGCGCCGGCGTCGGGCGGCAGCTCGACGAGCGCGAGGTCGTTGTAGGCGCAGGCGTCCGGGTCCTGCTCGCCGCGCTGCTGCATGGTCACCCACGAGCTGTAGACCATCGTCGCGGTGACGTCCCCGCCGGTGCCGCGGACGGTGACCGGCGTGCCGGTCGGGACGGTGGCCGAGGTGCAGCCGTCGGTCTCGGTGTCCGCGCCGGTGCCCCCGCAGTGCGCGGCCTGCCCGAGCAGAATCTTTTCGCCGCTGGTGAACACGAAGCTCGACGTGCACAGCCCGGCCCCGGCCGTCTCGGTCACCGCGCCGGGCCGGATCGAGGCCGACCCGGCCGGGATCGCGGCCGGTGCGACGAGGCCGAGCGGGTCGAACGGTGAGCGGGGGCCGGTGAGTGTCGTCACACGGTCGTCGGTGGCGGCGGCCGACGCGGCGGTGACCCCGCCGGACAGGGTCGGGGACACGGCGGGGACGTCGTAGAGCGCGGCCGACGTCCCGGCCACGACCAGGCCCGCGGCCAGCAGGAATGCCGTTCGCAGGCGTCCCGACGAGGCCAGTGCCATGCCGCTCCCGTCCGCCGCCGGTCGCGGCCGGTGTTCCCGCGATCACTCGTGTGCAGAAGCTCTCACACCGCCGTCCGCGGGTGTGCGGCGGGACACCCTGTCGCCGCGCCGCCCCGGTGGGGGCGCCGCCGGCCCGGGAACCCCGCGACCGGGCGAACCGTTGTGTCGGGTAACCGGCCGGACGGGCCGGGAACCGGACAGGTGCACACCCGACGCGCTCATCGTCGCGGGGAGCTATCCTGGCGGGTCAGAAGCCGGTCGGTGTGTCGTGCGCGGCGTTGTCATCGGTCGGTGAACCACTCTCGGGAAGGTGAAGGCCACCCAGGCCGACATTGCATGGACCGCAAGCGCCTCCTCCGCAATCCTCTGATCTGGATCCTTCTCGCGCTCCTGATCTACTTCGGCTTCAGCACGCTGTTCGACGACACCCGCGGGTTCACGCAGGTCCCGACGTCGACCGCGCTGGCCCAGATCTCCGGTGGCAACGTCACCGACGCCGTCGTGGAGGACAAGGAGCAGCGGCTGCGGCTGACGCTCCGGACCCCGGTGAACGGTGAGAACCAGATCATCACCCAGTACCCGGCGCAGTCCGCGGGTCAGATCTTCAGCTCGCTGCAGGAGGCCCGGGGCGGTCCGGCGTACAACACGATCGTCCGGCAGGACTCGTTCCTGTCCACCCTGCTGATCACGATGATCCCGCTCGCCCTCCTGCTCCTGGTGCTGTTCTGGTTCATGAACAACTCCCAGGGCGGCGGCAACCGGGTGATGAGCTTCGGCAAGTCCAAGGCCAAGCAGCTCAACAAGGACATGCCCAAGACCTCCTTCGGTGACGTCGCCGGCGCCCAGGAGGCGGTCGAGGAGCTCTACGAGATCAAGGACTTCCTGCAGAACCCCGGCCGCTACCAGGCCCTGGGCGCGAAAATCCCGAAGGGCGTGCTGCTCTACGGCCCGCCCGGCACCGGTAAGACGCTGCTCGCCCGGGCCGTGGCCGGCGAGGCGGGCGTGCCGTTCTACACGATCTCCGGCTCGGACTTCGTCGAGATGTTCGTCGGTGTCGGGGCCTCGCGTGTGCGGGACCTGTTCGAGCAGGCCAAGCAGAACAGCCCCTGCATCATCTTCGTGGACGAGATCGACGCGGTCGGGCGCCAGCGCGGCGCCGGGCTCGGCGGTGGGCACGACGAGCGCGAGCAGACGCTGAACCAGCTGCTCGTCGAGATGGACGGCTTCGACGCCCGCGGCGGGATCATCCTGATCGCCGCGACGAACCGGCCGGACATCCTGGACCCGGCGCTGCTGCGCCCGGGCCGGTTCGACCGCCAGATCCCGGTCGCGGCCCCGGACATGGCAGGCCGCAAGGCGATCCTCGGCGTGCACTCCAAGGGCAAGCCGTTCGACTCCGACGTGGACTTCGACGGCCTGGCCAAGCGCACCGTCGGGATGTCCGGCGCGGACCTGGCCAACGTCATCAACGAGGCCGCGCTGCTGACCGCCCGGGAGAACGGCACCGTGATCAACGGCGCCGCGCTCGAGGAGTCGGTGGACCGCGTCGTCGGCGGGCCGCGGCGCAAGGGCAAGATCATCTCCGAGCAGGAGAAGAAGATCACCGCCTACCACGAGGGCGGGCACGCGCTGGCCGCGTGGGCGATGCCGGACCTGGAGCCGGTCTACAAGCTCACGATCCTGCCGCGTGGTCGCACCGGCGGGCACGCACTCGTCGTCCCGGAGGACGACAAGGGCCTGATGACCCGAGCCGAGATGATCGCGCGGCTGGTGTTCGCGATGGGCGGTCGCTCGGCGGAGGAGCTGGTGTTCCACGAGCCGACGACCGGCGCGTCGAGCGACATCGACCAGGCCACCAAGATCGCCCGCGCGATGGTCACCGAGTACGGCATGAGCGCCAAGCTCGGCGCCGTGAAGTACGGCCGCGAGCAGGGCGACCCGTTCCTCGGGCGCTCGATGGGCAACCAGGCGGACTACTCGCTCGAGGTCGCCCACGAGATCGACGAGGAGGTGCGCAAGCTGATCGAGGCAGCGCACAACGAGGCGTGGGAGATCCTCAACACCTACCGCGACGTGCTCGACGAGCTGGTGCTCGAGCTGCTGGAGAAGGAGACGCTCACCCGCAAGGACCTGACGCGGATCTTCGACTCGGTGGAGAAGCGGCCGCGGATCACCACGTTCAACGACTTCGGGCAGCGCACCCCGTCGGACAAGCCGCCGATCCTGACCCCGGCCGAGCGCGCGCACGAGAACGGCGAGCCCTGGCCGCCGCAGACCGAGCCGGAGCGCGAGCCGGCGCCGGTCGGCTCCTACCCGGGGGCCGGCAACGGCGCCGGGGCGCCCGGGCCGGACGGGGCCTCACCGGTCCCGACCCCGGGTTCGGGCCACCCGGGGCAGCAGGGATACCCGTCCGGGCAGCGGCCCGGGTCGAACGGGGCCCCCGTGCCGCAGAACGGCGGCTACGCGCCGGCGCCCCCGAACGCGGTCGCGCCGAACTACGGCGCACCGGCGAACTGGCGCCCGGCCACCACCCCGGCCGGTCAGAGCTGGCCGCCGCCGAACTGGGCCGAGCAGCACCCGCAGGACCAGCAGGGCCGGCCACAGTCCGGACCGGCGCAGGAGGGTCCGTGGTCGACGTCCGGGCAGCGTCCCGACGGTGACGACGCCCGGTCCCCGGGCAACGGCGCGCAGTCCTACGGCGGCAACGGTCAGGGGCACGGGCCGTCCGCGGAGCACGGGCGTCGCGAGAACGGCGGCCCGGACCCGGAGGCAGGACGCTGAGTACGTCGTCCACCGACATGGCGCCGTCACCGGGTCGGCCGCCGGTGTCCGAGGCCTCCGCCGAGGTCACCCAGGACATCGTGCCCGCCGGGGTCGACCTCGCGCGGGCCGAGGCCGCGGTGCGCGAGCTGCTCGTGGCCTGCGGCGAGGACCCGGACCGGGAGGGGCTCAAGGAGACGCCGGCGCGGGTCGCCCGCGCCTACGGCGAGATCTTCGCCGGGTTGTTCGTGGACCCGGACATGGTGCTGGAGAAGACGTTCGACGAGGGCCACGGCGAGCTCGTCCTGGTCCGCGACATCCCGATGTTCTCGACCTGCGAGCACCACCTGGTGCCGTTCCACGGGGTCGCGCACGTCGGCTACATCCCGGCGATCGACGGCCAGGTCACCGGCCTGTCCAAGATCGCCCGGGTGGTCGACCTGTACGCCAAGCGCCCGCAGGTGCAGGAGCGGCTGACCGGCCAGATCGCGGACGCACTGGTCCGCAAGCTCGACCCGCGCGCGGTGATCGTCGTGCTGGACGCCGAGCACCTGTGCATGTCCATGCGCGGCATCCGCAAGCCGGGGTCGCGCACCACCACGTCGGCCGTGCGCGGGCTGTTCAAGAGCTCCGCGTCCTCGCGTGCGGAGGCGCTGTCGTTCATCAGGGGCGCCTGAGGTGGCGGTCCTGGGAAGTTCCGACGGCGGTGCCCGGCTCACCGAGCTGGGCCGGTGCGCGGTGATGGGCATCCTGAACGTCACGCCCGACTCGTTCTCCGACGGCGGGCGCTACCTGGACCTCTCGCACGCCGTCGCGCACGGGATCGCGATGCGCGACTCCGGTGCGGACCTGGTCGACGTCGGCGGTGAGTCCACCCGGCCCGGCGCGCTGCGGATCTCGGCCGAGGTCGAGGCGCAGCGGATCCTGCCGGTGATCCGGGACCTGACCGCCGAGGGTGTCCGGGTCAGCGTGGACACCACCCGGGCGTCGGTCGCGGAGGTGGCGCTCGGGGCCGGGGCGTCGGTGGTCAACGACGTGTCGGGCGGGCTGGCCGACCCGGCCATGGCCGCCGTCGTGGCGAACGCGAGGGTCCCGTGGATCCTGATGCACTGGCGCGGGCACAGCCGGCGGATGAACGAGCTGGCCGGCTACGAGGACGTGATCGGCGAGGTCCGCCAGGAGCTGGTGATGCGCGCCGACGCCGCGGTGATGGCGGGGGTGGACCCGGACCGGATCGTGCTCGACCCGGGACTGGGCTTCGCGAAGACCGCCGCCCACAACTGGGCGCTGCTGCGCCGCCTCGACGTCCTGGTCGCGCTCGGGTTCCCGGTACTGGTCGGCGCCTCCCGCAAGCGTTTCCTGGGTGACCTGTTGGCCGACGCCGACGGCGTCGCCCGCCCGCACGCCCGGCGCGACGCGGCGACGGCGGCGATCAGCGCGCTGGCCGCGGTGGCCGGCGCCTGGGGCGTGCGGGTGCACGACGTCGAATCCACGATGGATGCCGTCGCGGTGAGCACGGCGGTCCGGCTGGGGGCCTCGCGCGCGGTCGCCGAGCCCTGGCCGGGGGACGCGCCGTGAGCACCCAGGGGACCCCCGCGGGGCCGCGGGACCGGATCGAGCTGCGCGGGCTGCGGGTGCGCGGGAACCACGGCGTGTTCGACCACGAGCGCCGCGACGGGCAGGACTTCGTCGTCGACCTCGTCGTCACCGTGGACCTCGCGCCCGCCGCGGCCTCGGACGACCTGGCCGACACCCTCGACTACGGCGCGCTGGCCCAGCGGGCGGCCGCGATCGTCGGGGGTCCGGCCCGGGACCTGATCGAGTCGGTCGCCGGGGCGATCGCCGACGACGTGCTCACCGAGCCGCGGGTGGCCGAGGTCGAGGTGACGCTGCACAAGCCGTCCGCGCCGATCCCGCTGCAGTTCGCCGACGTCGCCGTCGTGGTGCGGCGGGCGCGGTCCCGATGAGTACCGCCGACGTGTTCCTTCCCGCGGAGGCGGCATGAGTACCGCCGACGTGTTCCTTCCCGCGGAGGCGGCATGAGTACCGCCGACGTGTTCCTTCCCGCGGAGGCGGCATGAGTACCGCCGACGTGTTTTTTCCCGCGGAGGCGGCATGAGTACCGCCGTCCTCTCGCTCGGGTCGAACCTGGGGGAGCGGATCACCTACCTGCGGATGGTCGTGGCCGACCTGGGGACGGCGCTGGTGGCGGCGTCGCCGGTGTACGAGACGGCACCGTGGGGCGTCACCGACCAGCCGGACTTCCTGAACGCGGTCGTGATCGCCGACGACCCCGCGCTCGACGGATGGGGCTGGCTGCGGCGCGGGCAGCGCCTGGAGGCCGAGGCCGAACGCGTGCGCGAGCAGCACTGGGGCCCGCGGACCCTCGACGTCGACGTCGTTGCCGTGCGCGACCACGACGGCTGGGTCCGCAGCGACGACCCGGAGCTGCGGCTGCCGCATCCGGGTACGCCGTCGCGGGCCACCGTGCTCGGCCCGTGGCTCGACGCCGACCCGGACGCCGTGCTCGACGGGCACGGCCCGGTCGCCGAGCTGCTCGCCGCGCTGCCCGGCGCCGAGCGCGCCGCGATGCGCCGCCGCGACGACCTGGCGTTGCTGCCGTGAACCCGCAGCCCTCGATCTCCCGGACGCGGCCGCGCGACCTGCTGGTCGTCGGGCTGGTGGCGGTGCTGGTCGGGAACCTGCTGATCCGCCTGCTCTACTCCTCGATCCCGTCGCTCCCGCTGGCCGCGGGGGTCGTCCTGGGCGTGCTGGGGGTGGCCGAGCTGGTCGGGGGGTACCTGCTGCGCGGCCGGATCGAGCGCCGGCGCGGGCTCCCGCCGGTGGACCCGCTGCTGGCCGCGCGCGCGGTCGTGCTGGCCAAGGCCTCCGCCGTGGCGGGGTCGTTCGTCTCCGGGCTCTGGGCGGGGGTGCTCACCTACACGCTCCCGATGGCCGGCGCCGTCACCGCGGCCGCCGCGGACAGCGTGACGGCCGGGATCGGGCTCGTGTGCGCGCTGGTGCTGGTCGGGGCCGCGCTCTGGCTCGAGCACTGCTGCCGGACGCCCGACGACCCGGAGGGTGACGAGCGCCCGCACTGACCCGGTCGTGCGCGACCCCGCACTCCGGCAATCCCGCACCGCTGCGGCGACGCTCCCCACGCACGAGGTGTCGGGGCCGGGCCGCGCCCGTAGGGTCTGGCGGCATGGTGAGTACCGCGCTGCCCGCACCGGGCACCCCGGCGCCGTCCGCGAAACGACGCGGGGTGCTGCTGCCGGTCGCAGGGCTGGTGCTCCTCGCGCTCTGCGTGCTGATCACGATCGGCATGGTCGAGCGTTCGATCGGGCCGGTCGGGGTACTGGTCGGCACGCTGTGCGCGATGCTGCCGGTCATCCCGGTCGTGGCCACGTTCCTCTGGGTGGACCGCTGGGAGCCGGAGCCTCCCCGGTTGCTACTGGGGGCGTTCTTCTGGGGCGCCGGGTTCTCCGCGCTGGCCGCGCTGCTGATCAACTCCAGCGCCTCGGCGGTGCTCGACGTGGCGGCCGGGCGCGGTGCCGGTGACGTCCTGGCCCCGGTGCTCGTCGCGCCGGTCGTCGAGGAGGGTGTGAAGGGCCTGTTCCTGGTCGGGCTGCTGATGTTCCGCCGCCGCGAGTTCGACGGCGTGGTGGACGGGATCGTCTACGCCGGCATCGTGGCGGCCGGGTTCGCGTTCACCGAGAACATCCTCTACCTGGGCCGTGCGGTGTCCGACCCGGAGACGGCCGGCGTGCTGGCCACCCTGTTCGTGCGCGGGATCGCCTCGCCGTTCGCGCACCCCGTGTTCACCTGCATGATCGGGATCGGGGCGGGGGTCGCGGTGGCGAGCCGGCACGTCGGGCACCGGGTGCTGGCCGTGCTGATCGGCTACGCGGTCGCGATCGTCCTGCACGGGCTGTGGAACGCGGCGTCGGTGTTCTCCTCCTCGCCCGACACGTTCTACGAGATCTACGCGTTCGTGATGCTCCCGCTGTTCGTCGGCCTGGTCGTGCTCGTGGTGTTCGCGCGCCGGCGCGAGGCCCGGATCGTCACCGCGGAGCTGCCGGGCTTCGCCGCCGCCGGCTGGATCGCGCCCAGCGAGGTCCCGCTGCTGGCCGACCTGTCGCGCCGCCGGGGCTGGCGCGCCCTGGTCCAGCGCCGTTCCGGACGGTCCGCCGCCCGGGCCGTCGCCGACTACCAGGCCGCGGTGACCGAGCTCGCGTTCATGCGTCACCGGATCGACCGCGGCGCGGTGCGGGACAACGCCCGGTCCGAGCACGACGAGAAGCTGCG
>NZ_JADQDD010000053.1 GCF_019263595.1 Pseudonocardia sp. KRD291 | reverse complement strand
ACCAAGATCGCCGAGGCGGTCGTGTCCAAGATCGCCGGGCTGGCCGCCCGCGAGGTGAACGGCGTGTACGCCCTCGGCGGCGGCGCGGCCCGCACGTTCGGCGCGATCCGCGAGCGCATCCCGGGCGCCTCCACCAACGTCGCGCAGGGCGTGTCGGTCGAGGTCGGCGACAAGCAGGCCGCCATCGACCTGAACATCGTCGTCGAGTACGGCGTCGCCATCGCCGACCTGGCCAAGGCCGTGCGACGCAACGTCATCTCCGCCCTGGAGCGGATGACCGGCCTGCAGGTCGTCGAGGTCAACATCTCCGTCGACGACGTCCACCTGCCGTCGGAGGACGACGGCCGGACCGAGCCCGAGCAGCCGACGCCGTCCTCCACGCCGCGGGTGTCCTGACCCGGCCGACACCCCGGTCGGGGGCGCCGGCCGGGTGCGAGCTCAGTTCAGCTTGCGGGTGTCGGCGGGCAGGCCGCCGCCTGCGTAGACGTCCTCGGCCAGCTTCGCCAGTGCGGTGAGGGCGACGTTCTGGCTCCACGGGCCGTAGGACACGCGGGAGACGCCGAGCTCCCGGGCGCGGGCCAGCGGGATCGAGCCGGGGATGCCGATCAGGTTGACCTTGCGCTCGCCGAGCGCCTCGACCAGGCGTCCGACCTGGGTCTCGTCGAGCTTGCCGGGCACGAAGAAGTTCGACGCGCCGGCCTCGAGGTAGGCCTTGCCGCGCGCGATGGCGTCGGCGAGGACGTCCTCCGGGTCCTTGTCACCGGCCTTGAGGAACGCGTCGGTGCGGGCGTTGAGCACGAACGGCACGCCCTCGGTCTCCGCCGCCGCGACGGCGGCCTCGACGGCCTTCACCGCGTCGGCGAGCGGCTTGACCTGGTCCTCCAGGTTCGCCCCGACGGCGCCGACGCCGATCGCACGCGCGACCGTGCCGCCCGGGTCGCCGTAGCCGGCCTCGAGGTCGGCCGTGACCGGGAGATCCCCCGCGGTGCGCACGATCAGCCCGATGGCCTCGATCATCTCGTCGCGCGGGATCTGCTCGCCGTCCGGGTAACCGTGCGAGGCGGCGATGCCGTGGCTCGGGGTGGCGAGCGCCTTCGTCCCCTCGGTCTGCGCGACGACGGTCGCGGTGATCGCGTCCCAGACGTTGACGACGAGCAGCAGCTCCTCATCGGAGTGCAGCTTCTGCAGTGTGGCGGCCTTGTCGGCGGTGGTGACCATGACGATCACCGTAGGCCCGGGCGAGGGCAGCGGCAGGGCGGCTCAGCCCTCCCCGGTACCGATGTTGACCATCCACGCGGTGCCGAACCGGTCGACGCAGGCGCCGAACTCGTCGCCCCACATCTGCTTCTCCAGCTCGACGGTGACCGTGCCCGACGCGGAGAGCTTCTTCCAGTAGCCGCGCAGCTGCTCGGCATCGTCCCCGGAGAGGCTGACCGTGATCGACGAGCCGGGCGTGTACTCCATGCCGGGCGGGGTGTCCGCGCCCATCAGCGTGTACCCGCTCGGGGTCTCCAGCTGCGCGTGCATGACCTTGTCCGCGACCGCCGGGTCGTCGTTGCCGAACTCGCCGAACGTCGACAGGGTCAGCGTGCCGCCGAACACCTCGCGGTAGAACTCCATCGCCGGGCGGGCGTCGTCGCGGAAGCTGAGATAGGGGTTCAGGCGCGATGCCATGGTGTCCTCCAGCGGTCGTCGGGATATCAGGAACCTCAGTCCCGCCACCGCCCGCGTTACGCCCTATCGGCAGGCATCGACCTCGCTCCCGTGCCGCGGTCGGTGCTCAGCGCTCCCGGCGGTCGAGCAGGCGCTGCAGCTTGCCCACCGACCGTTCCAGGGTGTCCGGGTCGACGACCTCGCAGGCCACCGACACGCCGACGCTCTCCTTGACCGCCCGCACCAGCTCCGCGGCCGCCGTCTCCCGCCGCTGCGCCGGGGTGTCGGCGCGGGCCTCGACCCGCACCGACAGCGCGTCCATCCGGCCCTGCGTCGTCAGCTCCAGCTGGAAGTGCGGCGCGAACCCCGGTGTCCGCAGCACGATCTCCTCGATCTGGGTCGGGAACACGTTCACCCCTCGCAGGATGATCATGTCGTCGCTGCGACCGGTGATCTTGGCCATCCGCCGCATCGACGGCCGGGCGGTGCCCGGGAGCAGCGTCGTCAGGTCCCGGGTGCGGTACCGGATGATCGGCAGCGCCTCCTTGGTGAGCGAGGTGAACAGCAGCTCGCCCTCCTCGCCGTCGGGCAGCGCCCTCCCCCGCCCGTCCGCCTCCAGAGGGTCGACGACCTCGGGCAGGAAGTGGTCCTCCCAGATGTGCAGGCCGTCCTTGGTCTCCACGCACTCCTGCGAGACACCCGGGCCCATCACCTCGGACAGGCCGTAGATGTCCACGGCGTGCATGTCCATCCGCTCCTCGATCTCGGAGCGCATCTGCTCGGTCCACGGCTCCGCGCCGAAGATCCCGACCTTCAGTGACGTCGACGTCGGGTCGATCCCCTGGCGGGCGAACTCGTCGAGCAGCGTGAGCATGTAGCTCGGGGTCAGCATGATGACGTCGGGTGCGAAGTCGGTGATCAGCTGGACCTGCCGCGGGGTCATACCGCCGGAGACCGGGATCGCCGTCGCCCCCAGCTTCTCGATGCCGTAGTGCGCGCCGAGGCCGCCGGTGAACAGGCCGTACCCGTAGGCGTTGTGGATCTTGTGTCCGGGACGCCCGCCGGCCGCGCGGATCGAGCGGGCGATCAGACCGGCCCAGTCGTCGATGTCCTTCGCGGTGTAGCCGACCACCGTCGGACGCCCGGTCGTGCCGGAGCTGGCGTGGATCCGCCGGACCTGGTCCTGGGGCACCGCGAACATGCCGAACGGGTAGTTGTCGCGCAGGTCGGCCTTGTTCGTGGTCGGGAACTTCGCGATGTCGGAGAGCTCACGGCAGTCGTCCGGGTGCACGCTGTGCGCGTCGAAGGCCCGCGTGTAGTGCGGGACGTTCGCGTAGGCGTGCCGCAGCGTCCACTGCAGACGCTGCAGCTGCAGGTCGCGCAGCTCGTCGACCGACATCCGCTCGGCCGGGTCGAGGGACTCCGGAGCCGGCGCGTCCCCCAGCCGCCGCGCCACGGTGGTCACTGTGCCGTCTCCTTCTGGGCCGTCTCCTGCTTCGCGACCAGCGTGAGCACGTCGTAGCGGGCCACCGACTCGCCGTCCTGGCGGGTCACGTCGGCGTCCCAGCGAACCTCGCCGTAGGCGGCCGAGTCGCGCGGGGTCAGCTGCTTGCAGGTCAGCGTCACCGTCAGCTCGTCGCCGAACTTGACCGGTGTGAGGAACCGCAGGTCGTCGACGCCGAAGTTGGCCAGCACCGGCCCCGGCGCCGGGTCCACGAACAGCCCGGCCGCGAACGAGACGATCAGGTAGCCGTGCGCGACGCGCTCGCCGAACAGCGGGTTCGCCGCCGCGGCCTCGGCATCGGTATGGGCGTAGAACGTGTCACCGGTGAACTCGGCGAAGTGCTCCACGTCCTCCTGGGTCACCACCCGTGGACCGGCGACGAGCGTGTCGCCCGGCCGGAGCTCCTCGAGGTGCTTGCGGAACGGGTGCACGTCGGTCTCGTGGCGTTCGGCGCCGGTGACCCAGCGGCCGGTGATCGCGGACAGGGTGTCCGGGTCGCCCTGGACCGCGGTGCGCTGCATGTGGTGCAGCACCCCGCGGATGCCGCCCATCTCCTCGCCCCCACCGGCGCGTCCGGGTCCGCCGTGCACGAGCTGCGGCATCGGCGAGCCGTGCCCGGTGGACTCCTTCGCGTCGCGCGCGTTGAGCACCAGGATCCGGCCGTGCCACGGTGCGACGCCGAGCACGACCTCGCGGGCGAACGCGGTGTCGGCGGTGACGACGGACCCGGCGAGGCTGCCCTGCCCGCGCGCCGCGTAGTCGATCAGCTGGGCGGTGCCGGAGTAGGGAAGGATCGTGGAGACCGGACCGAACGCCTCCACCTCGTGCGGCTCGGCCCGCTCCGGGTCCCCGACGAGTAGCAACGGCGAGACGAACGCGCCGGCGACGGCGTCCGCGTCGGTGACCTCGACCGAGTCCGGGTCGCCGAAGACGATCCGACCGGCGTCGGTGAGCGCCTTGACGCTGCGCCGCACCTCCTCGCGCTGCTCCAGACTCGCCAGCGCACCCATCCGGACGCCGTCGGACGACGGGTTGCCGACGGTCACCTTCGCCAGCCGCGCGGACACCGCCTCGACGACGGCGTCGACGTGGCGCTCCGGCACGAACGCGCGCCGGATCGCGGTGCACTTCTGGCCGGCCTTGACCGTCATCTCGGTGGTCAGAGCCTTGACGAACAGGTCGAACTCCTCGGTCCCCGGCGTCGCGTCCGGGCCGAGCGCGGAGAAGTTGAGCGAGTCCGCCTCGGCGGTGAACCGCACCGAGTTCCGGACGATCGCCGGGTGCGCGCGCAGGGTCTGCGCGGTCGCCGCGGAACCGGTGAACGACACGAGGTCCTGGCCGGTGAGATGGTCGAACGTGTCACCGAGCGAGCCGGCGACGAACTGCAGCGCGCCGGCCGGCAGCAGCCCGGAGTCGACGATCAGCTCGACGAGCTTCGCGGTCAGGAACGCGGTCGGGCTGGCCGGCTTGACCAGGCTCGGCACGCCGGCCAGGAACGCCGGGGCGAGCTTCTCCAGCGGCCCCCACACCGGGAAGTTGAACGCGTTGACCTGTACCGCGACGCCGTGCAGCGGGGTGCAGACGTGCTGGCCGAGGAACGTGCCGCCGCGCCCCAGGGGCTCGACGCCGCCGTCGACGTAGACGGTGTCGTTGGGCAGCTCGCGCTTGGCCTTCGAGGCGTAGGCGAGCAGGACGCCGATGCCGCCGTCGACGTCGAACTTGGAGTCGCCGAGCGTCGCACCGGTCCGCGCCGAGATCTCGTAGAGCTCCTCGCGGTGCTCGCGCAGGTGCCCGCCGAGAGCCTTGAGCAGCGCGGCGCGCTGGTGGAAGGTCAGCTCGCGCAGCGCGGGCCCGCCGACGGTGCGGCCGTACTCCAGCGCCGCCCCGAAGTCGATGCCGTCCGAGGAGATCCGGGCGACCTCCTCGCCGGTCACCGCGTCGTGCAGCGGCCGGCCCTCCCCGGGCGGGGTGTGCCAGTTCCCGCCGACATGGCTGCGGAGCAGTGCTCCCCGGCTGTGGGTCATCGGTGACGCCTCCAGGTCCTCGACCGACCGTTCGTTCGGCCAGAAACTAGCACCGGGCACACCGTCGGGACCAGCCCCACGTCGGACGACCGATCGTTCGGTCGAGGAGGCACTACAGTGCCCCCATGCCCGACACCGACCCCGCCGTCCTGGTCACCCGCGACGAGACAGACCCCGCGGTCGCGATCCTCACGCTGAACCGGCCCGCCCGGTACAACGCGATGACCGTCGAGCTGAAGGAGGCCCTTCTCCCGGCGATCACCGACGTCGCCGCCGACGACACCGTGCGCGCGATCGTGCTGACCGGCGCGGGCAAGGCGTTCTGCGTCGGCCAGGACCTCGGCGAGCACGCGGCGAACCTCGAGAAGGACCCGGCGACGGCGTTCGACACCGTCGCCGAGCACTACAACCCGATCGTCACGGCGCTGTCCGAGGCCCCCAAGCCGGTCATCGCGGCGATCAACGGGCCGTGCGTCGGCGCCGGACTCGGTTTCGCGCTGGCCGCCGACCTGCGGATCGCCGCGGCCGGCCTGAAGTTCGCCACCGCCTTCACCGGGATCGGCCTGACCGCCGACTCCGGGCTCTCGGCCAGCCTCGCGCACGCCGTCGGGGTGGCGCGGGCGACCGAGCTGCTGCTGCTCGGCGAGCAGTTCTCCGCCGAGGACGCGCAGAGCTGGGGCCTGGTCCGCGACGTCGTCCCGGCCGAGGACGTGCTGACCACGGCCCTGGAGCTGGCCCGCAGGCTCGCGTCCGGCCCGACCGCCGCCTACGCCGAGGTGAAGGCCGCCGTCCACTTCGGCGCGATCAACGACCTGCCCGCCGTGCTCGCGCACGAGGGCGCGGCGCAGACCCGCCTGGCCTCGACCCGCGACCACCAGCAGGCCGTCGCCGACTTCCTGGCGAAGAAGAAGCCGACGTTCGAGGGGCGATGAGCGAGCCCGCGAGCAGTGCGGTGAGCGCCTTGCCCGCAGCCGACCCCGCGCGCCGGTCCCGTCGCCCCAGCGGCGGCGCCGGGTCGCTGCTCGAGGTCGCGGTCGGCGAGTTCAACACCCGTGGCTACGACGCGACGTCCATGGAGGACCTCTCGCGCGCGGCCGGGATCACGAAGTCGTCGTTCTACCACCACTTCGCCGGCAAGGAGGCGCTGCTGCGGGCGGCGCTGGAGCGGGCCGTCGACGGGCTGTTCAGCGCACTCGACGCCCCGGCCGCCCACACCGGCACGCCGGCCGAACGGCTGCGCGCGATCGTCCGCGCCCAGGTCGTGGTGCTGATGGCCGAGCTGCCCTACGTCACCCTGCTCCTGCGGGTGCGCGGCAACACCGAGACCGAACGATGGGCGCTGGAGCGTCGCCGCACGTTCGACGCCGAGGTCACGAGGCTGGTCGGGGAGGCCGTCGACGCGGGTGAGGTCCGCGCCGGGGTGGACCCCGCCCTGGCCGCGAAGCTGCTCGGCGGGCTGATCAACTCGATCGTCGAGTGGTACCGCCCGGGCCGCCCCGGCACCGACACGCTGCCCGACGACGTCGTCGCAGCCGCGTTCGTCGGGATCATCCCCGCCCGATGAGACCCACACGGTGACCGATCTCCCGGCGCTCGAGCTGCGGGTGCGCTGTGCGATCGACGACGTCACGCTGTCCACACTGCACGCCCGCGCGTTCGGCGAGACGCCACGCCTGCGTGCCTGGTCCGCGCAGCTGGAGCGGCACAGCCTGTCCTGGGTCGGCGCGTTCGAGGGCACCACCATGAGCGGGTTCGCCAACCACGCCTGGGACGGCAGCGGGCACGCGTTCCTCCTCGACGTCGTCGTGCACCCCTCGCGACAACGCCGGGGCATCGGCCGCGCGCTCGTCGCCGACGCGGTCCGCCAGGCCACCGACGCGGGCTGCAGCTGGCTGCACGCCGACTTCGCCGAGGATCTGACCCCGTTCTACCGCGACACCTGCGGCCTGACCCCCACCTCCGCCGGCCTCCTCCGCCTGCACCGCTGAGGGCAGCACCGTCGGCACGCGATCGAGCGTCACGAAACGGCTGCGCGCACCGCCACGAGGTGACGCCCGATCCGCACCCTCCCCAAACATGGCCACCACCACCGCCGAACGTCACGTAATGGCGGCCCGATCGCCATTCCGTGACGCTCAATCCGACGACTGCCCGCCGGCGAGGCCAAGGACTGCCAGCGTCACAAAGTAGTGGTGCGGACCACCAGGTTGCGACGCTCGGTCGGCGATGAGACGTCGCGGCTGATCGAGAGTCACGTGTTGGCTGTTCATCCGCCATGACGTGACGCTCGATCGGCGCGGATGGCCCGCTCGTAGCGGACCCGGTCCGCGACCACGTCCGGACGACCCAGCACGTCGCGCGCCGGGAGACGGACGACGTGCCAGCCGTTCCTGACGACGTACGCCTCGCGGTCGAGGTCGTACAGGGCCTGCTCGGCCGTGCGGTGGTGGCCGCCGTTGTACTCGATCGCCAGGAGAAGATCCGGGTAGCAGAGGTCGAGAAAGTACGGCCCGACCGGGTGCTGGAGCGTCGGAGGTGGGAGGCCACCGTCGTGCAGGGCCAGCCGGAGACGGGTCTCCATCGGCGACTGGGACCGCCGATCGGCCAGTGCCACCAGTGCGCCGAGACGCCGAGATCCGCGAGCACCCGGGTGGCGGGCGGCGATCTCCAGAACGCGTGCCGGGTCGAACTCGCCGTGGAAGGCGAGCGCGTCGATCGCGGCCACCGCGTCGATCCGCGGCAGCCGGCGCGCGAGGTCGCAGGCGGTCCGCGCCGGTGAGGTGACGAGCATGCCGGCCCGGAACACGGGCTCGTCCTCGGCGAGAGCGCCGCGGTGGACGATCAGGCCGGACTGCGCCCGCCGGTTGCCACCGGGAACGATCACCTCGGCCGGAACGCCGAGAGGACCGCAGGACGCGCCGAGCACCTCCGCGGCCGAGTACCCGGCGAGCGCACCGACGCCGTCGACCAGCAGGTACGCGGCCTCCGACCGGAGCGCGAGCGTGACCGGCACGTCGGCTCGCACGTAGATGCCGTGGAACAACGCACGGAAGCCCCTGCCGCGGAGCCGCGCCCGCGTGACCACTCCCGCGGCCACGGCTTCCGACCCGACGAACGGTCGACTCAGGTCCATACGACTTGGACCGCTCCCGACCCGATTCGGTTCCATCGAATCGAACGTCACGATCCGGCGGACGCCAGAACCATTCCGTGACGCCGGATCGGGGCCGGGCGGCTCGTCGGCCAGGCCACCGCCGGGCGTCACGTTCTGGCGATGCTCACCGCCATTTCGTGACGGCCGCGCGCTCGGTCGGCCCGATCGGCGACGCGGCACGGGCGGGCGTCACCTTTTGGTTGCCCGCTCCGCCGTTTCGTGACGCTCGACGGATCGTCCGGCCGTCTTGCGTCGGGGCGTCCGCTCAGCCATGCTTACAGCCGAACGAACATTCGGTCCAGGAGGTGCCCAGTGTCGGTCGCAATGCCGGAGACGGACGAGCGCGTGCTCGAGACGGGGTTCGACGCGACGATCGCGGCGGACCAGCGCATCGAGCCACGGGACTGGATGCCCGAGGGCTACCGCAAGACCCTGATCCGCCAGATCGCCCAGCACGCGCACTCCGAGATCATCGGCATGCAGCCCGAGGGCAACTGGATCCTGCGGGCGCCGAGCCTGCGGCGAAAGGCGATCCTGCTGGCCAAGGTGCAGGACGAGGCCGGGCACGGGATGTACCTCTACGCCGCCGCGGAGACGCTCGGCGTGGACCGCGAGGAGCTCACCGAGAAGCTCATCGACTCCAAGCAGAAGTACTCGTCGATCTTCAACTACCCGACGCTGAGCTACGCCGACATCGGCGTGATCGGCTGGCTGGTCGACGGCGCCGCGATCTGCAACCAGGTCCCGCTCTGCCGCTGCTCCTACGGGCCGTACGCGCGGGCGATGATCCGGATCTGCAAGGAGGAGTCGTTCCACCAGCGCCAGGGCTACGAGCTGCTGCTGGCGATGGCGAACGGCACCGACGAGCAGAAGCGGATGGTGCAGGAGTCGACCGACCGCTGGTGGTGGCCGTCGCTGATGATGTTCGGCCCGCCGGACGGGGACTCCCCCAACTCGCAGCAGTCGATGGCCTGGAACATCAAGCGCCACACCAACGACGAGCTGCGCCAACGCTTCGTCGACATGAGCGTCCCGCAGGCCGAGGCACTGGGCGTGACACTGCCGGACCCGGAGCTGCGCTGGAACGACGAGCGCAAGGCACACGACTACGGCGAGCCGGACTGGGAGGAGTTCAAGGCGGTCGTCGCCGGCTCCGGCCCGGCCAACGCCCAGCGCGTCGCGCACCGTCGTCGCGCGCACGAGGGCGGCGCCTGGGTCCGTGAGGCCGCGCAGGCCTACGCCGACAAGCAGGCCGCCCGCAAGAACGAGGCCCGGAAGGCGGCGGCGTGAACACCCCCGACGAAGAAGAGGTCACCGCCGAGGGCGGGCACGGCGCCGTCCCGGTCACCGGTGTGGAGACCGGTCAGGGTGAGAAGCCGAGTCGGCGGACCTGGCCGCTCTACGAGGTGTTCGTGCGCGGCAAGCGCGGGCTCAACCACGTCCACGTCGGGTCGCTGCACGCCCCCGACGACGAGATGGCGCTGCACAACGCGCGCGACGTCTACACCCGTCGCAACGAGGGCGTGAGCATCTGGGTCGTGAAGGCCGACGACATCACCGCGTCCAGCCCGGCGGAGAAGGACCCGTTCTTCGACCCGTCCGCGGACAAGGTCTACCGGCACCCGACCTTCTACCGGATCCCGGAGGAGGTGCCGCACCTGTGAGCCCGCACGCGATGGAGGAGGACGCGACCAACGCGTACCAGTCCTTGTCCGAGACCACGGACCACGACGACCCGCGCTGGGCGTTCGGCACCGGGATCGTCGAGGAGGCGGGCGCCGAGGTGTCCGCGCCGGTGCCCGAGGGCGTCGATGCCGCCGACCTGGCGGCCTACTGCCTGATGCTCGGCGACGACGCGCTGATCTACAGCCACCGCCTCTCGGAGTGGGTGTCCAACGCCCCGGAGCTGGAGGAGGAGGTCGCGCTCGCCAACACCGCGCTCGACCTGCTCGGCCAGGCCCGCGTGCTGCTGGCCCGGTCCGGGCACGTCGAAGGAGACGGACGTGACGAGGACGCGCTGGCGTACCAGCGCAGCGACGCCCGGTTCCGCAACGTCGGGCTCGCCGAGCTCTCCGACGACCTGGACTTCGCCCGCGCGATCGGGCGCCTGCTGATCTTCTCGACCTGGCGTCTCGCCCTGCTGCACCGGCTCGTCGGCTCGACCGACCCGGTGATCGCCGCGGTCGCCGGCAAGGGCGTCAAGGAGCTGACGTACCACCGCGACTACGCCGCCCGCTGGACGCTGCGCCTCGGCGACGGCACCGACGAGTCGCACCGTCGGATGCAGGACGCGCTGGACGCCCTGTGGCCCTACGTCGGCGAGCTGTTCCGCACCTCCGACGAGGAGACGCGCCTGGCGGGTGCCGGTGTCGCCGTCGACCCGGGCACCACCCGCGAGGAGTTCGACGCGGTGCTCGACGAGGTCGTCTCGAAGGCGACGCTGACCCTGCCGGACCGGCCCGCGATCGGCACCATCGGTGGCCGCGGCGGGCGTCAGGGCGTGCACACCGAGCACCTGGGCCACGCGCTCGCGCAGATGCAGAGCCTGGCCCGCCAGCACCCGGGTGCGACGTGGTGACCGCGACGGCGCGGGCGGACGCGCGCGAGGTCGTCGCGCGCGTCGTCGACCCGGAGATGCCGATGCTGACGCTGCACGACCTCGGCGTGATCCGCCGGGTCGACGTGGACGGCGACGCCGTGACCGTCACGATCACCCCCACCTACTCCGGCTGCCCGGCGATCGAGGAGATGCGCCGCGACGTGTCGGCGTCGCTGTCCGCGGCCGGCTACGGGCCGGTCGAGATGCGCACGGTGTTCTCGCCCCCGTGGAGCACCGACTGGATCTCCGACGACGGGCTCCGCAAGCTCGCCGAGGCCGGCATCGCCCCGCCCGGACGCGTCGGGCCCAGGGCCACCGGGCCGATCCCGCTGACGCTGACCGCCCCGTCGCCGGACGTGCGCTGCCCGCACTGCGGCGCTCCCACCACCGAGGAGTTCTCGCACTTCGGCCCCACCGCCTGCACGTCGCTGCGCCGGTGCCCGTCGTGCAGCGAGCCCTTCGAGCACATGAAGGAGATCTGACGTGAACCGGCGGCGCGAGGCGGCCTGGACGGCGCGGAGCAACATGGTGCACGGCCGCTCGTCGCGGCTGCGGATCGAGGACGCGATCGACGACGTGCTCGCCGACCCGGATTTCGCCCCCGAGTCGGCAGGCCTCGAGCCCGGACGCACCGACGGCGGCTTCCACCACCTCCCGATCGGCGGTATCGAGCGGCTCTGCGACGACGCCGTCGCCGTCACCTTCGACGTCCCGGACGAGCTGCGCGAGGCCTACGCGTTCAAGCCGGGCCAGTACCTGACGCTGCGGCGCTGGAACGACGACGGCGAGCACCGCCGTTCGTACTCGATCTGTGCACCGGCCGGTGCGATGCCGCGGGTGGGCGTGCGCCGCGTCGACACCGGCATGTTCTCCGAGTGGCTGGTGAACACCGCGCAGGTCGGCGACGAGGTCGAGGTCGGCCCGCCGTCCGGGTCGTTCACCCCGGAGCTCGAGGCCGGTACGCACCACGGGCTGGTCGCGGCCGGGTCCGGGATCACGCCGGTGCTCTCGATCGCGGCGTCGCTGCTGGCCGCACACGACGACACGCACGTCACGCTGCTCTACGGGAACCGTCGCACCGACACGGTGATGTTCACCGAGGAGATCGCCGACCTCAAGAACGCGTTCGGCCCACGCCTGCACCTGTTGCACGTGCTCTCCCGCGAACCCACCGAGGCCGAGATCTTCAACGGACGCCTCGACGCCGAGCGGCTGCGCACGCTGTTCGGCGCGCTGGTCGACGTCGAGACCATCGACCACTGGTGGCTCTGCGGCCCGCTCGGCATGACCGACGACGCGACCGCCGTCCTCACCGACCTGGGCGTGGACAGGAAGAAGGTCCACCGCGAGCTGTTCTACGTCGACGAGCCGCCGCCCGAGCTCGACCGGGCCGAGGACACCGCCGAGCTCGACGGCGAGGGCAGCGAGGTCACGGTCGTGCTCAACGGCCGCACCACGCAGCTCACGCTGCCGCGCAACGTCCCGGTGCTCGACGCCGCGCAGAAGGTGCGCGGGGACCTGCCGTTCGCCTGCAAGGGCGGCGTGTGCGGGACGTGCCGGGCGAAGGTCACCGACGGCGAGGTGACGATGCGGCGCAACTTCGCGCTCGAGGACGACGAGGTCGAGGCCGGTTTCGTGCTGACCTGCCAGACGCTGCCGGTCTCGGACAAGATCACGGTCGACTACGACGTCTGAGCGGGCCTACTGCTCGAGGTCCAGGGCACGCAGCGCGTTCTCCACGACCTCGCTCAGCGCCGGGTGGATCCAGTACTGCACGTCGGCCAGGCGGGTGACCGGGACGCCGAGTGCCATCGCCTGCACGAGCGACTGCACCAGGGTCGGCGCCTGCGGGCCCATCAGGTGCGCGCCGAGCAGCAGGCTGGTGTGGGGGTCGGCGATCAGCTTGCAGAAGCCGGTCTCGTCCTCCATCGCCCACCCGTAGGCGACGTCGGAGTAGGGCCGGACCGCGACGACGTGGTCGCGGCCCTCGTCGCGGCACTGCTGCTCGGTGCACCCGACGGTGCCGATCTGCGGCGAGGTGAACACGGCCGCCGGGACCAGGCCGAGGTCCACCTCGCGCATCGCGTCCGGGTGCAGCAGGTTGTGCGCCGCGACCGTCGCCTCGTGGTTGGCCGCGTGCTTGAGCTGTACCGGCGAGCTGACGTCGCCGAGGGCGAACACCCCGTCCGCGCTGGTGCGCAGGTACCCGTCGACGGCGATGCGGCCGTCGTCGTGGGTGTCGATGCCGGCCGCGCCGAGGTTCATCCGGTCGCCGTTGGGCACCCGCCCCGCGGCCACCAGGAGCATGTCCGCCTCGATCGTCGACCCGTCGTCGAGGCGCAGCCGCACCCCGTCGCCTGCCTGCTCGACCGCGTCGACCCCCTGCCCGGTGTGGACGTCGAACCGTTCGCGCGCGACCTCGGTGAAGCGCTGCGAGATCGTCTCGTCCATCGAGGCCAGCAGCGCGTCGGCGACGTCGATGATCGTCACCGCGCAGCCCAGGCCACCGAAGATGTGCGCGTACTCGGCCGCGATGTAGCCACCGCCCAGGATCGCCAGCCGCCGCGGCAGGGCGTCGATCCGCAGGATCGAGTCCGAGGTCTCGTAGTGCACGCGTGCGGACTCCACCGGGGGCGGGACGCTCGGCCGTGCGCCGTCGGCGATCACGACCCGGTCCGCGGAGATCTCGTCGGTCCCGCCGTCGTCGCGGCGCACGCGCAGGGCCAGCGGGCCGGTGAACTCGGCCTGCCCGAGGTAGACGGTCACGTTGTCGCTCTGCTCGCGTCCCCTGCGACCGTCGGCGGAGATCGGGTCGAGCCTGGAGAACACCCGCTCCTGGATGTCGGACCACCGGACGCGCTCGACGGCGGCGTCCACGCCGTACTCCGGGGCCTGCCGCGCCGTGTGGGCGACCTCGGCGGTGTAGGCGAACATCTTGGTCGGGATGCAGCCGACGTTGAGGCAGGTGCCGCCGAACGCGGTGCGCTCGACGATCGCGACGTCGAGGTCGTCGAACCGCTCGTCGACGACCATGTTGCCGGAACCGGTGCCGATGACGACGAGGTCGTGGTGTCGCACCGGTCGAGCCTAAGCCGGGCGCGGCCACGCCGCCCGTCGCCGGACCGGCGTCAGGCGGGGACCCGGGTGCCCGTCGCGGTCGAGCGACGACCGGTCAGGGCGAGCGTCGTCAGCAGGAAGGTGATCGGCACCGCGACGACCGCGGCGGCCAGCGGGGCCACCCGCTCCCCCACCCCGAGGTGCACGAGCGCGACCACACCGATCGTCGTCGCCGCGATGTTCGTAGCCTGCGACCAGGGAAAACGCAGGAAACGGCGCCAGGTGGGCCGGACCGAGAACGTGAACCGGCAGTGCAGGAAGTACGAGACGACCATCGCGACGGCCAGGCCCAGCGCGTGCGCGGCCAGGTAGCCGACGGGTTCGAGGACCAGCCGGTAGGTCGTGTAGTAGACGGCCGCGTTCGCCACGCCGACCATCCCGTACCGGACCAGCCGGCCGAGTGACCGACGTGCCCGCTGCGCGCGCACAGGCGCCGGCGCGCGGCCGTCGATCACGTTCGGGGTCACGTCAAGACTTTCGCAGCCCGCCCCGAAATGGTTTCTCCCGGGGTCCTCTTTCGCCCGATCGGCGGTGTCCACCGGACCGAGCGGACGATCTTGACCTTGCCGCGCGCGGCCCGTCGGGCGGGTTCAGAGCCGGCAGCGGATCGCCGCGGTCACCGCCGGGTCCTCGACCGAGGCGACCAGGACGTCGGAGAACCCCCGGCTGTCCTCGCCGACCCGCCGGGTGTCCTGCTCGCTCATCCGGCGCACGAGCAGCACCGCGGTCGCGACGGTGCCGTCGTCGCGGCGGATCTCGACGCCCCGCGCGAGCACTCCGCTGATCAGGCCGCCCTTGGCCCCGATGCCGAGGATGCCGGGTGGCGGGTGCGGGTCCTGCTCGGCGATGGCCCGGGCGCGGTCCGCGCCGGGGAAGGTGCCGTGCCCGACCGCCGACCACAGCGCCTCGAGCTGGCGGGCCGTCCCGCCCGGGCCGCCGTCGGCCCAGGCGGGCTCCACGCCCGGCGGAGGAATGCGGGTGTCTGCGTCGGCCCGGAAGGCGGGGTCGGTGGCGTAGCGGCGGGCGAGGGCCCACTCGGCGGCGCGGCGCGCGGGCCGGTCGGTGGCCGGCGGGACCAGCTCGGGCGTGTAGAGGGAGACGACGAATCCGGTGTTGCTGATCAGCTCGGGGTCGTCCCAGCCGACCGCGCGGGCGGTGTCGAGCAGGGCACGGTCGCCGAGGCGGGCGCGCAGGAGGTCCGGGCCTGCGTCGTCGCTCCAGATGCTGACCTGGTGGGCGATCTGGTCGAGCGTGACGACCCGGTCCGGGTCCCGGGCCCGGTTGCCGGTGCGCGGGATCCCCAGGTGGTCCAGCGCCCGGGCGTGCGAGCTCGTCGACGGGTTGAAGACCTCCCAGCGCTCCCAGTCGCCGACCCGCACCGGCTCGTCGGGGCGCACCGCGCCGAGCGCGACCGCGCGGGCGTACGCGGCCAGGTTCAGGGACTTGCTGGCCGATGCCATCGGCTGGACCGCGTCGGCTCGGTGTTCGAGCCGGGTCCCCCGGCCGTCGTCGACGACGAACGCGACGTCGTCGCGGTGGGCGGCGAGGTAGCCGATCCAACCCTCGACGCTGCCCACGTCCGGGGCCGGTGGGGGCGCGCACGTCCCCGGTTCCGCGGCGCCGCTGCAGCCCGCGACCACGAGCAGCATCGCCACCAGCAGGTACCGCATCGGGCCGCTCAGACCCCGAGCTCCTCGCGCAGCGCTCCGGCCGCGGCGACCATCGAGGCCATCTTCCCGTCGGCGGCGGCGCGGGTCAGGTACTTCATGCCGCAGTCGGTGCTCAGGACCAGCTGCTCGGGCCGGTGGTGGCGCAGCGCCCGACGGACCCGGTCGGAGATCACCTCGGGGGTCTCGACGTCCTCGGTGCTCAGGTCGATCACCCCGAGTGCGACCGTCTTGCCCGCGAGGTCGCCGAGCACACCGAGGTCGATGTCGGGCTGGGCGCTCTCGATCGAGACGTGGTCGCACACGCAGCCGGCCAGCTCGGGCAGGAACGAGTAGCCGCTCGGCTTCTGCCCGGGCATCTTGGCGGCGTAGCCGAAGCACAGGTGCACCGCGGTGGTCCCGGGGGCGTCGCGCAGGGCGTGGTTGAGCGCGGCCAGCCCGTAGGCGCGGGCGGCGTCCGGGACGGCCTGCATGTAGGGCTCGTCGATCTGCACGATGTCCGCGCCTGCGGCGAACAGGTCGAGCATCTCGGCGTGGCAGGCGTCGGCGAGGGCGAAGGCCAGCGCCTCCCCGTCGCCGTAGTGGTCGTCCTGCGCGTTCTGCGACATCGTGAACGGGCCCGGCATCGTGATCTTCGCCAGGCGCCCGGTCCGGGCCCGCAGGAACTCGGTGTCGCGGGCCTGGATGCTGCGCGGGCGGGTGACCGGCCCGACGATCCGCGGGACCCGCTGGCTCTTCCCGTTGCGCCCGACGCGGGTGCCGGGGTTGTCGACGTCGATGCCCTCGAGCGCGGTCGCGAAGTGGTTGGAGTAGGACTCCCGGCGCGCCTCCCCGTCGGTGACGATGTCGAGCCCGGCGCGTTCCTGGGCGTCGACGGCGATCACGGTGGCGTCGTCCTGGGCCTCGACGATCGTGTCCGGGCCCGGGCGCCACAGCTGCGGGTCGCGGGCCCGGGCGGGGCCGGTCCCGGCCAGGTGCGCGCGGTCGACGAGCCACCCCGGCTGCGGGTAGCTCCCGACGATCGAGGTCGCCAACGGACGTACGGAAGCAGTCACCGGGATCGCCTTCCGGGAGCGGGACCTGCAGGCGGAGTGGATCGTTCGGACGCTTGAGGTGTCGGAGCCCCACGGTAGTGTCTGTCACCACACGGCGTCGCGTGACCTCGTCGAGGAGGACCCCTCATGACCCAGACCGCACCGCCGCCGTCCGGAACCGGACGCCCGCCGATCCGGCTGCACCACAACGCGTTCGTCACCAAGGACCAGGAACGCACGCGGGCGTTCTACGAGGACGTCATCGGCATGCCGCTGGTCGCGACCTGGACCGAGGTCGACGAGCTGTCCGACCCCGAGCTGACGCCGTCGCCGTTCCGGCACATCGCGCTGGCCACCGACCAGGCCAACCAGGACGCGATCCGCACGCGCATCGCCGACGCCGGGTACGTCGAGCCGCAGACGTTCGTCCTCGACCACGGTTACTGCGTCTCGCTCTACATCACCGACCCGAACGGCCTGCTGCTCGAGTTCACGGTGGACGACCCGGACGCCGACGCGATCAACGAGGTCCGCCGCGCCCAGGCCCGCAAGGACCTCGAACGTTGGCTGGGCGGCGACCACTCGAGCAACAACACCTACCGCGACTGAGAAGGCGACCGCCCCCGTGGCCTACGACGTCGAGGTGGCCGACCGGCTACGCGAGATCCTGACCCCGGAGCCGGGCATCACCGAGAAGAAGATGTTCGGCGGCCTGGCCTTCCTGATCGACGGGCACATGGCCGTCAACGCCTCCGGTCGCGGTGGCCTCATGCTGCGCGTCGACCCCGCCGACACCGACGCCCTGGTCGCCGACCCGCGGGCGAGCCGGTTCGTGATGCGCGGGCGCGAGCTGGACGGCTGGCTGCACGTCGACGTCACGGAGACCTCCGACGACGAGCTGGCCCGCTGGGTCGAGCACGGCGTCCGCTTCGCGCGGTCGCTCCCGCCGGACCGACCCCGCCGATCGGCCTGAGGGCCGTCGTCGTCCGGGCTGCGCGGGGACCCTACGGAGGTGTGATGTCGAGAGCGGCACGCTCGGTGTGGACGCGCACCGAGCACCCGACGGCGACGCCCGAGCAGATCTCGTCGATGCTCCGCGAACGGGTCTACGGCACCATCGCCTGTCTCAGCACGCTGCTGGTGCTCACCCGGCACATCGACGACGGCGGAGGGCCCTGGTCCGCCGTCGCCGACGTGCTGATCGCCACCGGCGGGCTCTGGGCGGCCAGCCTGTTCGCCGACTACACCGCCCATCTCGCGGCGCACGGGCACGGACCGAAGGGCCACGAAGGACTTCTGGCCCTGCGCAGCTCCGGGCAGATCCTGCAGGCCTCGGCGGTGCCGGTGCTGCTGCTGGTCGGGTCCGCGCTCGGCTGGCCCCCGTTCCACACGGCGCTGTGGACGGCCGTCTGGGTGCTCGTCGCCAGCATGGGCCTGTTCGCCCTGCTCGCGGTCCGGCGCACCACGCTGCCGTGGTGGAAGCGCATCGTGCTGGTGGTGGCCCTGGTCGCGCTGGGCGGGCTGGTCGTCGCGCTCAAGGCGATCCACTGAGCCACGCGTCCCCGCCGCCGGGTCACCGCCGTCGCGGCGCGGTGGTGCGGATGTGGCGGCCCAGCGCCGCGCACAGGGCCGGCGCGTCGCGCCGTTCCAGCCGGTCGAGCAGGTCATCGTGCTCGTCGGCGAGGGCGAGCATGTGCGCGTCGTCGGTCGGGATCGCGACGCGCACCAGTCGGACGAACGCGCCGAGCTGGTCGAGCAGCAGGGACAGGGTGGGCATCCGGGCGACGGCGGCGAGCTCGCGGTGGAACGTCTCGTCCAGGCCGAGGAAGGCCGTCACGTCCCCGTCGCGCGCGACCCGTCGCTGACGCAGGACGGCGACGCGCAGCCCGTCCAGGTCGTCGGGTTCCCACCGCGCACACGCCTGCGTCGCCGCCGTCGTCTCCAGTGACTCGCGGAGCAGGGTCACCTCGTGCCGGTGGCTCTCCGACAGGTCCACGACGCACATCCGGCGGCGGCTCCCGACCGTCAGGAGCCCTTCGCTCTGCAGCCGTCGCAACGCCTCGCGCACCGGGGTGCGGGACGCGCCGAACGCCGCCGCCAGCTCGACCTCGTCGAGCACCGACCCCTGCTCGCGACGCCCGGCGACGATGTCCTCGCGCAGGGCGTGGTGGATGTGGTCGGCCTTGGTCCGCACGCGCCGCCCCGCTCCCTCGACCTGCCGCCCGCTACTTCGCGAAGATCTGCGCCTCGTCCCGGAACGCCTTGATCTCCATCGCGTTGCCCGCGGGGTCGTGGAAGAACATCGTCCACTGCTCCCCCGGCTCGCCGGCGAAGCGCAGGTAGGGCTCGATCACGAACTCGGTCCCGGCCGCGCGCAGCTTTTCGGCCAGCGTGTGGAACGCGTCCACCCCGAGGACGGCCCCGAAGTGCGGCACCGGGACGTCGTGCCCGTCGACCGGGTTGTGCGCCGGCGCCGCCGCGCGCTCGGCGACGTGGGTCACGATCTGGTGGCCGTAGAAGTTCCAGTCCACCCACAGGTCCGCGGACCGGCCCTCCTGCAGGCCGAGCACGTCGCCGTAGAAGGCCCGGGCCTTCGCCAGGTCGTCCACCGGGATCGCCAGGTGGAAGCAGGGCCTGGTCGTCTGCGCTGCAGTCATGGCATCAGCATACAAAAGAGCAACATGTATACATACGCTCCCGGGACGTGGCCTGCGCCTCGATCCGACCGAGGTCGCGGTCTGCGCTCGCGGGCCGTCGTCGGCACACGGGCCCACTACTGTCGACCCGTGACGATCCGGGTCGCGGCACTGCACATCGCCGACGCCTCCCGCGCGCCCATGCGACCTGTCGACCGGGTCGAGGCCGAGGCGGGCCTGCGCGGCGCGGTCTGCCGGATCCTCGCCTCCGGCACGATCACCGTCGGCGACGTCGTCGGTTTCCCCGAGAGGACCGGAGCAGGCGATTCGCACGGCGACAGGACACCGACCCCGTGATCGAGAAGTGTGGTCACATCCGTGCCGTCCGTGGCACCGATGTGACCACTCTGGTCGATCAACACGATGTCCGGGACGCGCCGACCGACCGACCCCGCACCCCCGTTTCTTGACTGATTCCAGAAAGTACGACAGTCTGACGGGGTGCCAACGACGTCGGACTTCGAGCGCATGCTGCGTGGGGCGACCCTGCGCGTGACGCGCCCACGGCTGTCGGTGCTGTCCACGGTGCACGCCCAGCCGCACCTCGACACCGACTCGATCATCGGGCTCGTGCGCGCGGATCTCGGCGATGTGTCCCACCAGGCGGTCTACGACGTGCTGCGCGCGTTGACGACCGCCGGCCTGGTGCGCCGCATCCAACCGACAGGCTCCCCGGCACGCTACGAGTCCCGGGTCGGCGACAACCACCACCATGTCGTCTGCCGCTCGTGCGGGGCCATCGCCGACATCGACTGCGCCGTCGGCGAAGCCCCGTGCCTGACCGCGTCCGACGATCACGGCTTCACGATCGACGAGGCCGAGGTCATCTATTGGGGCGTGTGCCCCGACTGCTCCACCGCTACCCACATCGACACCGCGCACACCGATCCACCCCGGAAGGATTCCCGTGTCTGACGACCACCCCACCATCGAGAGCGAGCTGAACAGGGAGGAGGACGGTGGCTGCCCGATCGACCACGGTCGCATCGCCCACCCCACCGAGGGTGGTGGCAACCAGGACTGGTGGCCGAACCAGCTCAACCTGAAGGTCCTGCGCAAGCACCAGGTCGCCTCCGACCCGTTCCACGGCGAGTTCGACTACGCCAAGGAGTTCGCCACCGTCGACCTCGACGCGCTGGCCCGCGACGTCGACTCGGTCATCACCACCTCGCAGGACTGGTGGCCCGCCGACCACGGTAGCTACGCCGGGTTCTTCATCCGGATGGCCTGGCACTCCGCGGGCACCTACCGGACCTTCGACGGCCGTGGCGGCGCGGGCGCCGGCATGCAGCGGTTCGCGCCGCTGAACAGCTGGCCCGACAACGGCAACCTGGACAAGGCGCGCCGTCTGCTCTGGCCGGTCAAGCAGAAGTGGGGCCGCAAGGTCTCCTGGGCCGACCTGCTGGTCTTCGCGGGCAACCGCGCCCACGAGATCTCCGGCTTCCCGATGTTCGGCTTCGCCGGCGGCCGCGCCGACGTCTGGGAGCCGGACGAGGACGTCTACTGGGGTTCCGAGGGCACGTGGCTGGGCAACGAGGCGCGCTACGGCGGTAGCAAGGACCTCAACAACCGTGAGCTGGAGAAGCCGCTCGGCGCCTCGCACATGGGCCTGATCTACGTGAACCCGGAGGGCCCGGACGCCAGCGGTGACCCGATCGCCGCGGCCCGCGACATCCGCGAGACCTTCGGCCGGATGGCGATGAACGACGAGGAGACCGCCGCGCTGATCGTCGGCGGCCACACCCTCGGCAAGACCCACGGCGCCGCCAACCCGGACGAGAACGGCAACGTCGGCCCCGAGCCGGAGGCCGCCGACATCACCGAGCAGGGCCTGGGCTGGAAGCAGAGCTTCCGCTCCGGCAAGGGCCGCGACACCATCACCTCCGGCCTCGAGGTCATCTGGACCCGCACCCCGAACCGGTGGAGCCACGACTACCTCAAGCACCTCTACGCCTACGAGTGGGTGCTGGAGAAGTCGCCGGCCGGGGCGAACCAGTTCGTCGCCAAGGACGGCCCGGAGATCATTCCGGACCCGGAGCAGGGTCAGCCGAACCGCAAGCCGACGATGCTGGTCACCGACGTGGCCCTGCGCGTCGACCCGGTCTACGGCGAGATCACCCGCCGCTGGCTCGACAACCCGTCCGTGTTCGAGGACATCTACCGTCGCGCCTGGTACAAGCTGACCCACCGCGACATGGGCCCGAAGGAGCGCTACATCGGCGCCTGGACCCCGACCGAGGAGCTGCTCTGGCAGGACCCGGTCCCGGCCGTCGACCACGAGCTCGTCTCCGCCGACGACGTGGCGTCGATCAAGGCGAAGGTGCTCGAGTCCGGCCTGTCGGTCACCGACCTGGTCAAGGCCGCCTGGGCCTCGGCCTCGTCGTTCCGCCAGTCGGACAAGCGCGGCGGCGCCAACGGCGGCCGCATCCGCCTCGAGCCGCAGGTGAGCTGGGAGGCCAACGACCCGGACACCCTGCGCACCGTGATCTCGACGCTGGAGTCGATCCAGTCCGACGTCAACGGCTCGCTGACCGGTGGGAAGAAGATCTCCTTCGCCGACCTGGTGGTGCTGGCCGGCGGCGCCGCCGTCGAGAAGGCCGCGAAGGACGCCGGGCACGAGGTCTCCGTGCCGTTCACCCCGGGCCGCACCGACGCCACCCAGGAGCAGACCGACGTCGAGTCGTTCTCCTACCTGGAGCCGACGGCCGACGGCTTCCGGAACTACCGCGGCAAGGGCCACACCCTGCCCGGCGAGTTCCTGCTCGTCGACCGGGCGAACCTGCTCGGCGTCTCCGCTCCGGAGCTGACCGTGCTGGTCGGCGGCCTGCGCGTGCTGGGCGCGAACACCGGTGGGTCGACCGCAGGCGTGCTGACCGACAAGGTCGGGACGCTGAGCAACGACTTCTTCACCAACCTCCTCGGCGCGGGCGTCGCGTGGCGTTCGGTCGCCGGTGACGACGACTCCTTCGAGGCGGTCGACGCCTCCGGCGCGGTGAAGTGGACCGGGACCCGGGCCGACCTGGTGTTCGGCTCGAACTCCGAGCTGCGCGCCGTCGCCGAGGTCTACGCGAGCGACGACGCGAAGGAGAAGTTCGTGAACGACTTCGTCGCCGCCTGGACGAAGGTCATGAACGCCGACCGTTACGACGTCGCGCTCTGATCTGACCCTCCCAGCGACACCAGCACGACAGCCCCGGCCGGGCCACCGGCCGGGGCTGTCGTCGTCGGTGGTCGGTGTGTGCCGGGCACACAACCGGGGCGCCGTAGTTCGTTCCGCGGCCCGATGGCATCGGCTCCCCCCGCTCGTAGCGTCCTCCCCAGTGGGAACAGCCGGGCCACCACGGCGTCGGCGACGGGACTCTTCGAAGGGGAGGACTCCATGAAGACCTACGCACTGGACACACCGGTCGAGGGCCGGTCGACGTGGCACGACGGGAAGCGCCGTCTCTGGATGCTCGGGCTCGTCGTCCCGCTGCTGCCGTTCCTGGCGATGGGCCTCTACGCGCTGACCGGCCTCGAGATCACGCTGTGGCTCGGTCCGGTCATCGTGCTCGTCGTGGTGCCGCTGATCGACCTGGTCGCCGGGCGCGACAACAGCAACCCGCCGGACGAGGTGATGGAGGCCCTCGAGGAGGACCGCTACTACCGCTGGATCACCTACGCCTACCTGCCGATCCAGTACGCGGGCCTGGTCCTGGGGATGTGGTTCGTCGCCACCTCCGACGCCGGGGTGTTCGGCATGATCGGGTGCGCGATGACGCTGGGCTCGGTGGCCGGCATCGGCATCAACACCGCGCACGAGCTCGGCCACAAGAAGGAGTCCTCCGAGCGCTGGCTGGCCCGGGTCGCGCTCGCGCAGTGCTTCTACGGCCACTTCTACATCGAGCACAACCGCGGCCACCACGTCCGCGTCGCCACCCCGGCCGACCCGGCGTCGAGCCGGATGGGCGAGAGCTTCTACGCGTTCTGGCCGCGCACCGTCGTCGGGTCGGTGACCAGCGCGTGGCGGGTGGAGCGCAAGCGGTTCGCGCGGCGCGACAAGCACCCGTTCCGGCTGGGCAACGACGTGCTCAACGCCTGGCTGATGTCGGCGGTGCTGTGGGGCGCCCTGATCGCGGTGTTCGGCGTCGCGATCCTGCCCTACCTGGTGATCCAGGCCGTGTTCGGCTTCACGCTGCTCGAGCTCGTGAACTACATGGAGCACTACGGCATGCTCCGCCAGGAGGTCGGCCCGCCGGACCGTCGCCGCTACGAGCGGGTCACCCCCGCACACTCGTGGAACTCCAACAACATCGCCACCAACGTGCTGCTCTACCACCTGCAGCGGCACAGCGACCACCACGCCAACCCGACCCGGCGCTTCCAGACGCTGCGCGACTTCGCCGAGAGCCCCGTCCTGCCCACCGGCTACACCGGGATGATGGCGCTCGCGGTCGTGCCGCCGCTGTTCTACCGGACGATGGACCCGCTGGTCGTCGCGCACTACGAGGGCGACCTGCGCCTGGCCAACCTGGCGCCGCGCAAGCGGGACAAGCTGTTCGCCCGCTACCCGGTGCCGGGCACGTCCACCGGGACCGTCGACTCCGACACCGCGGCGCCGGTCGCCGGTGACGACGTCGCGGCCGCCCGCTGCCCGGGCTGCGGGCACATCTACGTCGTGGCCGAGGGCAACGAGCTGGAGGGCATCGCCGCCGGCACCCCGTGGGCGCGCGTGCCCGACGACTGGACCTGCCCCGACTGCGGGGTCCGGGACAAGGTCGACTTCATCCCGCTGACGAACGCGGAGGCCTGAGAAGATGAAGATCGTCGCTGACCGGGACGCCTGCGACGGGCACGGCATGTGCGAGGCCATGGCGCACGAGTACTTCGAGCTCGACGACGACGGCCTCGTGCAGATCCTCGACGAGACGCCGGCCGAGGGAGACCGCGAGCTGGTGGAGTCCGCCGTCGCCTCCTGCCCGGCCGCTGCACTGCGGCTCGACACCTGAAGGCCTCGACACCTGAGGGCCTCGACGCCTGAGCGACCGACCCCGCACGACACGCCGCCCCGGCTCCGGTCACGGAACCGGGGCGGCGTCGTCGCCCGGGTACGGTCGCCCGGTGCCCCCACCGGTGTCGGACACCCTCGGTCGCGTGGCCGGACCGCTGCTGGCCGACACCAGCCGTGTCGTCGGCACCGTGCTGAGGCAGGTCGCCGACGAGCTGCCGGAGGTGGCCGGTGACCCCCGCGTCCGGGAGGTGCTGGCCACCACCGTGGGGGACATGGTCACGGCCGCGCTGACCGTGCTCGGTGCCGGAGCGCCGGTCGACGGGGTCCGGGCCCCGGACGCCGCGCTCGAGCTGGCGCGGCGCCTGGCCCAGCAGGGCGTCCCGATCTCGACGATGCTGCGCGCCTACCGGATCGGACAGGCCTGCTTCCAGCAGGAGCTGATCGCCCTGATCGCGGGCACCCCCGCCGACGGGGCGCAGGTCGCCGCCGCGGCCCGGGACCTGGCGTCGGTCACGTTCAGCGTGATCGATGCGGTCTCCGAGGAGGTGGTGGCCGCCTACCAGAGCGAGCGCGACAGCTGGATGCGGCAGCGCAACACCGCCCGGCTCGCCACGGTCACCGCCCTGCTGTCCACCCGCTCGGTCGACGCCGGCGACGTGGGCAGCACCCTGGGCTACGACCTTGCCGGGGCGCACGTCGGCGCCGTGCTCTGGTGCGGCGCCGACGTCGACGAGGTCGAGCGGCTGGGCCGGCTCGAACGCGTCGTGCCCGAGGTCGCGGCCGCGCTGGGCTGCACCCGGCCCCCGTTGGTGGTGGCCCCCGACGCGTCGACGCTGTGGGCCTGGTTCCCGGACGCGGCCGCCCCGCCGGACGCGGTCACCGACGTCCTGGCCGGCACACCCGGCACCTACGCCGCGCTCGGCGACCCGGTCGAAGGTCTGGCCGGCTTCCGGCGCAGCCACCAGCAGGCGCAGCAGACCCAGCAGATCGCCGCCGCGGCCGACCCGGCGCACCGGGCACGGACCACCACCTCGGCCCAGCTCGGTCCGCTGGCGCTGCTCGCCGCGGACCCCGGTTCCGCCGCGCCCTGGGTGCAGAGCGCGCTCGGCGGGCTGGCTGACGACGACGACGACGCGGCCCGGCTGCGCGAGACGCTGTGGGCCTACCTGTCCCGGGGCGGCAGCCTCGCCGCCGCCGCGACCGAGCTGCACCTGCACAAGAACACGATCATGTACCGGATCCGGAAGGCGGAGCAGGTGCGTGGCCGGCCGCTGTCGGAGGGCCGGATCGACGTCGAGGTCGCGCTGCTGGCCTGCCGCCTGCTCGGGACGACGGTGCTGCGCGCCGCCCCGGGCCCGCCGGGCTCCGGCTAGGTCCGCCCGCCAGGTCCGCGGTCAGACCGTCTGCGGCGCCATGGCGCAGCTCGGCCGGCCGGGATCGGGACGTGAGCTACTGCGCGGACCGCTCGGCCGCCAGCTTGGCCTCCGCACGCTGGGCCTCGGCCCGGGTGTTGCGCTCGCGACGCAGCCATTCCGGCTGCTCCTCCTTGATGGCCGCGATCTGGGCGGTGGTCAACGGCTCGGTGATCTCGGCACGGGCCAGGCCGGAGATCGACACCCCGAGCCGGTCCGCGACGACCGGGCGCGGATGCGGGCCGTCGCGCCGCAGCTCGCGCAGCCACTCGGGCGGATCGGCCTGCAGGGCGTCGAGCTCGTCGCGCGAGACCACCCCGTCCCGGAACTCCTCGGGCGTCGCCTCGAGGTGCACGCCGAGCTTCTTCGCCGCCGTCGCGGGCTTCATCGTCTGGGTCGACCTCTGCCGCGTCATGTGCCGAGGGTATCGGGGCCGGACCGGCCGATAGCCTGGGCCGGTGACCGAGCCGAGCGACACCGCGTCCTTCCGGCTCGGCTACGTCCCGGGCGTCACGCCGGGCAAGTGGGCGCGGATGTGGGCCGAGCGCCGTCCCGACGTCGCGCTGGAGCTGGTCGCGGTGAGCACGGACGAGGCGGTGGAGCTGGTCCGGACCGGTGCGGTGGACGCCGGTGTGGTCCGGCTGCCGATCGACCGGACCGGGCTGCACGCGATCCCGCTCTACACCGAGACCACCGTGGCCGTCGTCCCGAAGGAGCACCTGCTCACCGCGGCCGAGGAGGCGCAGGTCGCCGACCTGGCCGACGAGGTCGTCCTCCGCCCGCTGGACGACACGCTCGCCTGGCCCGGTGACCGGCCGGGACGGGCGGCGGCCTCCGACCCCGCGACGACGGCCGACGCGGTCGAGCTCGTCGCCGCGGGCTTCGGCCTGCTGGTCGTCCCCCAGTCGCTGGCCCGCCTGCACCACCGCCGGGACCTCACCTACCGGCCGCTGACCGACGCACCGGGGTCGGGTGTCGTCCTCGCCTGGCCGGACGCGGAGGAGAACTCCGAGGAGATGGAGGAGTTCATCG
>NZ_JADQDD010000525.1 GCF_019263595.1 Pseudonocardia sp. KRD291 | reverse complement strand
TGTACTGCCCAGGGACGTTGGTCAAGCGGCTGATGGGCGCTCGACGTCCGATGGCGGTGTGGGGCCTGTGATGGTTGTACTCGTGTAGCCAGCTCGGGAGGGCGTCGCGGCGTTGCGACTCGCCGGTGTAGTGGCGGGCGAAGGCCCACCGGTCGGCCAGGGTGCGGTGGAACCGTTCGATCTTGCCGTTGGTCTGGGGCCGGTAGGGCCGGGTGCGTTTCGGGGTGATCTCCAGATCGCGGCAGGTGTCGCGCCAGGCATGCGAGCGGTAGGCCGACCCGTTGTCCGAGAGCACCCGCGCCACGGTGACCCCGCGCTCGGCGAACCACGCTGTGGCCCGGGTGAGGACAGCAACGGCGGTGACGGCCTTCTCGTCGTCATGGACCTCGGCGTAGGCGACGCGGGAGTGGTCATCGAGCACGGTGTGGACATAGGCGGTGCCCATCTTCTTCTCGCCGTGGGCGTTGCGGGACTTGCCCGGGGTCGCGGCCCGGTGCCGGTTTCCGGCCGCGCGGCCGACGTAGCGCCAGCCGCCGCCGTCGGGAATGTTGCCCAGCTTCTTGACGTCGACGTGGAGCAGGTCCCCGGGGTGGGGGTGTTCGTAGCGGCGCACGGGTTCGCCGGTGACCCGGTCAACGTGGGTGAGTCGGTGCAGCCCGCATCGGGTCAGGACCCGATGCACCGTCGAGGCCGGCATGCCGCGGCGGGCGCCGATCTCGATCGGACCCAGGTGTAGCCGCATCCGGTCCCGGACGATCGCTCGGACGCTCTTGGGGGGTGTCGTGGTCGGGCTGTGGTGCGGGCGGCTGGATCGATCGCTCATACCGTCGCGGCCGTGTTCGCGATAGCGCTCCGACCACCGCTTCGCCGTCGTCCAGGCCACCTGGAACCGCTCGGCGGCCTGGGCGACCGGCATGCCGCCCTCGATGATCAGCTGGGCCAGGCGCAGCCGGTGCTTCTCGGTCAGCGGGGCGTTAGCGTGAACCACGAGGACCTCCTGTGGTTGTGGTGCGGATGCCTTCGACAGCTCCACACCCTCCGCAGGAGGTCCTCCCCGTTCAAGATCAGTCAGATCGTGTCGTCACACGACCTCGACCAACGTCTGTGGTCAGTACA
>NZ_JADQDD010000524.1 GCF_019263595.1 Pseudonocardia sp. KRD291 | reverse complement strand
CCTGCTGCCCAGCGACGTCGGTTTGGTGCAGGTGTCCCCGCCGGGACCGGACGGCCGGTGCTCGCTCGGCATCGGCGTCGACTACGCGGGCGACGCGGTGCACCACAGCCGGACGTTGATCGCGGAGATCAACCACCGGATGCCGGTCACCGGCGGAACACCCGGCATCCCGCTCGAGCGGTTCTCCGCGACCCTCGAGACCGAGCGCCCGTTGCCGCAGGCCCCGCAGCGAGAGGCCGACGTCGTCGACGAGGCGATCGCCGAGCGGGTCGCCGGCCTGATCGAGGACGGCGACACGATCCAGATGGGTGTCGGCACCCTTCCGGACGCGATCATGGACGGGCTCGCCGGGCACCGCGACCTCGGCTTCCACGGCGGCATGATCAGCAACGGGGTGTTGCGCCTGGCCGAGAAGGGCGTGCTCACCGGAGCCCGCAAGGAGATCGACACCGGATACCTGGTGACCGGAACGGCGATCGGCAGCGCCGAGCTGTACGAGCGCCTGCCGGGGCTGCCGGTGCTCTTCCGGCCACCCAGCCACACCCACGCCCCCGCCGTGCTGGCCTCGTTGCGTCGGCTGGTGTCGGTCAACTCCGCGATCGAGGTCGACCTCACCGGCCAGGTCGGGTCGGAGACCGCCGGACGCCGCTACCTGGGTGGTATCGGTGGTCAGGCCGACTTCTCGGGTGCCGCGGCCCGGACCGGGGCACTGTCGGTGATCGCGCTGCGTTCGACGGCACGCGAAGCATCGACCATCGTCGCGGCGTTCGACGGCCCGGTCTCCACCGGGCGTGCCGACGTCGACGCCGTCGTCACCGAACACGGTGTGGCGTGGCTGCGGGGCTGCCCGTTGGCGCAGCGTCCCGAACGACTGATCGCCGTCGCCGCCCCCGAATTCCGCGAGGCGCTATTCAGAGCGGTGAACGAGGAATCATGACCCTTCCGACGGCTGTCCACCTGCGAGAGGTCGGGCCGCGCGACGGCTTCCAGAACGAGCCCGAGCGCATCCCGACCGAGGACACGATCCGCCTGATCGACGCGCTCGGGCGTGATCCCCACCAGCCGGGGCCTCGACAACTCTCTGGCCGTTCGGGACACGTTCCACGACGCGGCGATCTTCGTGACCGCGCCCTTCCACAACACCCGCGGCCAGGGACTGACCAACGCCTATGCCGCCTTGCAGGCCGGCTGCACCAGCTTCGCGTCCC
>NZ_JADQDD010000523.1 GCF_019263595.1 Pseudonocardia sp. KRD291 | reverse complement strand
CTTCGATATCGGAGCCTGCCCGCGCCGCGCCCGGACGGCTCGCACCGCGCGCCGAGCGTCCCGCTGCGCGCTCGACGTTGCTCTGCGACCGCGGCATCGGACGCGGGACGTCGGGGAGCGCGCGGGACGGAGGGCAGCGCGCGGCTCGGGCGCGGCGGCGGGTTCGGGCGGTGAGGCCGTCACCAGCAACGATCTTCGAGACGTCCCGTCCCGAAGGGTCCCCTCGCTCACTCGGTGGTTTCGGGAGGTCCGTTCGAGACTTCGATATCGGAGCCTGCCCGCCCCGCGCCCGGACGGCTCGCACCGCGCCCGGGCGACTCGCACCGCGCGCCGAGCGTCCCGCTGCGCGCTCGACGGTGCTCCGCGACCGCGGCATCGGGCGCGGATCGTCGGGGAGCGCGCGGGACGGAGGAGAGCGCGCGGCTCGGGCGCGGCGGCGGGCTCCGGGCGGCCGGCCCGACGTGGGTGCCGACCCTGGGTCGGGTTCGGACGGTGAGGCTGTCACCAGCAACGATCTTCGAACCTGACGTTCACGCGAATTCCGAAGTATCAACTCGTTTAATCGGTTGTGCGGCCGTCACCGGTGCTTCTACAGTCGACTACACCGATCGGCCGAAGGGCTGTTCGGGACACGGCCCCATCGCGCGGCAGCGCACACGAGACGCCTGAGGAGGTGCTCCCCATGACCACGACCACGATCGAGATGTACGGCGACGTCGCTCCGGTCGACGTGCTGTCCGGGGGCGCCGTCATGTGCGCCGCGGGTGCGTCCGTGCTCCCGGTGTGGCGCCCGCGCGTCACCGAGGGTGGCTTCGCGCCGATCACCGCGCCCATCGCGAACAAGCACAACTCCACACGTGTGTCCGTTCCCGGATGCCGAGGTACCACCTAGTCCTCGTCAGACGACGGCCGATTCTCATCGGGGCCGCGGAACCCACACACAGGGGTCCGCGGCCCCGATTTTTTTGTCCCTACCCACCGCAGTACCGACACACCGGCGCAGTACCGACCAAGGAGGACCGACAGGTGCTAGTGCGATCAGCTCCGTGCGACGGCGGAGTGATGGCGACGACCGAGTGCGGAGGCGGCACCACCGCCGACGTGCTGTCCGGCCTGCTCAGCGCCGCCCCGGAGACCGGGCAGGACCTGCCCTGTCGTCGCGGCGACGCCGACATGTGGTTCGCCGAGGCGCCGGACGAGCTGGAGCGGGCGAAGTCGCTCTGCGCCGGCTGTCCGGTGCGGGCCGACTGCCTCGACGGCGCCATGGCCCGTGCCGAGCCATGGGGCGTCTGGGGCGGCGAGATCTTCGAGCGTGGACGGGTGATCCCCCGCAAGCGCCCGAGGGGTCGTCCGCGCAAGGCGGATCTGGAGCGCGACCGGGCCTACGCC
>NZ_JADQDD010000522.1 GCF_019263595.1 Pseudonocardia sp. KRD291 | reverse complement strand
ACGAAGAACGGCGTCAGCCCGCCGACGATCGACGGGAACGTCGTGGACCGGGCCATCAGGTAGTTCTCGTGCGAGCCGTAGCTCGCGCCCTTGCCGTCGACGTTGTTCTTGTAGAGCTGCAGGCGCGGGGACCCGGGCACGGTCGCGGCGCGGTTCGCGGCCTCGAGCATCACCCGTTCGCCGGCCTTGTCCCAGACCACGACGTCGCGCGGGCTGAGCACCTCCGGCGTCGAGTACTCCGGGTGCGCGTGGTCGACGTAGAGCCGGGCGCCGTTGGTCAGGATGACGTTCGCGGCGCCGAGATCGTCGAGGTCGGTGTCGAGCTGCGGGGCCAGGCTCGGCGCCGACAGGTCGAACCCGCGCGCGTCGCGCAGCGGCGACTCCACCTCGTAGTCCCAGCGGGCACGGCGGTTGCGCGGGACGTCGGCGGCCGCGGCGTAGGCCAGGACCACCTGCGTCGACGTGACGACCGGGTTGGCCGTGGGGTCCCCGGGCACCGCGATGCCGTACTCGATCTCGGTGCCCATGATCCGGCGTGCGGTCATGCTGCCGCCTCCCCCTGCGAGTGCATCCGCCGAGACTAACCGCCATCGCGCACCGCGCGCCCCGAGCACGCCGGTGGATCCGGCCACGTCGCGCCGCCTGCGATGCGATGATCCGGCCCGTGCCCGACCCCGCCCTGGAACGCATCGCCGTGTACGACGCGAAGGGCCGCGTGGTCGGCGAAGCCGCGCGCGGCGAGGTCTACGCCCGCTCGCTCTGGCACGGCACCGCCGCCACGCTCCTGCGCAGCACCGACGGCCGTCGCGTGTACGTGCACCGGCGCACCGACGACAAGCTGGTCATGGCCGGGCTGCACGACTGCTGGGCCGGCGGGGTGATCGATGCCGGGGAGAGCCCGGACGACGCCGCGGAGCGCGAGCTGGCCGAGGAGCTCGGCATCAGCGGGGTGCCCCTGCAGCACCTGTTCACACTGGGCTGGGACTCCTGCGCCGAGGGCACGGACACCGGGCCCGGCACCGGCCCGCACGGCCTGCGCGCCCACGTGTTCGCCTACCAGGCCTTCTCCGACGGCCCGGTCACACACCAGGCGAGCGAGATCGCCGAGGGCGGCTGGATGGAGGTCGAGGAGCTGCGCACGCGCCTGGCCGACCCGTCCTGGCCGTTCGTGCCCGACGGACGCGCCGCCGCCCGGAGGTGGCTGAACAGCAGGTTTACGGACGGGTAACATACGTCACCCGAGCCGGTGTCTGGATCGGTTAACACGCGGCGGGTCGCGGGACGACACCCCCGGAAGGGCCCACCGTCGGGACCTCACCCATCGTCGTCGTCGCACCGTCCGCGGCAGTCCCGCAGGACGCAGGAGAACCACCATGGTCAGCATCTCGGTCTCGGCCCGCTCC
>NZ_JADQDD010000521.1 GCF_019263595.1 Pseudonocardia sp. KRD291 | reverse complement strand
GCTCGGTGCCGGGTACCGGGTGGCGCTGGCCGGGCGGCGGGCCGAGGCCTTGGACGAGACCGCGGACGGGCACCCGGACGCGCTCGTCGTCGCGACCGACGTCGGCGACGAGGACTCGGTCGCGGCGCTGTTCGCGGCCGTGCACGCGCGCTGGGGCCGGGTCGACCTGCTGGTCAACAACGCCGGCACGTTCGGACCGGCGGGGACGCCGGACGAGATCGACGTCGCGCAGTGGCGAGCGGCGGTGGACACGAACCTGACCGGGTCGTTCCTGTGCGCCCGGGAGGCGTTCGCCGCGATGCGCGCGCAGGATCCCCAGGGCGGCCGGATCGTCAACAACGGGTCGATCTCCGCGCACGCCCCGCGCCCTGGCAGCGCCGCCTACACCGCGACCAAGCACGCGGTCACCGGCCTGACCCGCTCGCTGTCGCTGGACGGGCGACCGTTCGGGATCGCCTGCGGTCAGATCGACATCGGCAACGCGGCCACCGACATGACGGCCGGGATCGCGACCGGCGCGAAGCAGGCCGACGGCAGCACCCGCCCGGAGCCGACGTTCGACGCCCGCCACGTCGCCGACGCGGTGCTCTACATGGCAGGCCTGCCGCTCGAGGCCAACGTGCAGTTCCTGACGATCACCGCGACGACGATGCCGTTCATCGGACGGGGCTGAGGCGGCATCGGGGCTCGGCCGGACGAGCGATCCGCAGGGCGATACGTCTCGCGATGAGACGCCGGTCACCGTCCGGACCGGGGAGAATTCGCGCCGAAGCACCAGCTGGAGGCGAGGTCGGCGTGAGCATTGCGATGCATGTCCTGCGGTTGATCGTGCACGCTCGGTCCCGGCAGCCGGTGCTGCTGATCGGGGAGATCGAGGGCACCCGGTGCGTCCCGATCTTCCTACGCCCGGCGCAGGCGGAGGTGATCGCCGTCGGCCCGCGGGACGGCGAGTCGACCTCGTTGACCCAGGACGTGCTGCTGCCGGTGCTGGACAGGCTCGGGCACACCCTGGAACGGATCGAGATCAGCGACCTGACCGACGGCGTCTACACCGCGGAGCTGGTGTTCGACGCCGGCGAGCGGATCGAGGTCAAGCCGAGCGACGCGCTGTCCATCGCCGTCCGCGAGAAGCTCCCGATCGGCATCGCCGAGCACGTGCTCGACGAGGTCGGCCAGCAGGTCGACGAGCTCCTGCCGCCGGAGGCCGAGGACCCGGCCGGTGCCGGGGTACCGGCACCGACCTCCACCGGCACCGACTCCACCGCGGCGCCGGAGGAGCAGCTGCGCGAGTTCCGGGAGTTCATCGACGAGGTGTCGCCGGAGGACTTCCGCACCCCGGGTGACTGAGCGCGAAGCCTGCGGAGCCGCGCTTCGATACTGAGCGCGAAGCCTGCGGAGCCGCGCATCGATACTGAGCGCGAAGCC
>NZ_JADQDD010000520.1 GCF_019263595.1 Pseudonocardia sp. KRD291 | reverse complement strand
ACCCCGATCGCCGACGACGCCCCGAACCCGGCCAGCGTCAACGCCAGCACGGCCGGCGCGAACACCGGCCGTGCGCGGATACCGTCGCCGGGGCGGTGATCTCCGCGCACGACCGGCCCGGTGGTCTCGGCCAGGTCGCGGGCGAAGAACCGGCGCAGCACCAGGTACTCGACGGCGATCACCGCGACCCACGGCAGCACCATCAGCCCGGCGAAGGACAGGAACGTCAGCCCGGACGCGGAGAACGCGAGCAGGTTGGTCAGGTTCGACACCGGCAGCAGCCCGGACGCGGAGTTGGACAGGTGCGCGCACGCGTAGCTGTGCGGCCGGGCCGGGAGCCGCAGGCGCGCGGCGGTGAGGAGCACGACCGGCGTCAGCAGCACCACGGTCGCGTCCAGGCTGAGCACGGCGGTGGTGCCGGCGGCGGTGACGAACACCAGCCCGAGCAGGCGCCGCGGGTTCCCGCGGGACGCGCCGGCCAGTGCTGCGCCGAGCCGGTCGAACACCCCCTCGACGTCGGCCAGGTGCCCGAGCAGCAGGATCGCGGCCAGGAACCCGACGGTCGGGCCGAGCTCGACGACCTCCCGCCACGCGTCGGACGGGGTGATCAGCCCGGTGCCGACGGCGATCGCCGCGGCGGGCACCGCCGTCGCGGCCTCGGGCAGTCCGGACGGGCGCAGCGTGGCCGCGAGGAGCACCGCCACCAGCAGTGCGACCGCGGCCAGCAGCGGGATCATTCGAGGAACAGGTAGATGCCGACCGCGATGCCCAGCACGACGACGGCCCAGCGCAGCACGTTCTCCGGCAGCCTGCGGGCGATCTGGGCCCCGACGAGTCCGCCGACCAGCGTGGTCGGGGCGAGCAGGGCGACCGCGAGCCAGTCCACCGGTGCCCCGATCGCGAAGACGACCACCGTGATCGTCGCGACGGCCAGCGACAGGACGCCCTTGAGCGCGTTGAGCCTGCGCAGTGAGTCGTGCGCGAACAGACTGAGGGTGGAGATCAGGATGACGCCGAGCGCGCCGCCGAAGTAGCCGCCGTAGATCGCGGCCAGGAACACCGCCGTGAGCAGCAGCGGCGTCCGGTCGCGGGCCTCGCCGCCGCCCGGGGTGCCGATCCTGCGCTTGATCCACGGTCCGACGGCCATCGTGAGGCTGGCCAGGATGACCAGGGCCGGCACGATCGCGTCGAACACCTGTCCGGGCAGGACCAGCAACAGCACCGACCCGATCCCGGACCCGAACACCGCCACGATCGAGGTCAGCAGGATCCGCCGGCCCTGTCCGGGGAGGTCCTTGCGCGCGCCGGCCACGAGACCGACGTAGCCGGGCCACTGCGCCACCGAGTTCGTGACGTTCGCCGCCAGCGGCGGGAACCCGACCGCGAGCAGCGCAGGGAACACCAGCAGCGAACCGCCGCCCGCGATCGCGTTGATCGCCCCGGCGAACAGACC
>NZ_JADQDD010000052.1 GCF_019263595.1 Pseudonocardia sp. KRD291 | reverse complement strand
CGCGGGTCGAACCACCATGCCCGGGCGGGCCCGGAGAGCGTGCCGAGGTCCACCTCGAACGCGCGTCCGTCGGGAACGTAGGCCATCAGGTAGGACCCGTCCCGGGCCCGGGTGGCCTGGATCCGCTCCGCACCGCTGCCGACGTCGGCGACGACATCGGTGGCCGGTGCGCCGGTGGTGAACGGACGGGACTCCATCAACGCCCGCAGGTGCCGCATCTGCTGTCCGGCCGGGGCGTCAAGGGCGTCTTGCCAGTCGCCGCGGGCACCGAGCGCGGCCGGGCGGTCCGGGGTCACGAACTGCCAGACGGAGTGGTGGCCGTAGGTGTGGCCGAGCGCGCCGGCGAAGACCGACCAGTAGGCGTCACGGCGCACGTCGAGCGCGGTGGAGAAACCCTCCGGCGGTCGTTCCCAGCAGTAGGGGTGCTCCTCGTAGATCGGCTCGCCGTCGAGGAACGGCTTCGCCGGGCTCGCCCGGTAGGTCGCGTCGACGATCCGACGGCGCACGTCGTGGCGCAGGCAGTGCCCGCCCTGGATCATGTTGAGGTCCAGCCACGGGTCGTCGGCGAACCAGTCGGCGGAGCTGCGGTCGCCGATCGGGTGGTAGGTGATCAGGACGTCGCGCCCGGCGCCGGTCTCGATGCCGGCGGCGAGCTCGCGCCAGACGTCCTCGACGCCGTCCGCGGACTCGTCGCCGCCCAGGACCCAGACGACCCGGTCGCGGTAACGGTCGCCGACGAACTCGCCGTAGCCGCGGGCGTTGTCCTCGGTGACCAGCTCGCCGACCTGCCCGTCGGCCCAGACCGGCAGCAGCGCGACCCGGATCCCGCGCTCGGCGGCCATCGCGACGACGGTGTCGAGGTGGTCCCAGTAGTCGTAGGCCTCCGGGTCCGACGGGTCGGCGCCGTCGGTGACGGTGAGGTCGTCGAGCCCGCCGCGGTACGGGCGGTCGCCGTAGCGGTTCGGCCCGTCCGCGCCGGCCTGCGGGAACAGCGCGACGACCTGCACCACGTTGAAGCCCTGCTCCGCGCGGGTGTCGAGGTAGCGGGCGGTCTCGTCGCGGTCGAGCAGCGCCGGCAGGGCCCACGCCGTGTCACCGGTCCAGAAGAACGGCGCGCCCGAGCCGTCGGCGAGGAACCGGCCGTCCACCTGCAGTGGGGAGAGCCCAGGCTGCGCGGTCGGGGTCGCCGGGCCCGTCGACGGCTCCGGTGCGACGGGCACGGCGGCGGAGCAGGCCCCGGCCAGCGCCAGCACCGCCACGACGAGAGCGACCGGGCGGAACGCTCCGGTCACGGTCGTCCCCCTCGTCCTGCTTGTCCTGATCACCCGGTTCGGAGCATACGGACGGCGGGCGCCGCGGCGGCGCCGACGCGGCGGCACCGGGAGTCCGTCCCCCGTACGGGGAGCGCGGCGCCGCGCCTGACCACCCTCACGGTCAGCGCAGTTGCGGGGCCAGCTGCGGCAGCGCGGTGACCGTGTGGTCCGGCGGGGTGAGGTGCGCGGGGTAGGTGGCGCCGTCGCGGTTCAGGAACGCCGTGCGCATGCCTGCGCGGTGGGCGCCGTGCAGGTCCCACGGGTGTACCGCGACCATCACCATCTCACCCGGCGCCGTCCCGCAGACCTGCGCGGCGTAGGCGTAGGCCGCCCGCGCCGGCTTCCAGATCCCGGCGTCGTCGACGGACAGGACGTGCTCGACCTCGTCGCGCAGACCGGCGTCGCCGAGCAGCTTCTCGGCGACCGGCACCCCGCCGTTGCTCAGCGTGACCAGGCGCAGCCCGGCCGCGCGCAGGGTGCGGAACCCGTCGGCGACGTCCGGGTGCAGCGGCAGCCCGAGGAAGCCGTCCAGGACGTGCGTGGCGGCGTCGTCGGGGCTGCGGTCGATCGGCTGCCCGCGCAGCACCGCCTTCGCGGTCTCCCGGCCGATCTCGGAGAACGTCCCCGTGTCACCGGACGCGGCCAGCGCGATGCCCTCGCGCAGGGTGGAGGCGAACCACAACGCCGCCGACGACTCCGGCGCGCCCAGGTCGGCGAACCGCCCCGCCATCGGTCTCATGTCCGAGAGCGTCTCGTTGACGTCGAACACGACGGTGGTCACGTCGGCCATCGGTGCCTCCTCATGCCGTTCCTCGTCCCGGGCGAACGCTAGCCGGAGCATGCGCTCCTCGCGGGATGCACGCCGACCGGCGCCGCGGGGCCCTGCCGCGGGCCCCTGCCGCGGGGGCCGCCGCTCCGTGCCCATCCCGGCCGGCAGGACAAGATCGGCAGGAATGGTCGATTCCCGGCCACGAATGACCGGAAACGACCACTTCTGCCGATCATGGGCAGGGCAGGGCAGGGCAGGGCAGGGCGGCGCGTGCCAGGGGAGTCGGCCAGGGGCGGCCCCGTAGGCGCGGCCCCTGCGCGCGGGCGGGGACTGTCGGGGTCCGAACCTAGACTGGCCGCGTGGGGAGCGGGGCGAGGGCGGCGCGGGTCGCGGTCGACCCCGGCTCCGACGGGCCGATCCGGATCCGGCGTCTCGACGAGGACGGCACGGCGCGGGGCGAGGTGCAGATCCTGCCCGGTCCGGAGGCGGTGGCCGCGCTGGAGCGCGAGCTCGCCCCGCGGTGGGTGCTGGCCAGGGCCCGGTCCTACCGGCGGCTGCTCGAGGCCGGGGTGTCGCTGGGCCGCGCGCACGACGTCGAGCTCACCGAGGGTCTGCTGGTCGGCGCCGACGGCCGGTTCGGCGCGCCGCACGGCCTCGCCGCGGCGACGGCCCGCCTGGCCGGCCGGGAACCCGAGCCGGACCCCCCGGTCCCGGAGGAGGGCCCGCCGGGGCTGTTCGACGACGGCCCGCGCACCGACGAGCTGGCCGACGTCGTCGCCGTGCACGCCGCCCAGCAGCGCAGGCTCGCCGCGGGCCCGCCAGGCATGCGGATGCTGGTCGCGGCCGAGTCGACCGGGGCGCTGGTCGCCGAGGAGATGCGCCGCGACGGCCTGCCCTGGCGCGCCGACGTGCACGACCGCCTGCTCACCGACGTCCTCGGCCCGCGCCCGGTGCTCGGCGGCCGCCCGCCGCGCCTGGCCGAGCTCGCCCGGGAGATCTCCGAGGCGTTCGGCGGGCGGGCGCTGAACCCGGACTCACCGGCCGAGGTGCTGCGCGCGTTCGCCCGCGCCGGGCACGAGCTGTCCAGCACCCGGGCCTGGGAGGTCCGCCGGGTCGAGCACCCGGCCGTCGCGCCGTTGCTGGCCTACAAGGAGCTGGCCCGGCTGCACGCCGCGCACGGCTGGTCGTGGCTGCGGACCTGGGTGCGCGGCGACCGGTTCCACCCCGAGTACGTCGTCGGCGGCGTGGTGTCCGGGCGGTGGGCGACCCGCGGCGGTGGCGCGCTGCAGATCCCGCGTGCGGTCCGCGCGGCCGTGCGGGCCGACCCCGGGTGGCGGCTGGTGGTGGCCGACGCCGCGCAGCTCGAGCCGCGCGTGCTGGCCGCGATGGCCCGCGAGCCGGCGCTGGCCCCGGACGTCGACGACCTGTACTCTGCGCTCGCCGCGGCCGAGTTCGGCGGCGACCGGGCCCGGGCCAAGCTGGGCCTGCTCGGCGCGATGTACGGGCAGACCTCCGGCGGCGCGGCACCGGCGCTGGCCACGCTGCGCCGCCGCTTCCCGGCGGCGATGGCGCTGCTCGAGGACGCGGCCCGGGCGGGGGAGCAGGGCCGCCTGGTCCGCTCGCACCTGGGCCGGACCTGCCCGCCGGCGCGTCCCGGCGACGAGGCGGACGCCGCGGCGCGCGCACGGGGCCGGTTCACCCGCAACTTCGTCGTGCAGGCCACGGCCGCGGAGTGGGCGCTGGTCCTGCTGGCCGAGCTGCGCCACGCGTTGCGCCGCAGCGGGAGCCCGGCGCAGCTGGTGTTCTTCCAGCACGACGAGGTGCTGCTGCACGTCCCCGCGGAGGTGGCCGACGACGTCGCCGCGGCCGTGCACGCCGCCGCCGCGACGGCCGGGCGCAGGCTGTTCGGCGACACCGCCGTGCGGTTCCCGATGCAGGCCCGCGTGGTCTCCGGCTACGACGAGAAGGACTCCGGACAGAACCACTCCGACCGGAAGGACGCCGGGGAGGACGGGAAGGACACCGGCCGGAAGGACGCCGCCCCCGCGGCGCTCTGAATCGAACCGCGAACAACAAATCCCGGCCTCCGTGACCGGATTGTGATGATCCAGTTCTAGGTTGATCGATTCAGTGGGCTTCTGCGGAGCAGGTATCGCGCCATACGTTGTCGCTCGCAACATTCACTCATCCGGTGAGCCTGCCGGTGCGATCCACAGTGACGTGGAGGGGACATCCGATGCGAACGCGGAGAGCGGTAGTGCGGGCCGGGATGGCGGCGAGCCTGGGCATGGTGCTCGCGCTGTCGGCCTGCGGCCAGAACAGCGCCGGTGGCGGGGACGAGGCCGGCGGGTCCGGAGGGCAGCCCTCCGGTGGGATCAAGGTCGGCGTGATCCTGCCCGAGACCGACACCTCGGCCCGCTGGGAGGGCTTCGACAAGCCCATGCTGGACAAGGCGATGCGCGCCCAGGGCCTCGACCCGGACATCCAGAACGCGCAGGGCGACGAGCAGAAGTTCTCCACCCTGGCCGACGGCATGATCTCGAGCGGCGTCAAGGCGCTGGTCATCGCCTCGATCAGCGGTGACGGCGGCAGCTCGGTCGCGGCCAAGGCGAAGGCCCAGGGCATCCCGGTGATCGACTACGACCGGCTCAACCTCGGCGGCACCAGCGACTACTACGTCTCGTTCGACAACGAGAAGGTCGGCGCGCTACAGGGCCAGGGCCTCGTGCAGGGCGTCGGGAACAAGCCGGGCGCGCAGATCATCCAGATCGAGGGCGCACCCACCGACAACAACGCCACGCTCTACACCAACGGGCAGCTCTCGGTGCTGCAGCCGAAGTACGACTCGGGCGCCTACAAGCTGGTGCAGAACCAGGCCATCGACAAGTGGGACAACCAGGTCGCCGGCACCACGTTCGAGCAGATCCTGACCGGCAACGGCGGCAAGGTCGACGGCGTCGCGGTGGCCAACGACGGCATGGCCGGCTCGGTCGTCACCGTCCTGAGCAAGTACGGCCTCAACGGCAAGGTCCCGGTCACCGGCCAGGACGCCACCGCCGACGGGCTCGCCGCGATCCTGCGCGGCGACATGTACATGACGGTGTTCAAGCCGATCCAGGAGGAGGCCGACGCGGCGGCGAAGCTGGCCGGTGCGCTGGCCAAGGGCGACACCGCCGCGGCGGACGCGGTCGCGACCCAGACCGTCGCCGACCCGAAGGGCAACCGCCAGGTCAAGTCCGTGCTGCTGCAGCCGCAGCTGATCACCAAGGACAACGTCAAGACGGTGACCGACGCCGGCTACATCAAGGCCGCGGAGATCTGCACCGGCGCCAACGCCGCGACCTGCGGGCAGCTCGGCATCAAGTGAACCCGGTGCGCGGCGGCGGGACCCGCCGCCGCGCACCGTGACCGGGAGGGAGCCCCGTGTCCGAACCGATCCTGGCGCTGCGCAAGATCACCAAGAGCTTCGGCGCCGTGCAGGTCCTGCACGACGTGGACCTGACCGTGCGCGCGGGCGAGGTCACCGCGCTCGTCGGGGACAACGGCGCCGGTAAGTCGACGCTGGTCAAGTGCGTCGCCGGCATCCACCCGATCGACGGCGGCGAGATCGCCTTCGAGGGGAACCCGGTCGCGCTGAACGCGCCGTCGGACGCCGCGCGGCTGGGCATCGAGGTCGTCTACCAGGACCTCGCGCTGGCCGACAACCTCGACATCGTCCAGAACATGTTCCTGGGCCGTGAGCGGGGACGGCCGTGGCTGCTCGACGAGTCGGACATGGAGCAGGCCGCCCGGCGCACGCTGGCCTCGCTGTCGGTGCGCACCGTGACGTCGGTGCGCGCCCCGGTCGCGTCGCTGTCGGGAGGTCAGCGACAGACCGTGGCGATCGCCAAGGCGGTGCTCTGGGACTCCCGGGTGGTGCTGCTCGACGAGCCGACGGCGGCGCTGGGCGTGGCCCAGACCCGCCAGGTGCTCGACCTGGTGCGACGCCTCGCCGAGCAGGGACTGGCCGTCGTGCTGATCAGCCACAACATGTCCGACGTGTTCGAGGTGTCGGACCGGATCGCGACCCTGTACCTGGGCCGGATGGTGGCCGAGGTGCCCACCCGCGACGTCACCCACGGGCAGGTCGTGGAGCTGATCACCGCCGGTCGCTCCGGCGACCTGGGCCTGGCCCGCCCCGAGTCGGCGGGGGTCTAGATGCCCCGCCACGAGACCACCCCGGACACCTCCGGGGCCGCACACACCGAGGAGACACCGTGACCGAGCGTCGACCCGCCGGGACGGCTCCGAGCCCGCCGGACCGCGAGCCGGAGACCCCGGCCGCGGGCCCGGAGGGCGCTCCCACCAGCGCCGCGGAGCGCGCCAACCCCGGCAACCGGGCGGCCGATTTCGGCATCGACACCACCGCGCGCACCACCGGCGAGGCCGTGCGCGGCTACCTGCGCGGGCTGCGGACCGGCGAGCTCGGGTCGCTGCCCGCGCTGCTCGGGCTGGCCGCGCTGTTCGTGCTGTTCACGGCCCTGGACTCGGGCGGCACCTTCCCCAGCCTGCTGAACCTGGCGAACCTCCTTCAGCAGGGTGCCGGCCCGACCATCATCGCGATGGGTCTGGTGTTCGTACTGCTCACCGGCGAGATCGACCTGGCCGCGGGCACCGCGTCCGGGCTGGCCGCCGCGCTGATGGCGCTGCACCTGACCAGCGGCGGGAACATGCTCGGTGCCACCGGCACCGTCGTGTTCGTCATCCTGGTCGTCGTGATGCTGGTGGCGGCGGGCCTCGCGGCGCTGGTGCGGGTGTGGGCCGGTGCCGCCGTCAGCGTGCTCACCGCGGTGGTGCTGGTCGTCGGCGTGCCGGCGAACCCGTGGACGGAGATGCTGCTCGCGGTCGGTGTCGGGGTGGTGATCGGCTGCCTGACCGGGTTCCTGGTGGCCCGGGTCGGGATGCCCTCGTTCGTCGTCACCCTCGCCCTGTTCATCACCTGGCAGGGCGTGATCCTGCAGCTGATCGGCGACGGCGGCACGCTCGCTTTACGCGACCCGGTGATCAACGCGGTGGCCAACGGCAACCTGTCCCCGCTCGGCTCGTGGATCCTGTTCGTGCTGGCCGCCGGCGGGTACGCGGCGATCATGCTGGTCCGCCAGCGGACCCGGCTGAGCACCGGGCTGGTCGCCCAGCCGACCGGCCTCGTCCTGATCAAGATCGGGGCGGTGGTGGTGCTCGGGGCGCTCGCGACGTTCGCACTGGTGCAGGACCGCTCGCCCGGGGTCATCGCGATCTCCGGGGTGCCCTACGTGGTGCCGGTCGTGCTGGTGCTGCTCGTGCTCGGCACCTACGTGCTGGACCGGACCCGGTTCGGCCGCCACGTCTACGCCGTCGGCGGCAACCGGGAGGCCGCGCGCCGCGCCGGCATCGACGTCGTCCGGATCCGGGCGTCGGTGTTCGTGATCGCCTCGGCGTTCGCTGCCGTCGGCGCGATCGTCTACTCGTCGAAGATCGGGTCGGTGAACCCGGCGGCCGGTGGCGGCAACACGCTGCTGTTCGCGGTCGGCGCGGCGGTGATCGGCGGGACCTCGCTGTTCGGCGGGCGCGGTCGGATCAGCAACGCGGTGATCGGCGGCACCGTGCTGGCCACCGTGCAGAACGGACTGGGGCTGCTCAAGCAGCCGGCCGCGGTGGTGTTCGTGGTGACCGGGCTCGTGCTGCTCCTGGCCGCCGCGGTGGACGTGCTGTCCCGGCGGCGCTCGGCGGCCACCGGCCGGTGACCGCACCCACCTCGGGCACCCGCCCGGACGACGCCCGGCGGCACAACCGGGCCGCCCTGCTGCGCCGCCTGCACGTCGACGGCCCGTGCACCCGGGCCACCCTGGCCACCGAGCTGGGCCTCAACCGCAGCACGATCAAGGCGGTGGTGGACGGGCTGGCCGAGTCCGGCGTGGTGACCGAGGCCGTCCCGACCCGGCGTTCCGGGGCGGGGCGGCCGTCGCTGCTGGTGCTGCCCGAACCGCAGTCGGCGGTGGTGCTCGCCGTCGACGTCCGGGTGGACCAGGTGGCGATGGCCATGGTCGGGATCGGCGGGCAGATCCTGGGCCGGCACAGCTGGAACCTGCACCGCACGACGCGGCTGCCCGGCGAGGTGATCACCCACGTCGCCGAGTCCGCGCAGCTGCTGCGCGACGAGCTCGGCGTCACCGAGCAGGGCGTCGGGGTGTCGGTGCCGGGCGTGGTCCGGCGCCGCGACGGGATGGTGCACGAGGCGCCGAACCTGGGCTGGCGGGAGGTCGCGCTGGGCTCGCGGCTGTCCGCGGTGCTCGGGCGCGACGCCCAGGTCGGCAACGACGCGGAACTGGGCGCGCTGGCCGAGCACCTGCGCGGGGTCGCCCGCGAGGTCTCCGACCTGGTCTACCTCTCCGCCGACGTCGGCGTCGGCGGCGGTGTGATCGCGGGCGGCCGTCCGTTGCGCGGTACCGGGGGGTACGTCGGCGAGCTCGGGCACCTGCTGGTGCGCCCGGGCGGGCGCGACTGCTTCTGCGGGGCGCAGGGCTGCTGGGAGACCGAGGTCGGCGAGCCGGCGCTGTGCCGGGCGCTCGGGCTGGCCGAGGACACCCCGCGCGGCGTGCTGGTCGCGGAGCTGCGCACCCTGGCCGCGGTGCCCGGACGGGCCGACCTGCTGCTCGGCGACTACGCGGGCTGGATGGTGGCCGGCCTGGTGACGGTGGTGAACATGCTGGCCCCGGAGCTGGTCGTGCTCGGTGACCTGTTCGCGGCGCTGCCGCCGTCGGTCGTGGCGCGCGTCCGCGACGACGTGCAGCAGCGCAGCCTCGTCAGCCGCGCGGTCGGCGGCACCCGGATGGAGACCTCCCCGCTGGGACGCGACGGGAAGCTCGTCGGTGCCGCCGAGCTGGCGTTCGAGCCGGTGCTCGGCACGGTCTGACCTACGGTTGCGCCCGTGACTGTGGTGCTCGTGCTCGGGGGGACGACGGAGGGCCGCGCGGTCGCGGCCGCGCTGGACGGGCGCCCGGGCCTGCGGGTCGTGTCGTCGCTGGCCGGGCGGGTGGCCGACCCGGCGCTGCCCTCGGGACAGGTGCGCATCGGCGGGTTCGGCGGCGCCGCGGGCCTGACCCGCTGGCTGCGCGCGGAACGGGTCGACGTGGTCGTCGACGCCACCCACCCGTTCGCCGCCGGGATGACCGCGAACGCCGCGCTCGCCTGCCGCGACGCGGGCGTCGAGCTGGTGGTGCTGCGCCGCCCCGGCTGGAGCGCCGGGCCCGGCGACCGCTGGCACCGCGTCCCCGACGCGGCCGGCGCCGCCGCGCTCGCGCCGACGCTGGGGGACCGGGTGTTCCTGACGACCGGGCGCGGCGACCTCGCGGCGTTCGCCGGCGTCGACGCCGCGTTCCTGATCCGCTCGGTGGACCCGCCGGACCCGCCGTTGCCGCGCGAGCACCGCGTCCTGCTCGACCGCGGGCCGTTCACCCTGGACGGCGAGCTCGCGGTGATGCGCGACTTCGCGGCCGAGGTACTGGTGACCAAGAACAGTGGCGGCGCGGCCACCGAGGCGAAGCTGACCGCGGCCCGCATGCTCGATGTCCCGGTGGTGATGATCGACCGCCCGCCGCTGCCCGACGGCGTCACGCCTGCCACGTCGGTCACCGGCGTGCTGAACCGGTTGGGTGCCCTCGGCCATGATCATCGTCCTGGCAGCGGAACGCACCGGACCTGACGTGATCTGCTGCCGGGCCGGCGATCTCCGGCCGATCAGAACGTGACGACCGCGACCCCGTCGCCCGCCCGGGCCTCGAGACCGGCGAGCGCGGCCGGGGCGTCGTCCAGGGAGATCCGCTCGGAGACGAGCAGCTCCGGGCGCAGCCGCCCGTCGGCGACCATCGCCGTCATCGCCGGGTAGTCGGCGGCGGCCATCCCGTGGCTGCCGAGCAGCCGCAGCTCGCGGGCGACCATGTCCGGCACCGGCACCCGCGGCTCCTGCGCGAACAGCCCGACCTGCACCAGGGTGCCGCGCCGGCGCAGCGACCGGATGCCCAGCGCGAGCGCCGACTCGTTCCCGATCGCCTCGACCGCCACCGACGCGCCGTCCCCGCCGGTGGCGGCGCGCACGGCGTCGCGGGCGTCGTCGGGGGCCAGCCCGGAGACGTCGACGGTCCGGCCCGCGCCCAGCCCGGCCGCGCGGCCCAGCGCGCGCCCGTCCAGGTCGACGGCCACGACCTCGGCGCCGAGCGCACGCCCGATCATCACCGCGGACAGGCCGACGCCGCCGCAGCCGATCACCAGCACGGTGTCGCCGGGGCCGGTCGCGGCCTGGGCCAGCGCGCGGAACGACGTCGCGAGGCGGCACCCGAGCAGCGCCGCACCGGCCGCGTCCGCGTCGTCCGGGACCGCGATGACGTTCGCGTCGGCGTGGCGCACCTCGACCAGCTCGGCGAACGAGCCCCAGTGCGTGAACCCGGGCTGCTCCTGGTGCGGGCAGACCTGCGCGTGCCCGGCCCGGCACTGCTCGCAGGCCCCGCAGCCGCAGACGAACGGCGTCGTCACCCGGTCCCCGACCGCGACCCGCCGCACGTCGCGGCCGACCTCGGCCACGACGCCGACCAGCTCGTGCCCGGGGACGTGCGGCAGCGCCACCGTGTCGTCGTGCCCGGACCAAGCGTGCCAGTCGCTGCGGCACAGACCGCTCGCCTGCACCCGCACCACGACGCCGTCCGGGCGCGGTGCCGGGTCGGGGACGTCGGTCACGATCGGCATCGCGCCGAACTCCTCGATCAGGACCGCCCGCACGGGAGCCCCCTCCTGCCACTGCCCTCGGTACCCACACCGGTGATCGTGCCTATCCTCGGCCGAAGGTCACGACACCGGGGGTGGTGGATGCGCGCGGTCGCCGCGGTGCTGCTGGACATGGACGGCACGCTCGTCGACTCGGACGCCGCCGTCGCCCGCGCCTGGACGACGTGGGCGCGCGAGTACGGCGTCGACCCCGGCGCGCCGGACGAGATCGCGCACGGGCGCCCGGCCGACGCCACGGTGCGGCTGCTGTGCCCCGACCTCGGCGCCGAGGCGGTCGCCGTCGCCGCGGCCCGCCAGCTGCAGCTGCAGTACACCGACCTGTCCGACGTCGTCGCGTCGCGCGGCGCGGACGCGCTGCTCGCCGTGCTGCACGGCCGCGGGCTGCCGTGGGCGGTGGTGACCAGCGCCGACCGTCGCCTGGCCGATGCCCGGCTCGGCGCGGCCGGGATCGCGGCGCCGGCGCTGGTCACGGTCGAGGACGTGGGCCGCGGCAAGCCGGACCCCGAGCCCTACCTGCTGGGCGCGGCCCGGCTCGGCGTCGCGCCGGCGGACTGCCTGGCCGTCGAGGACTCCCCGGCCGGCCTGGACGCCGGCCGCGCGGCCGGCATGGCCACGGCCGCGCTGCGCGGGCACGACGGCGACCTGCGCCTGTCCGACCTCGGCGACCTCGCCCGGGCCCTGGAGGCTCAGGCGTCCTCGCGCCGGTAGTGGCGCGGGGTGAACACGGCGGTGCCGCCCGCGCGTTCCACGACCCGCGTCGTCGAGGACCCGACGATCACCAGCGTCCGCATGTCGACCTGCTCCGGGTCCAGCCCGCCCAGCGTGGTCACCGTGATCCGCTCGCCGGCACCGCCGACGTCGCGGCCGAGTACGACCGGCGTCTCCGGGTCGCGGTGGGAGAGCAGCACGTCGCGGGCCGCGCCGACCTGCCACGGGCGGGCCTTCGAGCGCGGGTTGTAGATCGCGATCGCGAGGTCGGCGGCGGCCGCGGCGGCGAGGCGTCCGGCGACGACGTCCCACGGCTTGAGCCGGTCCGAGAGCGAGATCATCGCGTGGTCGTGCCCGAGTGGGGCACCCACCGACGCCGACACCGCCTGCGCCGCGGAGAGACCGGGCAGGACCCGCACCGGAACGTCGCGGTACTTCGGCTCCGAGGCCACCTCCAGCACGGCGGCGGCCATCGCGAACACGCCCGGGTCGCCGGCCGAGACGACCGCGACCCGGCGCCCGGACGCGGCCAGGTCCAGCGCGTGTGCGGCCCGCTCGGCCTCCACCCGGTTGTCCGAGGCGTGCCGGGTCTGGCGCGGGTTCGGCGGCACCCGGTCCAGGTAGGGCCCGTAGCCGACGAGGTCGTCCGAGGTGGACAGCGCGGCGGCGACCTGCGGGGTCAGCCAGTCCCGCCCGGCCGGCCCGGTGCCGACCACGACCACCTCGCCCGCGGCGACGATCCCGGTCTCCACCTCGGGTACCGGCACCGAGGACGCGACGTCGCCGGGCAGCAGCGCGATCGCGAAGTAGGGCACCGAGGCAGGGTCCACGTCGGACAGCAACCCGGTCCGCTGACCGTCCATGGTGGCCCGTTCGACGTAGCGGGCGCCGTCCAGACGTCCGGCGTCGGACAGGGCGTCGCGGACGCCTGTGAAGGTCCGTCCCAGCTTCATGACCGCCGCGGAGTCCGTGTCGGCCAGCCGGCGGGCGAGCTCCTCGCGCGGCAGCGTGCCGGGCAGGACCGTGAGCACCTCGTCCCGCTCGACCAGCGGCGCGCCCAAGGCCGCGGACGCCGCGCTGATCGACGTCACGCCCGGCACGACCTCGGTGCGGTAGCGGTCGGCGAGGCGTTTGTGCATGTGCATGTAGGACCCGTAGAACAGCGGATCCCCCTCGGCCAGGAGCACCACGTCGCGTCCGGCGTCGAGGTGCGCGGCCAGCCGTGCGGCGGCCTCGGTGTAGAACTCGTCGATCGCGCCCTGGTAGCCGCCGGGGTGGTCGGTGGTCTCGGTGGTGACCGGGTAGACCAGCGCCTCCTCGATCGCGGTGCCGCTCAGGTGCGGCTCGGCGATCCCGCGCGCGATCGAACGCCCGTGGCGCGCGGAGTGGTAGGCGATCACGTCCGCGTCCCGCACCAGGCGCGCGGCCTTGATCGTGGTCAGCTCCGGGTCCCCGGGGCCGAGCCCGACGCCGTAGAGAGTGCCGGTGCCGGTGTCGTCCGGCTCCTCCGCGGGAGGGAGTGCGTCGTCGGTGTCGTCCGGCTCCTCCGCGGGAGGGAGTGCGTCGTCGCTCACATGATCTCCTGCTCGTGGGCCAGCGCGTTCAGCGCGGCGGCGGTGATCGCGGACCCGCCGCGGCGGCCGTGCACGACCAGGAACTCCAGGTCGTCGCGCTCGGCGAGGGCCTGCTTGGACTCGACCGCGCCGACGAACCCGACCGGGATCCCGATCACCGCGGCCGGGCGCGGGGCGCCGGCGTCGAGCATGTCGAGCAGGTGGAACAGGGCGGTGGGCGCGTTGCCGATCGCGACGACGGCGCCGCCCATCCGCGCCCGCCACAGCTCCAGCGCCGCGGCCGTCCGGGTCGTACCGAGCTCCTGGGCCAGTCGCGGTACCTGGGCGTCGCGCAACGTGCAGACGACGTCGTTCGCGGCCGGCAGCCGGGCCGCGGTGACGCCGGAGGCGACCATCGTCGCGTCGCACAGGATCGGGGCGCCGCCGCGCAGCGCCTCGCGCGCCGCGGTGACGACCCCTGCCGAGGCCGCGATGTCCCCGGCAAGGTCCACCTGCCCGCACGCGTGGATCATCCGGACGGCGACGTCGGCCATCCCGGCGTCGAACCGCGACAGGTCCGCCTCGGCGCGGATCATCGCGAACGAGCGGCGGTAGATCTCGGACCCGTCGCGGACGTAGTCGTGTCCGTTCGTCATGCCGCCTCCGCGGTGGGAAGTACGTCGGCGCGGCTCATCGGGTGCTCTCCTCGGAAATCGCGGTGTCGGATCGGTGCAGGGACTCGGCAAGGGCCGACACGGGGACCGTCACGCCGTCGACGGCGTAGTGCACGTCGTCGACGGCGACCGCGTCGGCGTGCGGGGTGTGCGGGGCGCCGCAGCGGCGACCGCATCCGACCACGTGCACCGGCCGATCCCACCCGGGCGGTGACGACACTGCGGGCGGCGGAGAGCTCACCGAGAACCGGCGCCGCACCGACCGCGCCCCCGCCCAGAGCGCCGACCGCTCCCGGGCTCGTGCCGGTCCGCACCCACGGCGCCGCCGGGCGTGCCGCACCCCCGCGATCATCGGGCGTCACGTTCTGGTCGAGGGGGCCGCCGTTGCGTGACGCCCGATCCCGCAGCGTGGTGGCGATGCGGGCGGCGGCGTCGGGGAGCTCGGCGGTCCGCCAGGCGCGGGTGCCCGGGTCGGTGGCGTGCTCGGCGCGCAGGGCCAGGAACGCCTTCGCCCCGTCGAGCAGCAGGCCGGGGGCGTCCGCCGGGGCGCAGCTCAGGCCGGTGTCGGTTCCGGCGACGAACAGCGACCCGGCGTCGGCGCCGGTGGCGATCCAGCACAGGTCGGGACGCTCGGCGGCGACGTCGCCGCGGCCGTCGTCGATCGCGAACAGGAACCGCCCGGGCAACGCCGCGAGCTCCGGTCGCGCGCACAGCGCGCGGTCCAGCGCGGCGGCCAGGCCGCGGACGTCGGCGAGCCCGCCGGTGATCCCGCTCGCCGGGGAGGCCAGCACGTTGCGGACCTTCTCGTGCGCGAACGAGGGCAGCAGCCCGGCCCCGGCCAGGTCGCGGACCAGGGCCGGGTCGTCGCGGTCCAGGCCGCGCAGCTGCAGGTTCCCGCGCGAGGTCAGGTGCACCGCGCCGTCGCCGAGCAGGTCCGCGACGTCGGCGACGGCGTGCAGCTGCGCCGCCGTCACCACCCCGCCGGGCAGCCGGATCCGGGCCAGCGCGCCGTCCGCGGCGTCGTGCGGCGAGAGCACACCCGGGCACGCGTCGGCGCGGGAACGGACAGGGGTCGGCACGAGGTCACTGTAGGCACACCGCCGCGCGGCCCGGACGGTCGCGACGCGGCGGGCTCGGTCACACCGGCTGCCCGCACGCGTCCGGGGCGGGCCCGGCTCAGCTGTCCTCGACGACGATGTCGCCGGAGAGCACGGGCAGTGGCGCGGCGTTCGGGGCGCAGGTCCCGGGGTCGATCTCGGTCGGCAGGAAGCCGATGAAGTCCTGTCCGCCGGGCCCGCCGTCCACGACGGTGATCAGGATGTTCTGGCCCTTCAGGACGGCCGGGCGGCCTTCCTCGTTCACCGGGTAGAGGAACCCGGCGGTGTTGCCGCGGACGTCGACGCAGGTGGCCGGGCCCTGCGGTGCGATGAGCAGGTCCGAGGGCGGGACGCCCGCGGCCTCGAAGTCGCCGGACGCGTCGCGCGTGTCCTCGCTGCCCTGCTCGACCGAGAACGCGAACGTGAACAGGCCGTTCGACCCCTCGCCGACGGCCGTACCGCCGCCGTCACCGTCGGCCTGGGCCGCTCCCGCACCCACGACCATCACGGCCGCCGTCACCAGGGCGGCCAGCGCCACCTTCGTCCTCGCTCCGTTGCGCATGTGTGGCAAACGGGTGAACCGGGCCGGGGTGACGGCCGGTGCCGATCACGTTGCGCGATCGAGACCCACGGCCCGGTTCAGGATGCGGTTCAGGGCAGGATGCGGTTCAGGGCAGGTAGCGGCGGGCGCCCGCGTACTCGCCGTCCAGGCGGGCGGCGGTGACCCGGACCGGGGTCGCGGCGTCGAACGCCTCGACCATCTGCCCGCCACCGGCGTACATCGCGACGTGGTGGACGGCGCCCTTCCCGCCCTTGCGGGCGTAGAACAGCAGGTCACCGGGCTCGAGCCGGTCCTTCGCGACCGCCCGCCCGCCGGCGGCCTGCGCCGAGGCGTCGCGCGGGATCGTGATGCCGTGCATGCCGAACACGGTCCCGGTCAGCCCCGAACAGTCCAGGCCGTACCCGGCGCGCCCGCCCCACAGGTAGGGCCTTCCCAGGAACCCGCGGGCGGAGGCGACGAGCTCCGCCCCGGTCGGTGACGGCGCGGACTCCCCGTCCGCGACGACCGTGACCGCGTCCGCGTCGACCCAGCGCACGCCGCCCGACGGGGTCGCGACGAGCACCGCGTCGTCGCGCTCGTCGAGCACCGGCAGGCGGGTGTTCGCGCTGACCTCGGTCGCGCGCCGGGTCAGCGCGACGTCGTCGTGGAGCCACGTGAGCGCCCGGCCGACGACGGCGGTCGGCCGGTCCGCGCTCAGCGCGGCGAACCCCGCGGACTCGCTGAGCTGGGCGTCCGGGATCCAGCCCGGGTAGCCGGCCGGGTTCTTCGGGGTCGGTTGGCCGGGCACCGCGACCTCGGTCCAGCCGTCGCGACGGCTCAGGATTTCGACCCGCTGCCCGTAGAGGGCCTGGGTCTGGGTGCGGTCCGACCCGGTCAGGTCGAGCTTGTCGGCGGTGCTCATCGCGGCCAGCCAGGCGGGGACGTCGGAGGGGTTCGTGAGCGCCGGGCGGTCGACCGGACGTGGGCTGGTGGGGGAGGTCCAGACCGTGGCCACCGCGACGTCGACGAACACCGGCGACGGCGGCCCGGCCGCCTCGGCGGTACCGGCCGGGAGCAGGGTGAGTGCCAGACCCAGGGCGAGCGTGGAGGCCATGGGGCGCAGAGATCGGAGCACGGGACGTCCTTCGCCGGGGGAGACCCCGATCGTCGGTGATCGGGAGCCGGGGCGACAAGACGGACCACCCGCCCGAACGCGTGACGACCGCGACCTCGCCCACCCCCGCTTGACGCGGTACGCCGGTGTTGCGGACAGTGAGCACACACCTTCATACGGCGGGTGGGAACAGGAAGCCGGTGCGAGTCCGGCGCGGTCCCGCCACTGTCACCGGGGAGCGGACCCCACCTGACGGCCACGGGCACCTGCCCGGAAGGCCGGGGCGAGCGCCGATCCGGAAGCCAGGACACTGCACCGCCCGCCGCCCGTGCGCTCACCTGCGTGCGGGCGTCTCCGACCCGGGACGCGGATCCCGAGGAAGGCTCGACGATGCGCCGCGCCCAGAACCGTCCCGCCCCGGCGGGAGTAGACGCGTGATCCTGCTGCTCTCGACCTCGGACACCGACCTGCTCTCCGCCCGCGCCTCCGGCGAGGACTACCGGCTCGCGAACCCGAACCGGGTCCCGACCGAGGACCTCGCGACGATGGCCGCCGAGGCCGACCTCGTCGTGGTCCGGGTGCTGGGCGGGTACCGGTACTTCGAGGAGGGCCTGGACCTGCTGCGCGCGCAGTCCACGCCGCTGGTCGCGCTCGGCGGCGAGATGGCCCCGGACGCGGAGATGATGGAGCTGTCCTCGGTCCCGTCCGGTGTCGCGGCGCAGGCGCACACCTACCTGGCCCAGGGCGGACCGGCGAACCTGACGCAGCTGCACGCGTTCCTGTCCGACACGGTGCTGCTCACCGGCGCGGTGTTCGCGCCGCCGGTGGAGCTGCCGGAGTGGGGGGTCCTGCAGCGCCCGGCGCGGGAGCAGCCCGGCCCGACCGTCGCGGTGCTCTACTACCGGGCCCAGCAGCTGGCCGGGAACACCACCTACGTCGAGGCGCTCTGCGACGCGATCGAGGCCGCCGGGGCGAACCCGCTCCCGATCTACTGCGCCTCGCTGCGCCAGGCGCCGGCCGCGCTGCTGGAGACGCTGCGCGCGGCCGACGCCATGATCGTCACCGTGCTGGCGGCGGGCGGCACGAAGCCCGCGTCCGCGCAGGCCGGCGGCGAGGACGAGGAGTGGGACGTCACCGAGCTGGCCGCGCTCGACGTCCCGATCCTGCAGGGCCTGTGCCTGACCTCGTCCCGGGCGACGTGGGAGTCCAACGACGACGGGCTGTCCCCCCTCGACGTCGCCACCCAGGTCGCGGTGCCCGAGTTCGACGGCCGGCTGATCACCGTCCCGTTCTCGTTCAAGGAGATCGACGCGGACGGGCTCTCGGTCTACGTGCCCGACCCCGAGCGGGCGGCGCGGGTGGCCGGGATCGCCGTGCGGCACGCGAACCTGCGCCGGATCCCGAACGCGGACAAGAAGATCGTCATGATGCTGTCGGCCTACCCGACCAAGCACGCGCGGATCGGCAACGCGGTCGGGCTGGACACCCCGGCCAGCGCCGTCGCGCTGCTGAAGGCGATGGACGCCGCAGGCTATGACACGGGGGAGTTCCCCGGCGTCGAGAACGGCGACGGCGACGCGCTGATCCACGCGCTGATCGAGGCCGGCGGACAGGACCCGGACTGGCTCACCGAGGAGAAGCTGGCCGGCAACCCGGTCCGGATCTCCGCGGCGCGCTACCGCAGCTGGTTCGCCACGCTGCCGCAGGACTTCCGGGACGGCGTCGAGGAGCACTGGGGCCCCGCACCGGGGGAGATGTACGTCGACCGGTCGCACGACGCCGACGGCGAGATCGTCGTCGCGGCGCTGCGCAGCGGGAACGTCACGCTGATCGTGCAGCCCCCGCGCGGGTTCGGCGAGAACCCGGTCGCGATCTACCACGACCCGGACCTGCCGCCCTCGCACCACTACCTGGCCGCCTACCGCTGGCTGGCCGCGCCGGTCGCCGACGGCGGGTTCGGCGCGGACGCGATCGTGCACATCGGCAAGCACGGCAACCTGGAGTGGCTGCCGGGCAAGACGCTGGGCATGTCCGCGTCCTGCGGCACCGACGCCGCGCTCGGCGACCTGCCGCTGATCTACCCGTTCCTGGTCAACGACCCCGGCGAGGGAACCCAGGCCAAGCGCCGGGCGCACGCGACCCTGGTCGACCACCTGATCCCGCCGATGGCCCGGGCCGAGTCCTACGGCGACATCTCCCGGCTCGAGCAGCTGCTCGACGAGCACGCCAACATCTCCGCGCTCGACCCCGGCAAGCTGCCCGCGATCCGTCAGCAGATCTGGACGCTGATGCAGGCCGCGAAGCTCGACCACGACCTGGGCCTGTCCGAGCGCCCGCACGAGGCCGAGTTCGACGACTTCCTGCTGCACGTCGACGGCTGGCTCTGCGAGATCAAGGACGTCCAGATCCGGGACGGGCTGCACGTGCTGGCCCTGGCCCCCGAGGGCGAGCCCCGGGTGGAGCTGGTGCTGGCGATGCTGCGCGCCCGTCAGATGTGGGGCGGCGAGCAGAGCGTGCCCGGCCTCCGCGAGGCACTGGGCCTGACCGAGGACGGCACCGAGTCGAGCGCACGCACAGACGAGGTCGAGCACGTCGCACACGCCATGGTCGCCGCCATGGAGGCGGCGGCCTGGAGCCCCCACGCCGCCGCGGACGTGGTCGCCGCGCACCTGCCCGGACTGGACGAGAGCTCCACTCGTACGCCGGACCTGGACGAGAGCTCCGCTCGCTCAGCCTCCCCGGGGGTGCTTCCTGGGGTGTCTGGGGTGGACGAGGGCTCCGCTCGTGCAGTGGTGGTGGAGCGGATCCTGCGGTTCGCGGCCGAGGAGGTGGTGCCCCGGCTGGACGAGACCCGGTACGAGCTCGACCGGGTGCTGCACGCGCTGAACGGCGGGTTCATCCCGGCCGGGCCGTCCGGGTCGCCGCTGCGCGGGCTGATCAACGTGCTGCCGACCGGGCGGAACTTCTACTCCGTCGACCCCAAGGCCGTCCCGTCGAAGCTGGCCTGGGAGACCGGCCAGGCGATGGCCGAGTCGCTGGTCGCCCGCTACCTGGGCGACCACGGCGAGTACCCGCGCTCGGTCGGGCTGTCGGTGTGGGGCACCAGCGCGATGCGCACCTCCGGCGACGACGTGGCCGAGGTGTTCGCGCTGCTCGGCGTGCGCCCGGTGTGGGACGAGGCGAGCCGCCGCGTCCGCGACCTCGAGGTGATCTCCCTCGAGGAGCTGGCCCGCCCGCGGATCGACGTCACGGTGCGCATCTCCGGCTTCTTCCGGGACGCGTTCCCGCACGTCCTGGCCCTGCTCGACGACGCGGTGGCACTGGTCGCCGACCTCGACGAGCCCGCCGAGCAGAACTTCGTGCGCACCCACGTCGCCGCCGACCGCGACCGCACCGGTGACGACCGCCGCGCCCGCACCCGGATCTTCGGCTCGAAGCCGGGCACCTACGGCGCCGGGCTGTTGCAGCTGGTCGACTCGCGCGACTGGCGCGGCGACGCCGACCTGGCCGAGGTCTACTCGACGTGGGGTGGCTACGCCTACGGCCGCGGCCTCGACGGCGTCCCGGCCCGCGACGACATGGAGCGGGCCTACCGGCGGATCGCGGTGGCGGCCAAGAACATCGACACCCGCGAGCACGACATCGCCGACTCCGACGACTACTACCAGTACCACGGCGGCATGGTCGCCACGGTCCGCGCGCTGACCGGCACCGCGCCGGAGGCCTACGTCGGCGACTCCACCCGCCCCGAGTCCGTGCGCACCCGCACCCTGCACGAGGAGACCTCCCGGGTGTTCCGCGCCCGGGTGGTCAACCCGCGCTGGATCGCCGCGATGCGCAGGCACGGCTACAAGGGCGCGTTCGAGATGGCCGCGACGGTGGACTACCTGTTCGGCTGGGACGCCACCACCGGCGTCATCGCCGACTGGCAGTACGAGACGCTCACCGCGGAGTACGTGCTCGACCCGGACAACCGCAAGTTCCTCACCGAGTCCAACCCGTGGGCGCTGCACGGCATGGCCGAGCGGCTCCTGGAGGCGGTGGACCGGGGGCTGTGGGAGGCCCCGGAGCCCGACACCCTGGCCGCCCTGCGCCAGACGTTCCTGGAGACCGAGGGCGATCTGGAGGACGACGAGTAGCGCCGCCCGGTCTGTCCCAGGGGAAAACGTGGCGGTGGTGGATGTCAGCGGCGGGCTTCGTAGACGTCGTCGAACGGCGTCGCGGTGGCCTTGCGGAACCTCAGCTGCGGGAGCTCCTGTTGATCGACCTGCGAGGGGGATTCCCCGAGCCACCAATGGCACTGACCATGCCACGCGGATCGATCACATGGGGCGGACGCACCGCCGCACGGCCAGCAGTGACCGGACCGGGCAGGTGCCGCTGTGACTCCACCATCGGTTCGCCGCTCAGGTGTCGAGCGGGGAGCTCAGACGGCGGATCTCGTCGTCGAGGGCGCGGTCGCCGGTGACGTGGGTACTGCCGAAACTTTTGAGCACCGTTGGCTCGCGCGGCGGCAGCTTGTCCGAGTAGAAGATCTCCTGCTGCAGGCAGGTAGCGCAAGGGCGCGCCACGGCGAACGGTGTTAGGTCGATCGGCGTCCCGCCGTCGGGAACCATGTAAACTCGCTCGTCGGCCAGCGGCGTGCCCACGCTCCATCGGCCCGGCTCGAACTCGGGATGGTCGGACATCACTCGCCGCGCCGACACGTCGAATGTCCGTTCCTGGATCCGGTAGGAGCTGGAGACGGTGACGATCCACGGGCTGTGTGCGAGGTGTGCGGCGCCGGTCAACGCGGCTTCCAGCGCCGGGATGACGCTGGAAAGCCTCTGAGTCGCCTCCACCTGGGTACGCGGTCGCTGCCCGTGCGCCGACCTGTTCCGCTCTTGGATGAGGTCGTCGAGTCGCGCGAGCTGGTCCTTTGTGGGTCGCTGAGCGAAAGCCGCGAATCCGGGCGGTGCGTCCGGGCTCCTCGCAGCGGCCTTCGCGGCCTTGCGGGCCACGGTGACCCAGGTTCCTTGGGTGACGCCGCGGTTGTAGGCGAGTCCGAGCTCGGCCAGGGCCTGCGGGTCCGCACCGGATGCGTTCAACCACGCTGCGCCGCTGATCCCGAGCGTGATCGACAGTGCGTCGGCGGCATCGAGCGCTGCGACGTATTGCTCCTGCGGGTGACGTGCAGCCTGCAGGGTCCGAATCGCCCGAGCGACTGGGTACTGGAGGGCGCGGGCGTCGCGGAACACCGCTGACCGGGCGATCGCCTCCTCCGACAGGGGCGGCGTAGGTGTCGGCGGGTCCGGCCGGACGGGAGCCGGCTCATTCGCTGTCGGCTGCTCGGGGGCCGGACGAGCGACGCGGTTCACCGGCGTGGCAGGGGGACGCGCACCCGCCGGACCAGGCGACGGCACTTGGACTCGGTGTTCGGTGGACGGTCCGGCCGTGGGAGGCGGTGGGCCGTACGGACGGGCCGTGACCCGGGTCGCCGGCTGGTCCAGCGGGCTCGAGCGTGCCTCCCGTGGCGCGACCGCCGGTGGCCCCACGGGACCCGACTCCTGGCGCTGACGCTCGCGCTGCCGCCAGCGCAGGCGCCGGAACTGCAGCCGTGCGGCCGCGGGAAGCACCGCCAGCAGGCCTGTCATCACGACCGCGGCCAGAAGACCGTCGAGCCAGCGGGGCAGCGTCGAGGGGGTGGGCTGCGTGTTGGTCGCGATGATGACGAACCACACCAGCGCGGAGATCGCCGTCCACCAGGCCAGACCGTCGCGATGAATCGGCGCGTCGTACAGGCGCAGGACCAGCGCGTTGCGGCGCCGCGGTCGCGGGGGCGGTGGCTGTTTCCACTGGTGTTGCTCATCAGCCGTCACACTGAGCATGATGCCGGACGTGCCGGACGCGTGGCGGCTCCCGCTCGGTCGGGTGAGGGAGACTCGCGATGGCCGGGTCGTGGCCTCTCCGTGACGGTACGCACCCCGGTGTCGCAACTACACCGACCTGCCCGCAACGGACGACGCCGTTCCGACCAGCGATGCCGTCGCGGCGGACGACGTGGCGGTGGGCTCCACCGATAGTGATCTGGCGGACGACTCGGGGGATTCACTGCCGTTCTGACCGCTCGGGGCTCGAGACGGGACGGTCGTGGCGGTAAGCGGATCAGTGAGTCGACCAGCGACGCCCCGCGGCTCAGCCGAGCCGAGCCAGTGCGGTAAGTACCGTGTCGGCGTCTGGGCCAAGGGCCCCGAGCAGGTCGTGCTCCACTGCGGCGACGGCGGGGGCCAGTGCGGCGTGCTGCTCCCGGCCGCGGGCGGCCAGCAGGACCATGACCCGGCGCCGGTCCCCGTCGTCCGGTCGCCGGTAGACCAGCCCGCGCTCGACCAGCCGGTCCACGATCTTGGTCAGGGTCGGGGCCGGCACCATCGCGTGTGCCGCGATCTCCGACATCGGGTGTCCCGACCCGTCGGCGAGCAGGTCGAGCACCCGCCAGGCGTCCAACCCGGGCCCGTGCGGTGGGCGCACCGCGTCCTCGAGCCGGCGGGAGATCAGGTGCGCGGCACGGCTGAGCAGCCCGGTGACGAGGGGCGCGCCAGGCGGCGACTCGGGCTCGGCGGTGGGCACGGTGCTCCTTCCCGACAGGGGCCCCGGTGCGGGACCGTCCGGGGGAGTGACGCGATCGCTGTCATCGTAAACACTGTCAGCTCGAACGGTTCGCCGGCGCCGCACGCGGGAGGGGGCACCGTGCCGACCAGTCCCACGCCCGCCCGACCAGAACCCGGCCGACCCGAACCCGGCCGCTCCGACGTGCTCGAGGTGGCCTTCGTCGTGCCGCGCGGCGGACCGGCCGGGTTGTTCGGGCCGGCCTGCGAGGCCTGCGGCGAGCTGGCCGCGGCCGAGATCAACGACGACGGGGGCGTGCTCGGCCGGGAGGTGCGCCTGCGCCTGGTCGACGGCGGCCGGGCGCCCGCCGACGTGGCCGCCGAGGTCGCCGGGCTCCTCGAGGCCGGGGCGGTGGACGCGGTGAGCGGGTGGCACATCTCCGCGGTCCGCCAGGCGCTCGCGCCGGTCGTCGAGGGGCGCGTGCCCTACGTCTACTCGCCGCTCTACGAGGGCGGGGAGCGCACGCCGGGGGTGTTCCTGGCCGGCGAGACCCCGGAGCGCCAGGTGCTGCCCGCGCTGCGCTGGATGTCCGACGAGCTCGGCGTGCGGACCTGGTGCGTCGTCGGCGACGACTACGTGTGGCCGCGGGTCTCGGCGCGGGCCGCGCGTCTCTGGGCGCGCCGCACGCCGGACGTCCGGGTGCTCGACGAGGTGTTCGTCCCGCTGGGTACCGAGGACTTCGGGCCGGCCCTGGACGCGGTGCTGCGCTCGGGCGCGCAGGGCGTGCTGATGTTCCTGGTCGGGTCGGATGCGGTGCGGTTCAACCGGGCGTTCGCCGCGGCCGGCGCGCACCGGCACCTGCTGCGGCTGAGCCCGCTGATGGAGGAGAACATGCTGCTCGCGACCGGGGCCGAGGCCGCACGCGGGCTCTACGCCTCCGCCGGGTTCTTCGAGTCCCTGCCGACGGCGTCGGCGCTGGAGTTCTCCCGCCGCTACGCGGAGCGCTTCGGGGTGCGGGCGCCGGTGGCCGGTGCACTGGCCGAGTCCTGCTACGAGGGGCTCACGCTGCTGGCCCGGCTCGCCGAGCGGGCCGGGTCCACCGAGCTCGACGCGCTGTGCGGCGCGGCCGGGTCCCTGACCTACGACAGTCCCCGCGGCGAGGTCTCGCTGCACCACAACCACCTCCGTCAGAGCGTGTACATGGCCCGGGCGGACGGCCTGGAGTTCGACGTGCTCGCCCGGCTCGACGCTTGACCAAACTACTGTCCATGGACATAGTTTCATATGACAGTAAGTTGACGACGCGGCGGGAGACACCGTGCCGACCTACGCCCACCGCTGCCCGGTCTGCGGGGAGTTCGACCAGGTCCGGCCGATGGCCGAGTCGGACCTCGCGGCGCGCTGCCCGGACTGCGGGTCGCCCTCGGCCCGCGTGTTCGGCGCGCCGGCCCTGGCCGCGCTCGACCCGGGGATGCGCCGGGCGCTGGACGTCTCCGGTGCCAGCGCGGACGCCCCCGGCGTCGTCGGCTCGGTACCCGGCCGGCACCGCCGCGCCAACCCCGTCACGACCGATCCGCGCCACGCACGCCTGCCCCGCCCCTGACCCGTGTGCAGATGCCGCCGCCCGGCGTCGGTATTCGCACGACCGCCCGACCCGAGGAGTTGCCGTGCCCGATGTCGTGTTCTCCGTCGACCAGGCCCGCTCGATGCGCGGGCAGGCGGTGCCCGGCCACAACCGATGGCATCCCGACATCCCGCCCGCGGTGACCGTGCGGCCCGGCTCCACGATCCGCGTCGAGTGCCGGGAGTGGACCGACGGACAGATCGGGAACAACGACTCGGCGAACGACGTGCGCGACGTCGACCTCTCCGGCGCGCACATGCTCTCCGGCCCGATCGCGATCGAGGGCGCCGAGCCCGGCGACCTGCTCGTGGTGGACATCCTCGACCTCGGCCCCGTCCCCCAGGAGACCGGCGACAAGCCGGGCCAGGGCTGGGGCTACACCGGCATCTTCTCCAAGCAGAACGGCGGCGGGTTCCTCACCGACACTTTCCCGGACGCCTACAAGGCGATCTGGGACTTCTCCGGGCAGAAGGCGACGTCGCGCCACGTCCCCGGGGTGTCCTACACCGGGATCACCCACCCCGGGCTGTTCGGCACCGCGCCCTCGGCCGAGCTGCTCTCGCGGTGGAACGCCCGCGAGCGCGCGCTGATCGCCACCGACCCGGACCGGGTGCCGGCGCTGGCGCTGCCGCCGCTCGAGGAGAGCACGCTGGCCGGCACCGCCACCGGCGACGTGGCGGCCGCGATCGCCCGGGACGGCGCGCGCACCGTCCCGGCCCGGGAGAACGGCGGCAACCACGACATCAAGAACTTCACCCGCGGCTCGCGGGTGTTCTACCCCGTGCACGTGCCCGGTGCCCTGTTCTCCGGCGGCGACCTGCACTTCTCCCAGGGTGACGGTGAGATCACGTTCTGCGGTGCGATCGAGATGGGCGGTTTCATCGACTTCCACGTCGACCTGATCAAGGGCGGGATGGAGACCTACGGCGTCAACACGAACCCGATCCTGATGCCGGGCAACGTGGAGCCGCGCTACTCGGAGTTCCTCACGTTCATCGGGATCGGCGTCGACCACACCACCGACACCCAGCTCTACAACGACGCCACCGTCGCCTACCGCAACGCCTGCCTCAACGCCGTCACCTACCTGCAGAAGTTCGGCTACTCGGGACCGCAGGCCTACCTGCTGCTCGGCTCGGCGCCGATCGAGGGCCGGATCTCGGGCGTCGTGGACATCCCGAACGCGTGCTGCTCGCTCTACCTGCCGACCGCGATCTTCGACGACGACATCCGGCCCTCGGCGTCCGGTCCGGTGTCGAAGGACCGGGGCAGCTGCGCGGTGAGCTCGTGACCGCCTACGGCCCGGACGTGCCCTACGAGCTCTTCGAGATCCCGGACCTCACGCTCGCGTGCGGGCAGACACTGCGCCCGGCCCGGATCGCCTACCGCACCTACGGGGAGCTGAACGCGGACAAGAGCAACGCGATCGTCTACCCGACGTGGTACTCGGGTCGGCACTGGGACAACGAGTGGCTGATCGGCGACGGGAAGGCGCTCGACCCGTCACGCTGGTTCGTGATCGTCCCGAACATGCTCGGCAACGGGCTGTCGTCGTCCGCGTCGAACTCGCCGCAGCACCACGGAGGACCGCGGTTCCCGCCGATCCGGGTCGTCGACAACGTCGAGGCGCAGCACCGGCTCGTCACCGAGCACTTCGGGATCTCCACGCTGGCGCTGGTCCTGGGCTGGTCGATGGGTGCCGGGCAGACCTACCAGTGGGCGGTGTCGCACCCGGAGATGGTGCAGCGGATGCTGCCGTTCTGCGGGTCGCCGCGCACCGCGCCGCACAACCGGGTGTTCCTGGACTCGCTGCGGGCCGCGCTCACCGCGTCGGCCGGGTTCGACGGCGGGTGGTACCCGCCCGAGCGGTGGCCCGCGAACGGCCTGCGCGCGTTCGCCCGGATCTACGCCGGCTGGGGGTTCTCGCAGGCCTTCTACTGGGACGAGTGCTGGCGCGAGCTGGGCTTCACCTCGCTGGAGGACTTCGTCGTCGGGTTCTGGGAGGAGTTCTTCCTCGACGGCCGGGACCCGAACAACCTGCTCACGATGCTCGACACCTGGTGGCACGGCGACGTCGGCGCGACGCCGGGGTTCTCCTCCACGGAGGAGGCGCTGGGCTCGATCCGGGCGAAGGCGATCGTGATGCCGGCCGAGAAGGACCTCTACTTCCCGCCCGAGGACGAGCGGTGGGCCGTCTCGCACATGCGCGACGCCGAGCTGCGGGTGATCCCGGGGGTGTGGGGGCACTTCGCGGGCGGCGGGAAGAACCCGACCGACACCGCGTTCA
>NZ_JADQDD010000519.1 GCF_019263595.1 Pseudonocardia sp. KRD291 | reverse complement strand
CCAGAGCAGCTCTCGTGCAGCGGAGCTGGACGAAAGCAGCGTTCGCGTTCCCGGGGGAGCTGGTGCACGGGGTACCTCGATCGGCGTGGGTTCGCCGCACGGTCTCGGCGCCACCCTTGCGGTGCCGGCGCGCGCGGCGCGGTCCCGGCGCGGCGCGGTCCCGGTGGGGCGCGGCGGTCCCGGTGGGGCGCGGTCGACCGTGGCGGGGCGGATCCGCGAGGTCGGGCCGGTGTCGGGCGGTTCGGCCGGCGCGGCGAGGACGCACGGGTGGTTGTCCACAACGCGGTGCGCGTATCCACAGATCGCAAGTGGATCCGGTCGTCCCGACGTCGGGCCCGCAGGCTGTTCGCATGTCCCGTTCTCTGGCCGCCGACGAGTACAGCGCCCTGTGCGGATCCACCGTCGTGCCGGTGGCCGCGCTGATCGCACTCGGGGTCCCGCGCAGCACGATCGCGCACAGGTGTCGCGCCGGCGGGCCGTGGATGTGGCTGATGCCCTCGGTCGTCAAGCTCAACAACGCGCCTCCGACGCGGGCCGACCGCCGCCGCGCCGCACTGCTGCACGCCGGGCAGAGCTCAGTGATCACCGGCCTCGACGCACTCCAACTGCACGGGATGAGCCGGATGCCGCAGCCGTCCGGACCGGTGCACCTGCTCGTCCCGACGACCTCGCGTCGCACCGGCCACGGCATCAGCCTCCTGGAACGGACCGAGCGGCTCCCGCGGGCGGACTCCGGGCGGTGGCCGCTCGCCCCGCCCGCGCGCGCCGTCCTCGACGCCTGCCGTCGGCTGCGGCTGCGTGACCAGGTGCGCGCGACGATCGCGGAGGCCGTTCAGACCGGACGCTGCGGCGTCGCCGAACTCGCCGCCGAGCTCGCCGCAGGTTCACAGCGGGGAAGTGCGCTGCCTCGGCAGATACTCGCCGAGGTCTCGGCGGGTGCGCGCTCCGCGGCCGAGGCCGCGGTGGTCGACCTGCTGCGCGGGGCCGGTATCGCGGAGCCGATGTGCAACGCCTGGCTCTACCGGCCGGACGGCACGTTCCTGGCCTGCGTCGATCTGTGGTTCGCCGACGTCGGACTGGCGTGGGAGATCGACTCGCGCGAGTTCCACCTCTCGCCGGACGACCACGAACGGACCCTCGAGCGGCACAACGCACTGGTCGCAGCCGGTGTACCGGTGCTGCGCAGCCTCCCGTCCCACCTCACCACCCGACGGGCCGACGTCCTGGCTCGCCTCCGCGACGCCCGCGCCGAGTCCGCCCGCCGACCGCTGCCCACGGTCGTCGCGTCCCCGCATCGCTTGCACTGAACGCAGCCACCCACTGAACGCAGCCCTGCACGAACGGGGCGCTCGTCCACCCACCTGGGACGAAAGCAGTTCTCGCTCAGTCTCCGCGGGAGTGCACTGCGCCGGACGAGCGGAGCTTCCGTGCAGGTTCGTTGCACGAGCGGAGCTCTCGTCC
>NZ_JADQDD010000518.1 GCF_019263595.1 Pseudonocardia sp. KRD291 | reverse complement strand
CAGCAGGCGTCGACGTCCGGACCTCGGCTGGTCCGCGCCCCGGAGCCGGTCGCGCCCGCGACCCGCTGGTCGGCGCCCGCGCGCAGGGTGCTGGCCCACGACGGCGGCCCGCTGCGGGTCCTCGGCGGCCCCGGCACCGGCAAGACGACGCTGCTGCTCGAGGCCGTGGCCCGCCGGATCCGCGACGGTGTGCCGCCGCAGAACGTCCTGCTGCTGGTCGGCAGCCGGCGTGCCGCCGCGCAGCTGCGGGACCGGCTGATCCCGATGCTCGCCCCGTCCGGCCCGCAGGCGGGCTCCGGGCTCGCCGCGCGGACGTCGCGGGAGCTGCTGGTGCGCACCGTGCACTCCTACGCGTTCGGGGTGCTGCGCCTGCACGCCGCCCAGCACGAGGACCCGCCGCCGCGGCTGCTGGCCAGCGCGGAGCAGGACGTCGTGGTCCGTGAGCTGCTGGCGGGGGAGATCGCGAACTGGAACGGCAGCGTCCCCGGGTCGGGCTGGCCGGAGCGGCTGGACCCCGCGCTGGGGCTGCCCGGGTTCGCCGCGGAGCTGCGCGAGCTGCTGCTGCGTGCCGCCGAACGTGGCCTCGGCCCGGACGAGCTGGACGAGATCGGCCGGACCCACGGCCGTGACGAGTGGGTCGCGGCGGCGCGCTTCTTCCGTACCTACGAGCAGGTCATCCTGCTGCGCGGCGCCGCGGGACGGGGCGCGCCGCAGGCCACCGCCCCGGCCCTGGACTCCGCCGAGCTGGTGTCCGCGGCCCTGGACGCGCTGGCCGCCGACCCCGAGCTGCGGGCCCGCGAACGTGCCCGGGTGCGGCACCTGCTCGTCGACGACGCCCAGGACCTCGACCCCCAGCAGATGGAGCTCGTGCGGGTCCTGGCCGGGTCCGCGCAGGCGACGTTGCTGGCCGGCGACCCGGACCAGGCGGTGCTGACGTTCCGGGGCGCCGACCCGCAGGGACTCAACGCGGTCGACGCGCCGAGCGAGGTGCTGACGGTCGACCACCGCCAGAGCGACCCGGTCCGTGCGGCCGGGGCCCGGCTCGCCGGGAAGCTCCCCGGAGCCGGTCCGGGCCGCACCCGCCGCGGTCCCGGCGCCGGAGACGAAGGCCGGCCGGACGAGCCCGATTCCGACGTACCCGAGCCCGACGCGGCCGATCCCGCGGACGCCGATCTCGCCGAAGCCGATCCGGACGGGCCGGTGCAGGTCCGGGTGTTCGGCTCGGCCGCGGCGGAGGCCGGGTGGATCGCCGACCGGCTGCGGAGGGCGCACCTGGTGGACGGCGTCCCGTGGGCCGAGATGGCCGTGCTGTCCCGCTCGGCACGGCGGACCCTGCCGGCCCTGCGGCGGGCACTGGCCGCGGCCGGAGTGCCGATCGCGGCGCCGCCGGACGAGCTGCCGCTGTCCCGTCAGCCCGCCGTCGTCCCGCTGCTGCTGGTGCTGCGCGGCGCGGGCAGGCCGTCCACGATCGACGCCGACCTGGCCGTCGCACTGCTGACCTCACCGCTGGGGTCGGGTGAC
>NZ_JADQDD010000517.1 GCF_019263595.1 Pseudonocardia sp. KRD291 | reverse complement strand
CCGACCGCCGCGCGGGCGGCGCGCAGGTGCGCCGCGGTCACCTCGACCGCCTCCAGCGACTCGCGCATCGCGGTCAGCGCGGCCTCGCGCAGCACCGCGGTGCAGTCCGCGGCCGAGTAGCCCTCCAGGTCCGCGGCCAGCGCGGGCAGGTCGACGTCGTCGGCCAGCGGGATGTTGCGCCCGGACGCGCGCAGGATGTCCTCGCGCGCCTCCGCGTCCGGCGGCGGGACGAACACCAGCCGCTCGAGCCGCCCCGGGCGCAGCAGTGCCGGGTCCACCAGCTCCGGGCGGTTCGTCGCCCCGACCACGACGACCTCGCGCAGCGGCGTCGCGCCGTCCAGCTCGGTGAGCAGCGCGGCCACCACCCGGTCGGCCACCCCGGAGTCGGTGAAGCCGCCGCGGCGCGGGGCCAGCGCGTCCACCTCGTCGAGGAACAGCAGCGACGGCGCGGCGTCGGCGGCGCGGCGGAACAGCTCGCGCACCGCGCGCTCGGACTCGCCGACGTACTTGTCGAGCAGCTCGGCGCCCTTGACCGCGAACACGTTGAGGTTGCCGGTGCCGGCCAGGGCCCGCAGCAGGAACGTCTTGCCGCCGCCGGGCGGGCCGTAGAGCAGCACCCCGCGGGGCGCGGCCACCCCGAGGCGGGCGAACGAGTCCGGGTAGCGCAGCGGCCACAGCACGGCCTCGGTCAGGGCCTGCTTGACCTCGGTCATGTCCCCGACGTCGTCCAGGGTGATCCCGCCGCTGCCCAGGGTTCCGCTGTCGGACAACGAGATCGGCCGGACCGAGCCGACGGCGCCGAGCAGGTCCTGCTGGCGCACCCGCGGGCCGGTCTCCTCGCCCCCGGTATCGCCGTCCCCGTCGTCGCCGCGCAGGGCGGCCTGGATCGCGGCCTCCCGGCGGACCGCCGTCAGGTCCGCGACCACGAACCCGGGCGTCCGCTCGGCGACCGCGGCCAGGTCGACGTCGCCGGCGCGGGGGACGTCGGCCAGCAGCCGTTCCAGCAGCTCGCGCCGGGTCCGGCCGTCCGGCAGCGACGCGGTGAGCTCGCGGTCGACGAGGTCCGGCGCGCGCAGCCGCGGGTCCACGCCCTCGGGCTCGGAGGTGGTGGCGACCAGGGCGGGCCCGCCGGGCGCGGTGGCGGCGCGCAGCTCGTCGAGCACGAGGGTGGCCAGCGGCGGCGGGGTCGCGGCCGGCAGCAGCGCGTGCACGTCGTTGACCAGCAGCACGACCGGGGTGCCGTCGACGGGCCGGGCCGCGGCCAGCACCTCGCGCACCCGGGCCGCCGCCGAGGCCGGCTCCAGCGCGGCGGCGGCCGGGGCGACGAGCTCCACACACCGGGCTCCGACCGCGGCGGCCGCGCTGCGCACGAGCGTCGCCTTGCCGACGCCCTCCGGCCCGGTCAGCAGCACCCCCAGCCGCGCCGTCCCGCCGAGCCGGGTCAGCAGCTCCGGGCGCTGGAACGTCAGCTCCAGCCACTCGACGAGCCGCCGGGCCGCAGCGACGTTGCCGATCAGCGCGTCGACCGGGAGTGCCTCCTCGGCGGGCCCCGTCTCGACCTCGGCCGGTGCCCCC
>NZ_JADQDD010000516.1 GCF_019263595.1 Pseudonocardia sp. KRD291 | reverse complement strand
GACGGCCAGCAGGCCCACGGTCAGTACCGAGACGATGGTCCTGCGCACGGGTCCCCCTGACGTCACCCCCGACGGCGCGCGGGCGTGCCACCCGGCGCCATTGACCCGCCCGACGGTGCCACCCCGGCACGGAGATCCACAATCAACACACCGGCGTCTGCCTCGGATGGCCTAGTGCCCGCCGTCACACCGGCGGACAATCCGGTCATCCGGCCGGTCGGCGCAGCAGTCCTTCCGCGATGTCGGCCGCGCCGCGCGCGCCCCCGGCCGCGCGTGCCTGCTCGCGCAGCTCCCGGCACCGCGCCGCCACCTCCGGCGAGCGCGACACCCGCAGGATCGCCTCGCGCAGCCGCTGCGGGGTCACCTGGTCGGCCGGCAGGTGCTCGCCGACGCCGAGCTCGGCCAGCCGTGCGGCGTTGCCGAACTGGTCGACCGCCTGAGGTACCGCGACCATCGGAACGCCCTGGTAGAGCCCCTCCGAGCAGCCGCCCATCCCGGCGTGGGTGACGAACGCCGACGCGTGCCGCAGCGCCGCGAGCTGGGGCAGCCAGGACCGCACCTCGACGGTGTCCGGCACCTCGCCCACCTCGGCCGGGTCGACGTGCGGGCCGACCGACATGGCGACCCGCCAGTCCAGCCCGTCCATCGCGGTGACGACGTCGCGGAAGAACTGCGGCCGGTCGTTGTAGGCCGACCCGAGCGAGACGACGAGCAACGGCCGGTCCGGCTCCGGGAACTCCTCCTGGTGCGGGCGCCGGTCCAGCGCCGGCCCGACGAACGTGACGACGTCGCGGTCGACGCGCTCGGCGTTCGGCTGCATCGCCTCCGGCACGAGGGCCGCGCAGCGCGGCGGCCGGCCGCTGAACTCCGCCCAGCCGAGGTCGATCCCGATCTCGGCGAGCCAGGCGTCGAAGGCGTCGCGGTAGGCGACCCCGTCCGGTTCGTCGAGGAACGCCAGCGCGTCACCCATGTCCTGCTCGTAGCCCTCCCAGGCCACGATCGACGGGGAGAGCTGCAGCAGCGGCAGGTCCCAGCGGTGTGCCAGGGCGCGGCCGGCGTAGCCGCCGATGTCGTAGAGCACGGCGTCCGGGCGGTCCCGTTCCAGTGCCGTGAGCAGCTGCGGGAGGACGGCCCGGCCCTCGTCGAGGAACAGCGCCATGCCGGCGACGGGGTCGCTGGGCCACTGCTGCCCCGCCGCCTCGTCGGGCAGCGGGGAGTCGACGACGAGCGGGGTGGCACCGCTGGACGCGACCATCGCCGCGAAGGACCCGCGGATCGCGTAGGTGACGCGGTGGCCGCGCGCGGCCAGCTCGGTCATCACCGGGAGATGCGGGTTGGTGTGGCCGTGCGCGCCGACGCCGACCATAAGGATGTGGGACACGAGGAGATCTCCGGGGTTCGGGGGGGACGAACGAGGTCAGCAGGAGGACCCGCACGTCGTGCGACGACGGCGGGCCCGTGCGGGCCGGATCAGAGGTAGAGCTCCCGGGCGATCATGGCCGGGACGGTAGCGGGCCGGCCCCGGGCGTGCACCCGGATTCGGGTCGGGCCGGCCTGGGAGGATCCCCGCGTGGCTCACCTGCGGTGCGACTTCGTCGCCGACTCACTCGGACTGGCCACGTCGAT
>NZ_JADQDD010000515.1 GCF_019263595.1 Pseudonocardia sp. KRD291 | reverse complement strand
CGCCGCGGGGAGGGAAGAGTGGGCCCGTCCGGCCGGGATGCCGGGCGATGCATCGACGACGATGGCGAGGAGTGCCGTGACGACCAGTGGATCCGCGAGCGAGGGCGGCCGGGTCACCGGCCGCGGGATGACCATGAGCGATCTGCTCGCCCGCCACGCCCGGACCCGCCCGGACGCGGTCGCCCTGCGCGACGCGCGGGTCTCGCGGACCTACCGCGAGGCCGACGACCGGGTCACCCGCCTGGCCGACGCGCTGCTCGAGCGGGGCGCCGGGCACGGGGAGCGGGTCGCGGTACTGGGCCTGAACTCGGTCGAGGTGCTCGAGGCCTACCTGGCCACGCTGCGCACCGGCGCGATCTGCGTGCCGATCAACTTCCGGCTGGTCGCCGACGAGATCGCCTACGCGCTCGACGACAGCGGCGCGGTGGTCGTCGTCTGCGACACCGCGTTCGCCCCGGCCGTGGAGAAGGCACGGGAATCGGCGCCCGCGGTCCGCTCGGTGATCACCATCGGGGAGGGCCCGGAACCGCTGGAGACCGTGATCGCCGCCGCGTCGCCCACCTACTCCGAGGCACCGGTGGCCGACGAGGACCCGGCGTTCATCATGTACACCTCGGGCACGACCGGGCGTCCCAAGGGCGCCGTGCTCACCCACCGCAACCTGCTGCTGCACGCGTTCTCCCAGATCGCGCACCTGGGCATCGGCGCCGACGACAAGGTGTGGCTCTCCGGGGCGCCGCTGTTCCACATCGCCGGGCTGGCCGGGATGATCCCGCCGCTGATCACCGGCGGGCGCACGATCGTCGCCTCCTCGGGCGGGTTCGACCCGGCCGGGACGATCGCGCTGCTCGAGCGCGAGTCGGTGTCGTCCTGCTTCTTCGTGCCGGCCCAGTGGGCGGCCATGTGCACGGTGCCCGACATCGGCGACCGGGACCTCTCGGCGCTGCGGCGGATCTCCTGGGGCGCGGCGCCCGCGTCGACGTCACTGCTCCGCACGATGATCGACACGTTCCCGCAGGCCCAGGTCGTGACCGCGTTCGGGCAGACCGAGTGCAGCCCGGTCACCTGCACGCTGCGCGGCGAGGACGCGATCCGCAAGATCGGCTCGATCGGCACCCCGATGGTCAACGTCGAGGTCCGGGTCGTCGACGACGAGATGGCCGACGTCCGGCCCGGCGAGGTCGGCGAGATCGTCTACCGCGGCCCGACGGTGATGAAGGAGTACTGGAACAAGCCCGCCGAGACCGCCGAGGCGTTCCGCGGCGGCTGGTTCCACTCCGGCGACCTGGTCCGCGAGGACGCGGACGGCTACTACTACGTGGTCGACCGCAAGAAGGACATGATCATCTCCGGTGGCGAGAACATCTACTGCGCCGAGGTGGAGAACGTCCTGGCCGGGCACCCGAAGGTCGCCGACGTCGCGTTGATCGGGGTACCGCACCCGAGGTGGGGCGAGACGCCGCTGGCCGTGGTCGTGCCGGCCGACCCGGACGACCCGCCCACCGGTGCCGAGATCGAGGCGTTCTGCCGGGAGCGCCTGGCCGCCTACAAGCGCCCGACCCGGGTCACGGTGTTGCCCGAGCTGCCGCGCAACCCGAGCGGGAAGGTGCTCAAGACCCGCCTGCGCGAG
>NZ_JADQDD010000514.1 GCF_019263595.1 Pseudonocardia sp. KRD291 | reverse complement strand
TGCAGCGCGGCCCCGCCGGCAACGGGCACGGCGGCAACGGGCACGGCGGCAATGGCGACCCGTTCTGGGCGGGAGGCTCGGCGCAGGACCCGTGGCGCGACCCGCAGACGCCGGTGACCGCCGCGCCCCCGGCCGTCGCCGAGACCCCGGAGCCGGCGCCGCAGCGCCCCTCCGGGGCACGTCTGAGCGTGCGCGAGGTGCTCTTCGGCGACCGGGTGCAGCCCCGGGCGCTGGCGTTGCTGGGCGTGCTGGCGCTGCTGCTCGGCGCGCTCGGCGGGCTGGTCGGGCACTGGACCGCCGAGGGAGCCGACGGGCTGACGGAGCCCGGCGCCACGCTCGCCTCGGCCGAGGAGGCCAAGGAGCGCCCGCCCGGGTCGGTGCCCGACCTGGCGTCGCGGCTGCTGCCCTCGGTCGTCTCCCTGGAGACCAAGGTCGGCGACGAGGCCGGCACCGGCTCCGGCGTGGTGATCGACCCGGCCGGCTACGTGCTGACCAACGACCACGTCGTGGCCCCGGCCACCGGGCCGGCCAAGGGCACCATCGAGGCGGTCTTCTCGGACGGCTCGCGGACCCCGGCCGTGGTCGTCGGCGCGGACCCGATGACCGACCTGGCCGTGGTCAAGGTCGGGGTGGTGAACCCGGTGGTCGCCGCGATCGGGCGCTCGTCGGAGCTCGCGGTCGGGGACGGCGTGATGGCCATCGGGTCCCCGCTGGGCCTGGCCGGAACCGTCACCGTCGGCATCGTCAGCGCCGTGGACCGGCCGGTCCGGCTCGACCCGGAGGGCTCCGCGGGCGACGCGGTGATCGACGCGGTGCAGACCGACGCGGCGATCAACCCCGGCAACTCCGGCGGGCCGCTGGTCGACTCCACCGGCGCCGTCGTCGGCATCAACACCGCGATCCGCGGCGTCGGCGGGGAGGCGGGCGGGGGCCAGGGCGGCTCGATCGGCCTCGGTTTCGCGATCCCGATCGACGACGCCCGCGGCGTCGCGGAGGAACTGATCCGCACCGGCACGGTGGCGCACGCCGACCTCGGGGTGAACGCGCGCTCGGTCACCGACGGCTCCACCGACGGCGCGCAGGTGCAGAACGTGGTGGCCGGCGGGCCCGCCGCGACGGCCGGGATCGCCGACGGCGACGTCGTGGTCGACATCGCGGGCCGGTCGATCGCCGGCGCCGACGAGCTCGTCGTCGCCGTGCGCGAGCACCAGCCCGGTGAGCAGGTCCCGGTCCGGCTGGTGCGCCAGGGCAGGCCGCTCACCGTGACCGCGACCCTCGGCGCGACCTGAGCCGTCCGACGGGCGGACGCGGGGGACGACGCGAGGCCCGCGTGATGCCCTGCGTAGTGTGGGTCACGTGTTCGAGAACATCGGTTGGCCCGAGATCCTCGTGCTCGTCGTCGCCGGCCTGTTCATCCTGGGGCCGGAACGACTCCCGGAGGCCGCGGCGTGGGTCGGTAGGACGATCAGGCAGGTCCGCGACTACGCCACCGGCGCCCGCGACCACCTGAAGAACGAGATGGGCCCGGAGTTCGACCAGCTCCAGCAGCCGCTCAACGACCTGCGCAGCCTGCGGAACCTGAACCCGCGCACCGCGATCACCCGCACCCTGATGGGCGACGACGACGGCCCGACCAAGCCGAACGGCTACGCCCCCGGCCCGAACGCCGGCAGTA
>NZ_JADQDD010000513.1 GCF_019263595.1 Pseudonocardia sp. KRD291 | reverse complement strand
GGAGCCCGACATCGACGTCGTGGCGGAGTGCACCGACGGCGCCGAGGCCGGCTCCGGCCCGTCCGCCGGCAGCCCGGCGAGCAGGTGATGGGCCCGCGCCAGCGCCTCCAGCTCCACCCACTCCGACGGGAACGGCTCCGCCGTCGCCCGGGTCCGCGCCGCGTCGGCACGGACCAGCCCGCACAGGTACCCGGAGCCGTAGCCGGCCGAGCCCCGCGGCGACGACGGCGCCGGCCCGGGCCCGCGCAGCACCGTCCCGGCCCGCAGGTGCGGACGCCGCCCACTGCGACACCAGCCCGGCGTCACGTGCCGCCAGCCGGCGTCGGACGGGCCGTGCTCGTCGGAGAGGAACCGATGCTCGGCGCTGGTGACGATCGCGGTGCCGTCGGTGAGCGAGACCCGGTATGCGCGGCGCCGGGTCGACCAGTGCGCCAGCACGGAGGTCCGCACGTAGCGCCGGCGCCCGCCGGGACCGTCGGGTTCGGTGCCGAGCACCTCGTCGCCCACCCGCAGCTCGGCGATCGGGCGGGACCCGCCGTCGGCGAGCCGCACCGGCGTGTCGCCGGACAGGCAGTAGACGCAGGCGTGGGTGCAGCCGCGGTACGGGTTGACCGTCCAGGAGAACGGGACCTGCGACGTCCCCGGGACCCGGTTCAGCGCCGAGCGGGCCTCCACCTCGTGGAACACCGTGCCGGCGAAGTCCGGCGTGCGCACCGAGCGCAGCAGCCCCCGTAGCCCGGGCAACGCCGCGTCGTCGCCGATACCCTCGTCCCGCACCTGCTGTCCGCTCCACCGCACCCACTCATTCGAACACCAGTTCGAACTCGGGCGCAAGCCGGGTGCGCCGAGCGGGCGGCGGTCGGGAAGCATGCGGGTATGACGGCGACGACGACACTGATCGTGATGGGCGTGTCCGGGGTGGGGAAGACGACCGTCGCGACGGCGCTGGCCGAGCGCACCGGGTGGCCCTACACCGAGGGCGACGACCTGCACCCCGAGGCCAACCGGGCCAAGATGGCCGCCGGCATCCCGCTCGACGACGACGACCGCTGGCCCTGGCTGCACCGGATCGCGGACTGGATCGGCGAGCAGGAGGCGGCCGGGCGCAGCACGGTGATCACCTGCTCGGCGCTGCGCCGGCGCTACCGCGACCTGCTGCGCGACGGCCACCCGTCGGTGTGCTTCGTGCACCTGGCCGCGAACGAGCTGGTGCTGCGAGCGCGGGTCGAGAGCCGCCACCACGAGTACATGCCGGCCACGCTGCTGGACTCGCAGCTCGCCGACCTCGAGCCGCCCGCCGACGACGAGCCCGCCGTGACCGTGGACGCCACCGCCGCCGTCGGGCAGATCGTCACGGCCGTGCTGGACGGGGCCCGTTCCGCCCGGACCGTCGACGAGCCGTGACCGCGCGGTGGGCCGGCGCGGATCGTCCGGGGGATTCCGGCGGCACGTCCGGGTGACGGCGCACACCATGCGTTCACCGGCTTGGCAGGATGCGCCTCGTGCAGTCGCATGAGCCACCCGGGGCCGACGACCGGGGCGCGCGAGCGGACTCCGGACACGCCCGGCACCGCAGGCGTCGCACCGACCCGCCCACCCCCACCGACGGCATGCCGCTGATCCGGCAGGAGCCGCTCCCGCGCACGGTCGGCGAGTACGCTGTCTCTTATGCACATCT
>NZ_JADQDD010000512.1 GCF_019263595.1 Pseudonocardia sp. KRD291 | reverse complement strand
GGACCTGCGATGCCGGGCAGCCCCGGCGACGGCGTCCCGCTCGGGAAGGCTGTCACCGCCACCCGCGCGGCGCTCTCGTGGGACTGCAGCAGGTCGTCCGCCCGCTTGCCCTCGGACGCGTTCATCCCGATCTTGACCATCTCGTCGCCGACACCGAACCCGGCCAGGACCGGAGTCGTCAGCGTCAGTCCCCGGACCGTGGGGGCCCAGTCGCCGAGCGCGCTGGTCAGCGGGCTGTCGTGGTAGCTGAACTTGTTCTTCAGCCCGTCGAAGGAGTGGCCGTAGGTCCCCACCGGGACCGTGCCCCCGGCCGAGGTGTCGCCGCCCGCGCCGCCCGCCGCGGCCACCCGGTCGAGCGCCTCGGTCGCGCTCCCGGCGGCCCGGCCCTGCCATCCGACCTGCATCCCGTCGAGCCCGCGGCGGACCGTCCCGTCCGACTCGCGGAACCGGCCGCCCAGGTCGCCCAGCGCGCCGTGGGCGGAGTCGATCGCCTGGGCCCCGCTCCCCTGCGACGTCCAGGCGATCTTGTCCCGCAGGCTCCAGCCGGACCAGTCCACCCCGGGCAGGTCCTCGAGGGCGACGCCCTCGGGCGGCTCGGGGTCGGGCACGAACCAGCCCACGACGGGGACGTCGTTCCAGTCGAAGCCTTGCGACCCACCGGCCTGCGGCTCGGGCATCGCGTCCCCTCCTCGTCACGGCGTACCGGCACACGCTAGGGAGCGCAGGAGCCGCCCGACGCCCGAACCGCGACAGCGGGCGGTGGATCGTTCACACCGGTGAACGCCGCGCCGATCCTGCCGGGCGGGACCCGCGCACGAGGTCGACGAGCTCGTCGACCTCGGCCACCAGCGTGGCCGGATCGGTCGGGCCGGCCTCGACGACCGTCTCGGCGCCGGGCCGCGGCACCCGGCGCTGGCGGTAGCAGCCATCGGGTGTGGCCTGCACGAGCAGGACGTACGGCGCCCGACGACGTGCCCCGACGCTCCGGTGGGTGGCACCGAGCTGGCCGACGCCGGTCACCTCGCTCATCCGCAGCAGCAGGTACGCGTCGTCGCCGCCGAGGCCGCGGCGCATCAGCTCGGAGGCGAACCGCTCGCGGTCGGTGCCGCCGGAGCGCAGCGCGTCGCCGAGCACGACCTCCGGTACCTGCACGCGGCGCCCGGGCCCGGGGGTGAGAGGGCCGAGCAGGCTCACGAGCTCGGGGACGGCGCGGTCGGTCGGCAACCGGACGAGCGCGACCCGCTCACCGAACCGCACCGCCAACACCGCCCGCGGCCCGGTGCTGGCCGCGACGGCCAGGAGCCGGGACGGCGCCGTCGTCACCAGGTCACGGAACACCTCGGCGCGCGCGAGCAGGCGCATCTCCTGCTCCAGGTCCGCGACCGGGCCCGCGTGTACGACCAGGCCGCGCTCGCCCAGCGTCGCCGTCGCCTCCCGGACGATCCGTGCGCGCTCGTCGGAGGTCGTCCCTGGGCTGGGCAGCTCCAGGGCCACCGGTGTCTCGCCGAGGTCGAGCATCTCCCAGGCGACGTCGAACTCGGCGAGGGAGAGCACGGTCGCCGAGGACCAGTCGACGGACACGTCAGTCCCGTTCGTCGTCGGCGAGGGGCCCGAGGACGGGCGGGGTGCAGGGCAGGTCGACGTCGAACGCCTCGTCGGTGGGGATCAGGTAACGGTTGCGGTGGTCCT
>NZ_JADQDD010000511.1 GCF_019263595.1 Pseudonocardia sp. KRD291 | reverse complement strand
GTCGCGCCGGTCGCCCCGCCGTCGTCCTCCGACCTGGGCTCGTCGGTCGAGGTGCCGCCGAGCAGCTCCGGCGCACCGATCGGCTGATCGCCCGGCGGCAGCGGCGGCAGCGGTGGGAGCGGAGTCGTGCCGGTCGGGGCGTTCCCCGACCGGCATACACTGCCGTCCGCGATGCCCGAGCTGCCCGATCTCCCGGTCCGACCCGCCCTCGGCGACGTCACGGATGCGCTGGCGCGCCGCGGCGGTGCGGTGCTCGTCGCCCCGCCCGGCACCGGCAAGACCACCCTCGTCCCGCTCGCGCTGGCCGGGCTCGACCGGGACGACCCGCGGCCCGGCCGGGTGCTGGTCGCCGAACCGCGGCGGGTGGCGGCCCGGGCGGCGGCGAGCCGGATGTCGGCGCTGCTGGGGACGCCGGTCGGCGGCGCCGTCGGATACGCGGTGCGCGGCGACGCGAAGAGCTCGCCCGACACCCGGGTCGAGGTCGTCACCTCCGGGCTGCTGCTGCGCAGGCTGGCCCGCGACCCGGAGCTGGCCGGGGTGCACACCGTGGTCCTCGACGAGTGCCACGAGCGCCACCTGGACGCGGACCTGCTGTTTACCCTGCTGCTCGACGCCCGCGACGGGCTGCGCCCGGACCTGCGGCTGCTCGCCACGTCGGCGACGCTGGACGCGGCCCGCCCGGCCGAGCTGCTCGCCGACGCCGAGGGACCGTCGCCGATCCTGACCGTCGAGGCCCGCACCTACGGCGTCGAGATCCACCACCTCGCGCCGTCCCGGGGCGAACGCATCGAGGCGACCGTCGTCCGGGCGGTGCGCGCCGCCCGGGCGCACGGCAGCGTGCTGGCGTTCCTGCCCGGTGTCGCCGAGATCAACCGGGTCGCCTCCGCGCTGCGCGACGACCCCGCCCTCGACGCCGACGTCCTCACGCTGCACGGGCGGCTGCCCGCGGCCGAGCAGGACGCCGCGCTGCGCGAGGGCCCGCGGCCGCGGGTGGTGCTGGCGACCTCGATCGCGGAGTCCAGCCTCACCGTGCCCGGCGTGCGCGCCGTCGTCGACGCCGGGCTGGCGCGCACCCCGCACACCGACCACCGCCGCGGGATGTCCGGGCTCATCACCCGGCGGGTCTCGCAGGCCGTGGCCGACCAGCGCGCCGGGCGCGCGGGACGCGAGGCGCCCGGGCACGTCTACCGCTGCTGGCCCGAGGGCGAGACGCTCGTCCGCGCGCCCGACCCGGAGATCCGCACCGCGGACCTGACCCGGCTCGCACTGGACCTGGCCGCGTGGGGCACCCCGACCGGCGAGGGCCTGCGCTGGTGGGACGCCCCGCCACCGGGCCCGCTGGCCGCCGGGCGCGACGTGCTCACCGCGCTCGGCGCCCTCGACCGCGACGGCGCCGTCACCGGCCGCGGCACCGCGATGGCCGGGATCGGGCTGCACCCACGGCTGGCCCGGGCCCTGCTCGACGGCAGCGCCGAGGTCGGGGCGCGGGCCGCCGCCGAGATCGTCGCCGTGCTCGACGACGACACCCTGGCCGGTCCGGAGTCCGACCTCGGCACCGCGCTGGCCCGGCTGCGCTCCGGCGAGGCCCGCGGCACCGGGCGGTGGCGCGGCGAGATCGGCCGGCTGCGGTCGGCGATCCGGGCCGGGAGCGACCGCAGGCCCGCGGGGCGCCGCGCCGGGAGCGACGACGC
>NZ_JADQDD010000510.1 GCF_019263595.1 Pseudonocardia sp. KRD291 | reverse complement strand
GCGATGGAGGTCCAGCCGAAGTCGCTGCGCAGGCGCGCCTTCGCGGCGCGGGCCCGGCGGGCGGCCGCGGCGGGGTCGGACAGGGCGCGCGAGACGGCGTCGGCGATCCCGGGCACGTCGCCCGGGGCGAACGCGAGACCGGTCTCGCCGTCGCGGACGACCTCGCCGAGACCACCGGCCGTCGACGCGACGAGCGTCGCCCCGACGGCGGCCGCCTCCAGCGCGACGATCCCGAACGGCTCGTAGCGGCTCGGCAGCACCACCGCGTCCGCGGTCGCCAGCAGCGCGGCCAGCTCGGCGTCGGGCAGGTGCCCGAGGAACTCCACGCTGCGCCGGACCCGGTGCGCCGTGACCCGCTCGTCGAGGAACTCCCGCTGGGTGCCGGACCCGGCGACCAGCAGCCGGGTCCCGGGGTGGCGCCGCCGGATCCGGGGCAGCGCCGCGACCAGGTCCTGCACGCCCTTCTCGTACTCCAGCCGGCCGAAGTAGACGAGCTGTGGGCCGGTCGCGGACTCGCGTGCGGCCCGGGCGGCCCGCGATGCGGCGCGCGGCACCCGCCAGCGGCCGGCGTCGATGCCGTTGTGCACCACGTGCACCCGGTGGGGATCGAGGTCGTAGAGCGTGGACACCTCGGTCCGCATCGCCGACGAGCACGTGACGACAGCGTCGGCCCGGTTCGCCAGCCACCACTCGGTGGAGTGCACCTGCCGGTTCAGCGGGGCCGAGAGCCAGCCGGCGTGCCGGCCGGCCTCGGTGGCATGCAGCGTCGCGACCAGCGGGGCCCCCGTGACGTCGGCGAGCGCGACGGCCGGGTGCGCGACGAGCCAGTCGTGGGCGTGCACGACGTCCGGGCGCCAGTCCGGCAGCAGCGCGACCAGCGCGTGCCGCACCAGCGCGTGCCCCATCGCCAGCGTCCACGCCACCATGTCGGCGGAGAACTCCAGGTGCGGCGGATCCTCCGCGACGCGCAGCACCCGGACCCCGTCGACGCTCTCCTGCACCGACGGATGCGTCGCGGAGTCGGTGCCGATCGGCTGCCGGGAGAGCACCACGACCTCGTGCCCCGCCGCGACGAGCTCGCGGGACAGGGCGTGCACGTGTCGCCCCAGACCGCCGACGACCACCGGCGGGAACTCCCAGCTGACCATCAGCACCCGCATCCGAAGATCCTGGCAAACTCCCAGCGAGGGGTTACCGGCGGGTAGCCCGACCGGTCCCGGCGACGGGCGCATCATCGCTGCGGTCGGCCCGGAACCCGGCCATGGTGCGTCGCTCGCCGGTCCGTGCGTCAGCGCAGCAGGTCGCGGGCGTCGAGGTGGCCGAACGTGGGCGGCCGGGCGTCGGTCCAGCGCTCGGTCCGGCGGGCGGCGGCGCGGCGGCGGCCGTCGCGGAGCAGGCCGGACAGCTCGCGGACCCGGCCGGCGTGCAGGGCGGCGCGGTCGCGGGCGTACCCGGCCGCGGAGTCCTTGCTGACCATGAACGCCCAGTCGCTGGACAGCGCGTGCAGCGCCTGGTCGGCGAGCAGGTCGCGCAGCGGGTCGCGGGCGGCGCCGCCACCGGCCGGGGTGAGGACCGTGCCCGGGCCACCGGCGGCCGGGACGGCGTCCACGGCGGCGAGCAGGTCGGCCTGCACCCCGGCGTTGCGCTCGACCAGGTCGGACACCTCCGGGCCGGCCCAGACCCGCCAGTCCTTGCCCGAGCCCCAC
>NZ_JADQDD010000051.1 GCF_019263595.1 Pseudonocardia sp. KRD291 | reverse complement strand
GTGTATAAGAGCCAGCCTCGGCCCCGACCAGACCCTGATCGTCAACGGCGCCCAGCACGGGCTCGCAGTCACCGCCATGGCCGCCCTGCGCTCCGGGGACGTCGTCGCAGTCGACGCCCTGACCTACCCCGGGTTCAAGGTCCTCGCCACCGCGCTCGGGCTGGACCTGGTCGCACTGCCCGTCACCGACACCGGACCCGACCTCGACACCCTGGGTCAGCTGTGTGCCCGGAGACCGGTCCGCGCGATCTACACCATGCCCACCCTGCACAACCCGCTCGGCTGGGTCACCGACCTCGCCGCACGAGAACGGCTGGTCGCGATCGCCCGCCACCACGGACTGCTCATCATCGAGGACGCCTCCTACGCCTATCTCGCCGAGAACCCGCCGCCCCCGATCGCTGCACTGGCCCCCGAGACCACCGTCTACGTCTCCGGCCTATCCAAGAATGTCGCCACCGGTCTGCGGGTCGGGTTCCTCGCCGCACCTCCACCGCGAGTGCCCGCAATCGAACGGGCGATCCGAGCGACCACCTGGAACACCCCCGCCCTGACCACCGCGATCGCCTGCCGCTGGATCGAAGACGGCACCGTCGAACGACTCGAGGCCGAGAAGCGCCACGACGCGCGCACCCGGCAGACCCTGGCCCGCAATGCCCTGACCGGGCTACGCACGATCAGCCACCCCTCGTCCTACTTCATCTGGCTCCCCCTGCCCGAGGACACCCGCGCCGATCTGATCGCAGCCTCGCTGGCCCGCGCTCGGGTCTCGGTCTCTACCGCCGACCCCTTCGCCACCTCCACCCACGTCCCCCAAGCACTCCGACTGGCCCTGGGCTCGGTCAACCTCACCGATCTCCCCGCCACGCTCGCCGATGTCCGGAACGCTATCGAGGGCGAGAGCTACCGATGACCAAATCGGACAGTCCCACGGGACAACGGGCAGCTCATTCTGGGACGCCGTGGTGTGGAACGGGATGGTCAACCCGCGGTTGCTCAGACCTCGAACGCGCCCGCTCCCCTCGTCTGCGGTTCGAACCACTCGATCGAGCCTCGCAGGTCATAGCACTGCAAGGTCCATCGGATGCAACTCTGCTCGTAAAGCTGGCGGACGGTACGTATTCGAACCCTGCGGTATTCGTCGGTCGGGCCACGGCGCGGGCGACCGGCTGGCCGGCTCACTGTCGGCGATATACGGACGGGGCCGCCGCCTTAAAGAGCATTCAGATGGCCTGGCGCCATGATCAGCGCGACTGTCCCGGCGGCGTGTCTGCACCGGGTCCGCCGTAGGTCGTCACCGACAGGTGCGTCATGGGCCCGTGGCTCGCGGAGCGGTGTCGGTGCTCGCGACCGGCCGGGACGGTGACGACGTCGCCCGTCTGCAGCACGGTGACGTGGTCCGGGTACTCGAGCCGCCCGGCCCCGGAGACGACGACCAGGGTCTGATCGGAGGTGTGGCTGTGCCAGACCGTGCCAGCGGCCGCGGCGAATCGGGTCGCCATGACGGTCAGCTCGCAGGCGGAGCCCGCGCGCTGGACGATCCTGGTCGTGACGTGGCCCTCGAACAGCGACAGGTGGCTACAGTCGACCTCCTCGACTCCGGGGTCGTCGGGAAACCGGGGCTCGAGCGATACCGCCAACGAGGCGTCGGATGGGTCGGTCACGGTCGTGTCCTTCTCGTCGGTGCGCGGGTTCAGTGGGCGAGGGGTACGTCGTCGGTGGTCCGCGGTTCGTCGTCCGTCGCGCAGATGTCCGGCTCGTTCCGGTCGTCGAGTCGGGACCCGGTGGTGACGGGAGGTGCCGGAGCGGCGGAGAGGTCTCGCCACAGCGCTACCGCGATTCCCACGACGACCACCAGGAACGGTGCCGAGCTGACGATGACCATCTGCTGTAGCGACTCCAGTCCGCCGGCCACCAGCAGTGCCATCGCGGTGGCTCCGGTGACCAGGCCCCAGAGTGCAAGGGCCCACGCCGGTGGGTGTTCGGTTCCGCGGGTGGTCAGCATGCCCAGGACGTAGGTGTTGGCGTCGGCTCCGGAGACGAAGAACAGCACGACCAGCACGATCGTCACCACCGACGTCACCGCGGAAAGCGGCAGGGACTGCAGCATCGTGAAGAACGCGGAGTTGGCGTCGGCCGCCGCGGCGGCGGCCACCCTGGTGGTTCCGGCGAGGTCGGTGTGGATGGCGGTGCCGCCGAACGCGGTGAACCAGACCGAGAAGACCAGGCTCGGGACGAGTAGCACGCCGACGATGAACTCGCGCACCGTCCGGCCCCGGGAGATCCGGGCGAGGAAGACACCGACGAACGCGGCCCAGGACAGCCACCAGGCGAGCATGAAGTAGGTCCAGGACTGCATGAAGTCGATGTCACCGCTGGCCGGGGTGATCAGGCTGGTCGCGATCAGTTCGCTGAGGTAGCGGCCGATCGACTGCACGTAGAGGTTGATCAGGTAGACGGTCGGGCCGACGACGAGGACGAAGACGAAGAGCAGTGCGCCGAGGCCCATGCTTGCCTCGGAGAGGTAGCGGATTCCTCGCGCGACGCCGGTCAGCGCGGATGCGGTGAACAGCAGCGTGATCACACCGATGATCAGGAACTGGATCCCGGTGGAGTTGGGGAGCCCGAACAGCGCGGTGAACCCGCCGTTGATCTGCATGGCGCCGAGACCGAGCGACGTCGTGGTGCCGAACAGCGTCGCGACGACCGCGAACACGTCGATCGCGCCGCCGACCGGCCCGTCCGCGCGCCGCCCGATCAGCGGCCGGAATAACGCGCTGACCAGGCCGGACCGCCCGCGCCGGAACATGGACCAGGCCATCGCGAGCCCGACCACGGCGAAAATCCCCCAAGCGTGCAGGCCCCAGTCGAAGAACGAGAACTGCATCGCCGTCACCGCGGAGCTGGGGGTCATGGGCTCGGCGAGACCGTGCGGTGGAGCGGCCAGGTGCGTGATCGGTTCGGCGACGCCGTAGGAGATGAGCCCGATCCCCATGACGGCCGAGAGGATCATCGCGTACCAGGTGATCCGGGGGAACGCGGGACGTTCGTCATCGCGTCCGAGTCGCAGTCGGCCGTAGCTGCTGCAGGCGAGGAACACCAGGAACACGAGGAAGCTGAGCGAGACCAGCAGGTAGGCCCATCCGAAACCGCGGGTGATGCCGTCGAGTGCGGCGGACCCGGCCCGGGACAGCGATTCACCGGCGGCGGCTCCCCACACGACGATCGCGAGCGTCAGTCCGAGCGAGACGAACAGGACGGGGCCGGGGCGTCGGGTTCCCGACGGCTCGGCACTGGGCGTCGACATTGATGCCTCCGAGACGTGGAGTGCGCGGCCGGGAGATGCCCGACCCACGATTGGGCCGGACTGTGGCATGCAAGCTGCGCCCGGTCAACCCTGCGTCGCCGCGCTCGACCAACATGCCTAGCTCTCCACTTCAGGGCCCTGAAGAGGAGGAATGCGACGATATGTGCGCCAAGCGGCTTTCGGGGTTGACGAACGGAAGACGAGTTCTTAACTTGTGATGCATGCAAGAAGCCGTGGGGTTGATCGGTCCGCAGGGAGCGCAGGAACGTGTTCTCGACGGCGTGCGGCGCGCCATCATCGAGGGCAGGCACCTGCCCGGGCAGCCGCTGTCCGAGGTCGCGTTGGCCGCCGAGCACGATGTCTCACGGACGCCGGTCCGGGAGGCGCTCAAGCAGCTGCAGATCGAGGGGTTGGTCGAGATCCGGCCGCGTGTCGGATCGTTCGTCCGGGCTCCCAGTCGCCGCGAGGTCGTGGAGCTCTTCGAGCTCAAGGAGATGCTCGAGGGCATGGGCGCCCGGTTGCTCGCCGCTCGCGGGCCCGTTCACGAGTTGGACGCGCTGGAGGAGAACATCGAGCGGTCCGGCGAGGCGGTGGCTCGCGCCGACGCGCAGCGCTACGCCGGACTCGTCCACGAGTTCCACGAGTTGATCGTGACCGGCGCCAACAACACCCAGCTCGTCACGCACTACCGCACGCTGATGAACCAGCTCGCCTACCAGCGGCTGGTCTCGGCCTCATTGACCCGGCCGGGCCGGCTCGGGGAGTCCCTCGCCGAGCACCGGCATGTCCTGGACCTCGTGCGAGGCAAGGACGGAATCGGAGCCGAGTTCGCGATGCGGGACCACGTCCGTTCCAGCGAGCGGGCCACGCTCACCGCCGGCCATCCACTCGGCGGGCGCTCATCGACGAAGGAGTCCTGAGATGCGTTTCTCCATCTTCCACAACGTCGGCGCTCCGGGCCGGCTCAACGACGTCGCCGGAGTCCTCGACGAGATCCGGGAGGTCGCGACCTATGCCGACACCGCCGGCTACCACTCGATCTGGTACACCGAGCACCACTTCGGGCACGAGGGCTACGAGCTGATCCCTAACCCGGTGCTGATGGGCACCGACATCGCGGCGCGCACGTCGCGCATCCGCATCGGGCAGGCGGCGAACATCGTCACCTTCTGGAACCCGATGCGCCTCGCCGAGGACATCGCCATGCTCGACCAGCTCTCCCGCGGGCGGGCCGAGATCGCCGTCGGCCGCGGGCTCTACGGCCGTGAGGCGATGAATCTCAACCCGGCCGCCGACCCGCGGGATCAGGAGCAGAACCGGGCGCTGTTCGAGGAAACGCTCGAGGTGCTGCGCAAGGCCTGGAGCGGCGAGTTCTTCTCCCACGACGGCGACTTCCACACCTACCCCGCACCCGGCATCGGCTGGGACCACCCGCTGTCCCCCCCGTCACCGGAGTTCGTCGGCGCGGACGGGTCGCTGAGCCGGCTCAAGGTGGTCCCGCAGCCGTTCCAGCGGCCGCACCCGCCGCTGTCGCAGGTCATCGACACCCCGCGCTCGATCCAGGGCGCCGCTCGCGCTGGGATGAAGGGCATCTTCTGGATGCCGCCGATCTCCGAGCTCAAGGGGAGGTTCGAGCTCTACCGCGACACGCTGTCCGAATCGAGCGGGGGCGAGGCCCAGCTCGGAATGGGGCTGTCGCTGGTTCGCGACGTCTACGTCGCCGACACGATGGAGCAGGCTCGCGCCGACTTCGAGGAGGCGCTGCTGACCTCCTACCGCTGGATCTGCCACTGGCGCGGGCTGAACAACCTGCGCGAAGTCGGTGAGGACATCACCGGCCGCGACCTGGACTACGACTTCCTCGCCGAGCGCAACCTGCTCGTGGGCACCCCCGACTACGTCGCCGAGAAGGTGCACGAGCTCCAACAGGAGTTGAACCTGCAGGACCTGCTGCTCTGGACGACCCACCCGGGTCTCGAGCACGGCAAGGCCATGCGCAGCTTCGAGCTGTTCGCCGAGAAGGTCATGCCCCAGTTCACCGGAGGCGCCGCATGACCAGCGCGATCCGCAGGATCGTCACCGTCGTCGAGGAGAGCGTCCGCGAACTCGGGGAGCCCGTGCGTTCCCCGGTCCGGCGCGCGGCCGCGGTGGCGGTCGTCGCGAACCCCTGGCTCGGGAGGATTCAGGAGGACCTCTCGCCCCAAGTCGCCGAGCTGGCGCCGGAGATCGCGCACGCGTTGTCGGACCGGCTACTGGCCGCACTCGGAGGCGCGACCGCGGTCGAGGCGTTCGGCAAGGCCGCGATCGTCGGCCTGGACGGCGAGATCGAACACGCCGGGGCGCTGATCCACACGCCGTTCTTCGGGGATGTGCTGCGCTACCGCACCGGCGGCGAGTCGATCATCGTGTTCTCCGACCAGCGTGCCGCCGCCGGCACCGCGCTGACCGTGCCGTTGTGGCACAAGGATCACGCGTCGACGCGCTCGCATTACCAGACCGTGACGGTGCGGGTTCCCGACGGGCCGCGACCCGGGGAGATCGCCGTCATCGCGGCCGTCTCCGACGGGCCCCGGCCGAATGCCCGCATCGGCGACCGTCGTACCGACACCGCGCTCGCCGACCACGTCCTGGACCACCGCAACGGTTGGTCCGCAACCAACCCCGACCAGATGGAGAGAGTCCTGTGAGCCTCACCGTTCGTACCATTCACACCGTCGTCGACGAGATCTTCACCGAGGGGGGCCGCCCGGTCGAGCCGGCTGCCCGCGTCGCGGTCGTCCTCGCCGTCATCGAGAACCCGTGGGCGGGTCACGGTTTCGTCGACGACCTCGGCCCGACCATCGATGAGGTCGCTCCCGAGCTCGGTAAGCTGCTGTCCGACCGCGTCGTCACCGCTCTCGGAGCGCCGGTCGAGGCGTACGGCAAGGCGGCGATCGTCGGGCTCGACGGCGAGATCGAGCACGGCTCGGGACTGATCCACACCCTGAAGTTCGGCAACCACTTCCGCGACGCCGCGAACGCCACCACGCTGCTGCCCGCGGTGGAGAAGCGAGCCGCCGCCGGAACGGTGTTCGACATCCCACTCAAGCACGTCACCGACGCGACCATCCGCTCGCACCACCAGACGGTCGAGGCGCGCGTGCCGGACGGCCCCCGGGCCGATGAGATCGTGATCGGTCTCGCCGCTGCCGCCCAGGGCCGACCGCAGGCCCGCCTCGCACCGCTGGCGAGCGAGAAGTGAGCGGCCCGGCCGACGTGGTCCTGCTGCACGGTGTGGGACTGGACCACACGGTGTGGGACCGCGTCGCGCCGGGACCGGCCGGCGACGGCCACACCGTCCACACTCCGGACCTGCTGGGACACGGGAGTGCGCCGGACGCGCCCGCGGGCGCCACGCTGTCGGACCTGGCCGCGCCCGTGGCCGACGCGCTCGCCGACATCGGCCGCCCGGTCCATCTCGCCGGCTTCTCCCTCGGCGCGCTCGTCGCCACCCGCGTCGCGCTCGACCACCCGGACCGGGTCGCGACACTGACCCTCGTCAGCGGGGTCGCGGGACGCGCCGAGGACGAGCGGGCGGCGGTGCTGGGCCGGCTTGACAGGGCCCGGGTCGACCTCGCCGCGACGTTCGACGCGGCCGTGGATCGGTGGTTCTCGGCGGAATGGCTCGCCGAGGCCCCGGATCTCGCCGAGCGGGTGCGGACGATCCTCGCCGCGAACCGGCGGAAGTCCTATCTGTCCTGCTACGAGGTGTTCGCGCGGGCGGACGCCGAACTGTGGCCCTGGCTGCCGGGTCTGGCGCTGCCGGTCGTCGCGATGACCGGATCCGAGGACCCGGGATCGACCCCGGCGATGTCGCAGGCGCTCGCCGCGCGGGTCCCGCACGGGCGGGCCGACATCGTGCCCGGCGCCCGCCACCTGCTCCCGCTGGAACGCCCGGACGCCGTCCGCGCCGTGCTCCGGCAGCAGATGAACCACACACCGACCGACCCATCGTCAGGAGCACTGGCCCGATGAGCACCACACCGGATGCCCCGGCGGCATCGGAACGGACCACCGCGCCGCTGCCGCGCCACAACCACCTCATCGGCGGCGAACACGTCCCGCCGGCCGGGGGCGACTACTTCACCAGCGACAACCCGACCACCGGCCGACCCTGGTACGAAGCCGCGCGCGGCACGGCACCGGACGTCGAGCGGGCGGTCGCCGCCGCGCGCCGGACCTTCGACTCCCCGACCTGGCGGCGAATGTCGCAGACCCGCCGCGGCGCCCTACTGCGCCGGGTCGGGGAACTCGTCGGCGAGCACGCCGAGGAACTCGCCCGCACGGAGAGCACCGACAACGGCAAGCTCCTGCGCGAGATGACCGCCCAGCTCGCGGGCCTGCCGGAGTACTTTTTCTACTACGCGGGCCTGGCCGACAAGATCCACGGCGAGACGGTGCCGGCCAGCAGCGTCGACGTCCTCAACTACACCCTGCGCGAACCGGTGGGCGTGGTCGGCGCGATCACCCCGTGGAACTCGCCGCTGACGCTGACCGTCGCGAAGCTGGCCCCGCTGCTCGCCTGCGGCAACACCGCCGTGGTCAAGCCCTCGGAGTACACCAGCGCGTCGATGCTCGCGCTCGCTCCACTGTTCGAACAGGCTGGCTTCCCGGCGGGAGCGGTCAACGTGGTGACCGGCTTCGGGGCCGATGCGGGCTCCCCGCTGGTCGACCATCCCGACGTCGCCAAGCTGTCGTTCACCGGCAGCACTGCGACCGGTTCCCGGATCGCCGAGCGCGCCGGGCGCCGTCTCGTGCGCGCCGGCCTCGAGCTCGGCGGCAAGTCCCCGCAACTAGTCTTCGGCGACGCCGACATCGCCAGCGCAGCCAACGGCGTCATCGCGGGGATCTTCGCCGCAGCCGGACAGACCTGCATCGCCGGCAGCCGAGTGCTCGCGCACCGGTCGGTGTACGACGAACTCGTCGAGCGGGTGGTGCAACGGGCCCGCACGATCCGGATCGGCGACCCGCTGCACGGCGGGACCGAGCTCGGCCCGCTGGCCATGCCCGCACAGCTGGCGAAGGTCGAGCAGTACGTGGCCGCAGGCCGGGCCGAGGGCGGCGTGATCGCGCACGGCGGCGGGCGTCCCGAAACCGGTCTCGGCGGCTGGTTCCACGAGCCGACCGTGTTCACCGGCCTGGACAACGACACCAGGATGTGCCGGGAGGAGATCTTCGGGCCGGTCGTCGCGATCATGCCGTTCGACGACGACGCCGAGGCCCTGCGGATCGCGAACGACACGAACTACGGCCTCGCCGCCGGCGTGTGGACCCGCGATCTCGGCCGGGCCCACCGGGCAGCGGCCGCCCTCGACGCCGGGACGGTCTGGGTGAACATGTACCGGGCGATGTCCCCCATGTCGCCCCGGTCCGGGTTCAAGGCCTCCGGTCTCGGCGTCGAGCACGGCACCGAGGTCGTCCGCGAGTACACGCGGCTCAAGAGCGTGTGGATCAACACCAGCGACGAGCCCGCGGGCGACCCGTTCGTCCTGCGGTCCTAGGAGGAAGCGCACCCATGTCCGAGCTGATCCCCACCATCGCCGATGGGGCCGTCGACTCGCCCGGGCTCCGGCAGGTCTTCGGCCGGTTCCCGAGCGGCGTAACCGCGGTGTGCGCGCTCGACGACGACGGGACCCCAGTCGGCCTGGCCGCGAGCTCGTTCGTGGCCGTCTCGCTCGACCCGCCATTGGTCGGCCTCTGCGTCCAGCACACCTCCACGACCTGGCCGCGGCTGCGCAACCGCACGCGGATCGGGCTGTCGGTGCTCGGCGCCGGCCAGGACCGCGCCTGCCGACAGCTCGCGTCTAAGCACGGCGACCGGTTCGCCGGACTCGACCTGCAGCCCACCGAGGATGGCGCGGTGCTACTCGGCGGGGCGTCGGCCTGGCTCGACTGCTCGACCGAGAGCACGGTGACCGCGGGCGACCACGACCTCGTGCTGCTGCGCGTACACCGCCAGTGCACCCACCCCGGCCACGGCCCGCTCGTCTTCCACGAAAGCGGGTTCCACGAGCTGGCCCGGCTGGGAACCGCCCCGTGACGGCGCCGCTCGACCCCGCGGGGCTGCGGACACCGCCGCCGCAGACCGCGGTCGACGGTTGATCGGCAGGGCGCTTGACGCGCTCCGTGCCGGTCAACCGTTCCTCGTCCGCGAGGGACTGCCCCGAGTTCCGTTGACCCGATCTCGGTAGGTGGGTCAGGCCGCGTGGGCGGTGTTGAGCAGTGTCTCGAACTCGACCGGAGTGAGGCGTCCGAGGGCTTGTTGGCGGCGTCGGCGGTGGTAGGTGGTCTCGATCCAGGTCACGATCGCCAGTCGCAGTTCGGTCCGGGTGTTCCAGCGCCGGCGGTTGAGCACGTTCTTCTGCAGCAGGCTGAAGAACGACTCCATTGCGGCGTTGTCGGCGCAGGTGCCGACCCGCCCCATTGAGCCCCGCAGCCGGCAGCTGCGGAGTTCTCGCTGGTAGGCGTGTGATCGAAATTGACTGCCGCGGTCGGAGTGGACCACGGTCGGGGCGAGGGATCCGCGTTGATGAACGGCGTTGCGCAGGGCGTTGACTGCCAGCGCCGAGGTCATGCGGGCGTCGATGGAGTAGCCCACGATCCGTTTCGAGCAGGCGTCCTTGACTGCGCAGAGGTAGAGCTTGCCCTCGCCGGTGGGGTGCTCGGTGATGTCGGTGAGCCACAGCTGGTTGGGCCGGCCCGCGGTGAACTCGCGGCGGACGAGGTCGTCGTGCACCGGTGGTCCGGGTCGGCGGGTGCGGCCGCGCTTGCGGGCGTGGACCGACCAGAGCTTCTGCTGGCTGCACAACTTGCCGACCCGGGTCCGGGAGGCGGTGTGGCCCTGCGTGGCGAGTTCGTCGGCGATGAAGCGGTAGCCGAATTCGGGGTCGTCGCGGTGGACGTCGAACGCGGCGTTGATCAGGTGCGCGTCGTCGTAGTCACGGTCGGAGACCGGCTTGGCGCGCCACTGGTAGAAGGCCTGCTTGGAGAAGCCCAGCACCCGGCAGGTCACCGCGACAGGGATCTTGTCGTCGGCGAGGTCGAGGACCAGCGGGTACATCATTTTGGGAGGACGTCGCGGGCGAAATAGGCGGTAGCGCGGCGCAGGATCTCGTTCTCCTGCTCGAGCTGCTTCGTCCGCCGCCGCAGCTCACGGTTCTCCGCTTCGAGGTCCGTCCCGGCCGTCGGCCCAGCAGGGGCTGACTCGCCAGGCTCGATGCCGTCCTCGCGGTCGGCGATGCGCAGCCAGCGCGACAGGCAGGACTCCGAGACCCCGAAGCTCCGGGCGACCTGAGCGATCGACTGGTCGCCCTGGCGGGCGACCGCGATCACATCGCGGCGGAACTCGGTCGGGAACGGCTTGGGCACGGTGTCGATCCTTCCAGCGAGGAGGACGTCCTCACAGGTCAGGAGTCAACCGAAGTCTGAGCAGTCCCTTGTTCCTGCCTCGTCGGGTCAGCGGACGGTAGGCCGGGATTCAGCCTGACCCCAGACCGTTCGCCGGCAATTACCCGACCGTGCGCGCACATCTAGGGCCGACGCTGCCGGAACTCCTCGTCCGGGTCGCCAAATGGGGCCAGTGCAGGACCGGGTGCGCTCAGGGCCGCGCGGCCGAGCAAGCGCTGGTGGGCCGCCTTCGGCGGGACCTGTCGGCCCCTTAGAGCCCTGTGTCAACCTCCGGCCGATCAGCGGTTGGCGATCCCGTCTAGGCGGAGCTCGTTGGTCTCGTCGCGGTGTGCGCCGGTCGTGCCGACGTGCTTGTCGCTGATCGAGGTGCCGTTGCGGATGACGTGGGCGAGCGCCATCCCGTGCCCGCGGCCGAGGTCGTAGTCCTGCTTCAACCAGGCGAGGATCTCGGCTGGTTTGGTGGAGCTGTCGAAGCCGCGCTCGCGCGCCTCGGCCACGAGATGGGCAGGAACCTTGCCAGTCTTCTCCTCGATCTTGTCGAGGTAGGCCTGGAACGACATGGCTTCTCCAGCGGGTGCGAGTTGGTGCTGACGGAGTGGGTGACTACCAAGCTGCACCAAAGTCATCGGTTGTGCGGCACTGTGGCTGGTGAGTGGTGGGTCGTGGCGGGTTGCGGTGGTGGGTCTCTCCTCGCGTCAGTGCTGAGACGGTGCCCGGGAACCCGGTGGCGGTCTGCTCGGCGCTCGGTTGGGAGTGCCACCGGCCCTGGTGGGCGGGGGCCATCAGCGTCCGGGGCGCTCACATCTGACGCAGGGCGGCGGCTACGGCCGTCGATGATCTCGCGAGCAGAGGCGACGCCGGGAAGCGGACACGACTGAGCCCACGCTCGGGGGGCGTGGGCTCAGTCGTTCCTCGGTGCGGAGACGCTACGAGGCGTTGACCTTCGGCATGATCTCCTCGGTCAGGCGCTTGATGTCGTCGATGGTCTTGGACGTCGGCACGTCCCGGAACGGCGGCCACAGGAACGGCATCGTGAGGCCGGCCTCCTTGTAGCGCTTGAGGATGTCCTCGATCTGCTGGGCGTTGCCGGCCAACAGGTTCGTGGCCTTGCCCGCCGGGGTCTGGTCCATCTTCTCGTCGGTGATGACGAACCAGATCATGCTGCACATGTCGAAGCCCTCGGGGAAGCCGCGGCCGAGCTCGTTGAGCTCGCGCTCCATCTCGCCCTTCCAGCGCTTGATGTCCTCGGGGGAGTCCTGGATGCCGATCCAGCCCTGCAGGCCGTACTTCGCGATGCGCTTGGCCGAACGCTTCGGGTCCTTGAGGCCGGAGAAGTAGATCGGCGGGCCGGGCTTCTGGATCGGCTTGTGCCCGAAGCCGGAGAGCGGGAAGTCGGCGAACTCGCCGTGGTACTCGAACAGGTCGTTGGTCCAGATGCCCTGCATGATCTCGATCGTCTCGCGCACGTGCCCGTGCCGGCGCGGGAACAGGTGCGAGACGCTGGCGGCGGCGAACTCCTCGGGCATCCAGCCGGAGCCGACGCCGACGTTGAGCCGGCCGTTCGACAGGTGGTCCTGGGTGGCGAGCTCGGCGGCGAGCACACCCGGCGAGCGGTACGGGGTGTCGATGATGCTCATGCCGATCCGGAGCTTCGTGGTCTTCGCGGCGAGCCACGGGATCAGCGTCATGCCCTGGAACCACTTGCCGCGCGAGATCACCGGCAGGGCGGTGGGCAGGTCGGACATCATGCCGAACGGGTACTGCAGCTCTCCGCGGTCGGAGGCCTCCGGTACGACGATCCGGTCGAGCGTCCAGACCGAGTCGAAGTCGAGGTCCTCGGCGAGGGCCGTGAGGTCCTCGAGTTCCTTGACGGTCACCTCGTCACGGAAGTTGGGAAGGTAGAGAGCGAGCTTCATGCGTACGGCCTCCTCGAGACGTCATCGTCGGGCGGTCCCGCCCGCCGGGGGCGCTGGCTCCGGCCGGTCGTCGGGGCCGCACATGGGACGGATTGTGCTCCGGTCGCCTCAACCCGGGAACACGTCAATCTCAACCGACCATCAACGGATGCGGCGTACGGGTGCGCGGTCCGCTCGACACGCTGGTCGTCGCCGGTGGAACGTCTATGTTCACGCGTGAATCCCGTTCGACGACCCGTGTCGTCGACGCACGACGATGAGGCGGTGCGCATGACCGACACGCTCTGGAACCCCACGGCGGCCCGCATCGAGAACTCCCCGCTGCGCGAGTTCCTGAACTGGCTCCAGACGCGCGAGGGACGGACGTTCGCAGACCACGACGCCTTCTGGGCCTGGTCGGTCGAGGACCTGGACCGGTTCTGGACCGCCGTCGTCGACTACTACGAGGTCGAGTTCTCCACCCCGTGGACGCAGGTGCGCACCGCCGACCCCATGCCGCACACCCGCTGGTTCACCGGGGCGCGGCTGAACTGGGCGCAGCACGTGCTGCGCCGCGGGGCCGACGGGGACGTCGCGCTGGTGTGTGTCCAGGAGGGTGGTGTGCCCGCACGGGAGATCACCTTCGGTGAGCTGCGGCGGTCGGTGGCGGCGGCCGCAAGCTGGCTGCGCCGGGCGGGTGTGCGTCCCGGCGACCGGGTCGGTGCCTACCTGCCGAACACCGAGCATGCGTTGATCGGCTGTCTCGCCGCCGCCACCGTCGGCGCCGTCTGGGCCTGCTGCTCACCGGACTTCGGGGCCGAGGGCACCATCGGACGTCTCGCGCAGCTCGAGCCGACCGTGCTCATCGCCGCCGACGGCTACCACTGGAACGGCAAGGAGATCGACCGCGGCGACGTCATCGCGCGGCTGCGCGAGAACCTCCCCACGGTGCGCCACATCGTCCACGTCCCCTACGTGTTCGACCGGCCGCACCCCGAGGGCTCGACCCCGTGGGACGAGCTGCTGGCCCACGACGAGCCGCTGGTGTTCGAGCAGGTCGAGTTCTCGCACCCGTTGTGGGTGCTGTTCACCTCCGGCACCACCGGGCTGCCCAAGGGGCTGGTGCACGGCCACGGCGGCATCACGTTGCAGGGCCTGATGTGGTCCGGGCTCTACGGCGGGCTGCGCGCGGGCGAGCGGATGTTCACCTACACCTCGACCGGCTGGGCGTTGTGGAACATCGAGCTGGGCGCGCTCACCCAGGGCGCGAGCATCGTGCTCTACGAGGGCAGCCCCAACCACCCGCCGGGTGCGGTCTGGGAGGTCGCGGCCCGCACCCGCGCGGACGTCATGTTGATGGGCGCCGCCGTCGTCACCGCCACGGCGAACACCGGGGTCTCGCCCCGCCGGGAGCACGACCTGAGCCGGCTGCGGCACGTGATGTTCAGCGGGTCGGCGCTGCCCGAGACCGGTTACCACTGGGTGATCGAGCACATCGGCCCGGACGTGCGGATCGACTCGACCAGCGGAGGCACCGACATCTCCGGCTCGTTCGTCGGTGCCAACGAGTACGCCCCGGTCCGGGTCGGCCGGATCGGCGGCCGGCTGGCGGGCGTCGACTGCGCGGCCTGGGACGAGGACGGCGAGCCCGTCGTCGACGCGGTCGGGGACCTGGTGATCACCCAGCCGATGCCGTCGATGCCGGTGTACCTGTGGAACGACCCCGACGCCGCCCGCTACACCGAGTCCTACTTCGACACCTGGCCCGGCGTGTGGCGGCACGGGGACTGGGTGACGATGCACTCCGACGGCAGCATCTCCATCCACGGCCGGTCGGACTCGACGCTCAACCGCGGTGGCGTGCGGCTGGGCAGCAGCGACTTCTACGACGTCCTGGAGACCCTGCCGGAGATCGACGAGACCCTGGTGATCGGCGTCGACCTGCCCCACGACGAGTACTGGCTGGGGCTGTTCGTGGTCCCGGCGGCCGGGCACGAGCTCGACGACGCGCTCAAGGAGAAGATCGTGAGCACGCTGCGGACGCGGCTGACCCCCCGGCACGTCCCGGACGAGATCCTCACCGCGCCCGCCGTGCCGCACACGCTGAGCGGCAAGCGGCTGGAGGTCCCGATCAAGAAGCTGCTCTCCGGGCGGCCGCTGGATAAGGCCGCGAACCTCGCCTCCGTCGACGACCCGGACGCGCTGCGCTGGTACGCGCGGTTCGCGTCGGAGCGGTTGGGCCCGACGGGCTGATGCGCCTCGGTGCGACGCTCGCCCGTCTGACCCCGGGACCGCCGATCGAGATCGCCGGGTGGGCGGGGCGACTGGTGGACGCCGGGTTCGAGAGCCTGTGGATCCATCAGATGATCGGGCGCGGGCACCTGGTCCCGGACCCGTTCGTGACGTTGGCGGTGGCGGCCACCGCGACCGAGGGTGTGGAGCTGGGAACGGCCACCGCGCAGATCCCGCTGCACCATCCCGCCGAGCTCGCCCACCGGATCCTGTCGCTCGCGTCGGTCTGCGGCGACCGTTTGACCCTCGGCGTCAGCCCCGGGTCGACCGAGGTCGACTTCGCCACCCTGGACCGGGACCACGCCCGGCGTTTCCGGACCTTCGACGAGAACCTGGCCCGGCTGCGGGTCCTGCTGGCCCACGGGCACGACGAGCGCGCCGACCTCGCCCCGGGCGTCACCCGCGGGCCGCCGCTGCTGCTGGGGTCCTGGGGCGCCAAGGTCGAGCGGGCCGCACGGGAGTTCGACGGCTGGCTGGCGTCGGCCTACCGCCGCGCCCCCGAGGAGATCATCGCCGCGCACGAGCGGTTCCGGGCCGCCGGTGGCCGGCGGGCGATCGTCTGCGCCGTGGCGCTGAGCGGTGGGGACGACCTCGGCCGCACCGGCGAGCTGCTCCGGCGCTACGCCGACGCCGGTTTCGACGACGCCGTCGTGGTGATCGAACCGGGAGGGCCGGAGCCCGAGCAGGTCAGAGCGCTGCTCCCGTGAGGGGCGGGACGACGCAGCCGGTCAGCACCACCACTTGCGGGCGCAGTAGCCGCCGGTCAGGGCGCCGTCGGGCATGTTGACATCGTCGTCGCCGTCGTAGCTGTAGGAGGGTCCGGTGTCGCCGGTGACCGGCGCCGGGGTCGGGTCGCCGCACTCCCGCCCGGACGGCGGGTTCGTCGAGTACTTCGTGTCGAGCGCGTAGAGCCGGGCGACGTAGTCGGGTGAGGCGTCGTGTCGGCCCTGGTACACCCCGGTGTGGTCGTTGGCGACCATGTACTCGCCGAAGTCCTCGTGGTCGTCGCCGAACTGGACGTAGCGCAGGTGCCGGCCGTTGCGGTCGGTGTCGACGCCGGCCTGGACGGTGAGGGTGACCGGGCCGCCGTAGCCGGTCGTGAGCGTCTGCTCGGCGTCGGCAACGGCGAGCCCGCCGCCGTAGGTGCCCTTCTCGCAGGAGTCGATACCCAGGACACGGATCTCGCGGCCGTCACCGGTCCGGAACGTGTCGCCGTCGACGACCTCGGTGACCGTGACGGCCTCGCCGGTGAACGGCGGTGTGGTGACGACCGGGACGGCCGACGGCTCGGGCGCGGGCGAGTACGACGCCGCGGGCGGCGCCGGTGCGGCCCCCGGCGTCGCCTCGTCGCCGTCGCCGGGGCTGCAGGCCGCGAACAGGATTCCGATAACGATCACGCCGCCGAACAGGGTGCCCTTGGCCATGGCCGATGAACCTCGCTTCGAGGTGGAGGTGACGGGTGTATCGATCCCGGCGTGATGCCGGCGGATCGCAGTGCGGGCGACCCAGCGGGGCCGCTGGTGTCAGCAGTTCGGGTCGTTGTTGTCCCGGCCCTGCATGCACGGCTCGCCGGAGCTGTTCTTCGGGCCGTCGGTCCGGCCTTCGTAGTAGCCGTACGCCGGTGACCACGGCCGTCCCTCGGTTGGCCCGGTGTAGGGCGCCGCCCCCGAAGCGTCGCTCGTCGTCGCGGGACAGTCCTGCTCGTCGGGTACGCACGTGGTCTCGCCGCGGTCGACCCACGAGGGCCAGGTTCCGCAGGCCGCGACGTAGTCACTGGGGTCTCCTTCACCACGGGACTCCCACCAGGCGCGGTCGCCGCACCGGTCGGTCGCGCCGCTGGTGGACTCCGGTTCGGACTCGGGTTCCGGAGTCGGCAGGGGGAGCTCCGGAAGTAGACGGGCCGGGAGAGGCGGCGCGGGGATCAGCTCGGCCACCGTCGGGCCGGGCGCCACGGACATCGTGGGTGCAGCGGTCGCGGACGGCTCCGCCGGTGCGGCCGGGGCGAACGAGAGCAGGCCGGCCGTCACGAGCGCGCCGACGAGCGTTGCCACCACGGCAGTCCCGAGGAAGGCGTTCCGGAGGGAACGGGCGTGGCGGCGGTGCGAGGTCATCGCGGCGGTCTCCCACTCGGTCCAGGCCGTCCGACACGACCCACTCGCCGTGTTCATCGCGGCGATCGGGGCAGCGTTAGACCGCCGATCGGCCGTTCATCGGAACTGATGACGCCCCCGGTCGCCGCCACCGACCTCGCGTCACCGCGGGGCCTCGCCCGCGTATCGCTCGTCAGGCGACGAGGGGTACGACCTTCGTGCCGAGCAGCTCGATCGAGTGCAGCAGGTCGTCGTGGCTCAGCCGTGGGTTCGTCATCTGCAGGTTGATCCGTTCGACCCCACCGAGCTGCTCGGACACGCGGAGGCACTTCGCGGCCACCGTCTCCGGGTCGCCGACGAAGAACGCGCCGTCCGGCCCCCGGGCCGTGTCGAACTGCCGGCGGGTCGGCGGCGGGAACCCGCGCTCGCGGGAGACCCTCGTGAACATCTCGGACCAGCCCGGGTAGAACGCCGCGGTCGCCTTCTCGACGTCGTCGCCGACGAATCCGAAGCAGTGCAGACCCACCCGCAACGCCTCCGGCGGGTGACCAGCCTCCCGGCCCGCCCGGCGGTAGAGGTCGATCAGCTGGGCGAACTGTCGCGGCTCCCCTCCGATGATCGCGACCATCAGCGGGAGCCCGAGCGCGCCCGCACGGACGAACGACTCGGGGGTGCCGCCGACACCGACCCAGACCGGCAACACCTCCTGCGCAGGACGCGGGTACACGCCCTGCCCGGTCAGCGCGGGACGATGCCGGCCCGACCACGTCACCTCGGTGCTTTCGCGGATCCGCAGCAGCAGGTCGAGCTTCTCGCTGAACAGGTCGTCGTAGTCGGAGAACGCCAGCCCGAACAGCGGGAACGCCTCCGTGAACGACCCGCGGCCGACGACGAGCTCGACCCGGCCGCCCGAGAGCAGGTCGACGGTCGCGAACTCCTGGAAGACCCGCACCGGGTCGGCAGCCGACAGGACCGCCACCGCGCTGCGCAGCCGGATACGCGACGTCCGCGCTGCCGCGGCCCCGAGAATGACCGCGGGCGCCGAGTCGTAGTACTCGGCCCGGTGGTGCTCACCGATCCCGAACGAGTGCAACCCGACCTCGTCGGCGAGCGCGATCTCCTCGAGCAGGTCCGCCATGCGTTCCGCGGACTCGACCACGGCTCCACTGGCCGGATCGGTCACCGCTGCCGCGAAGCTGTCGACTCCCAGGTACACGGTGAACAGCTTGGCAGGCCCGGGTCGGGGCTGTCCTCTCGGCGCGCACGGGTTACCGTCGCGGACCCACCGGCGGTGTCACCCCGTCGCGAACAGTGGAGTCACGACTCCGGAGAACGTGAGGAACCCTGGATGAGCATCACCCCCGACGCCCTGGCCGACGAGCTGGGCACCGACGTCCGGACCGTCGTCGCGCAGGCCCGCGACCTGATGGAGGCGGGCCACGACAAGGTCCTCACCGTCGGGCCCGGAGCCTCGGAGACCGAGGGTGACGTGGCGTGCCTGACCGACGAGGCGGCGGCCGCGATCCGCTCCCGGGTCTCGACGTCCGTCGCCGGGACCCGCTGAGTCACCGCCTGCTCTTTCCCGGAGCCGGGCCCTCGGTCAGGGGCGCGCCGCGCGGCTGCGCGCCAGGCGAACCTCGAGGCCGTCGATCATGAGATCCACTTTGTCGGCGACCCAGCCGGTCGGCGGGTCCTCGACCGAGTTCACGATCGCCTCCCGCACGCGCTCGTCGAGCGGTTCCGGGGTGACGCGGGCCTGCTCGCGGCGGGTGACGCCGCCGGGAGTCGGCCCCGGGCTGTCGATCCACGGCATGATCGCCAGCTCGAACGTGCCGGTCGCGCCGAGCACGGTGTCCTTGCCGTCGAAGCCTGCTTCCAGCAGGACCTCACTGGTCTGGCGGAACAACGTGACCAGCCGGTCCGGCCGCTCGGGGAGCGCGACGATCGCGTGTGCGAGGCCGGGGTTGCGGTGCAGCAGCTCGAACATCGCGGCCGAGGTCCCGGAGATGTGCGTGCGCCACGGCTGGGCGGGCTCCGGGAACGTCGTCTCCGCCAGCACCTCGTCGACGGCGGCCGAGAGCAGGGCCTCGTAGCTGGAGAAGTGCCGGTAGAACGTCGAGTACTTGACCCCCACCTTCGCGGTCACGGTGCCGACGGTGAGGTCGGCGAAGCCGATCTCACGCGCCGCTGCGAGCAGGGTGGCGCGGTCGGTCAGCGGCGGTCTGCCTGTCCGCCTTGGTCTCACATCGGTCACGCCCCCGATACTACTGACGAGTAGCGCGGCGTGCGTCCGACCGAACGAGCGTCACAGCGATGACCCCGTCCTCGAGGTGGTTGGATCGGCGGTCAGGGTCGGAGGAGCCGAGGAGCGGACACCGGTGACGGACGAGGAGCTGGTCGTCGAGTTCGCGCTGACCCGCCTCGACAATCCCGGCCTGGACCTGCAGGACATCGCCGCGCTGGTCGTGCGCCGGGTCGGCGCGGACCGGATGCTGCAGCTCGCGTCGCAGAACCTCGCCGTACGCGGCGAGCTGCGCGGCGGCGCGTTCGACTCGGCGGCCGAGTACGTGCTCCGGGTCGTCCTGCGGCTGCGCGACGGCGACGACGGGTGAGGGCCGGCGCCCATGTCCGTTCCGCAAGCTCCTCTCAGTGGTACGGCTTGTGCGGGATCGCCGCGTCGTTGAGCTGCTGGGCCATGTCGACCCAGATCGCGCCGTCCTCGATCTTGCAGGCGTAGACCGGGATCGGGCTGACCGCCGGGACGCCCTTCGGTTCCCCGGTGCGCAGGTCGAAGCAGGAGTTGTGGGCGGGGCAGATCAGCGTGTCGTCCTCCTGCAGGTAGCCCTCGTTGAGCGGTTGCTGCTGGTGGGTGCACGTGTTGTGGACCGCCGCGACCTCGTCCTCGTAGAGCCGGACCAGGCAGACCGGCTCCCCCAGGTCGACGACCATCATGTCGCCCTCCTCGAGCTGGTCCAGATCGGCGACCGCTTCCCAGGCCATGGGGTCTCCTCAGGTGGTGGTTCGTTCGCGTCGGCCCTTGGGCATCGAGCCCCGGACCTCGATCCAGCCGTTCCGCACCCGCGCCGGGAGCACCGGCTGCGGGTGGTGTGCGGGGCCGCGCACGATGTGCCCGTCCCGCAGGTCGAACTGCGACTCGTGCAGCGGGCACGCGACGACGCAGTCGCTGACCGGGCCGCGGCTGAGCAGTGCGCCGGCGTGGCTGCAGAGGTCGTCGATCGCGTACAGCTCGTCGCCGTCGCGGTGCAGCATCACCTGCCGGCCGTCGACGACGACACCGGCCGACGCGCCGTCGGCCAGCTCCGAGTCCTCGATCGTGCGGGCCCACCGGTTCGGGCCGGTCGTCGTCGCGACGCGGTTGACCATCACGGCCCTGCCCTGCACGAGGTGCCCGCCGACGTAGCCCGCGGCCGCGGTGACGGCCATGCTCGCCACGCCGAGCGCCTGCGCCGGACGTCGGTGCCCGGACACCCGCGCCGCCAGAGACGCGGCCTGCAGCGCCGTCCCGGCGACGTTGAGCATCCCGTGGAACAGGCCCACCCGGCGGTCCTCGCCGTCGCTGACGCTCCAGTCGGTGACCCCGGTCGCGATCGTGCCCGCGGCCGCGGCCAGCCCGGCCGCGCTCAGCGTGCCGGCGGGGTCGAGCCGCCCGCGGGCGCCCCTGCCGGGGACATCCTTGCCGAGCGCGTCGAGGACCACGCTGCCCGCCCAGAACCCGATCGGGAGGTCGCTCAGCGCGGCGTGCAGGGAGTGCCCGGCCCACCGGCCGCCGTGCATCAGCTCGACGGCGATGTTGCCCCGGTGCCGGTCGTAGATGGGGTCGACGACGGCCGAGACGTCCTCGGTGACCTTCGCCAGCCACGGCCAGCGCTCCACGGCGCGGAACACGTCCTGATGCCAGGTGGCCAGCCGGGAGGCACCGCCGGAGGGCGTCGCGTCGGTCTGCTGATCCGTGCCCGTCATCGATGCTCCCGCTCCTCGCCGTCTCCGACGAGGGGATGCTCGCACGCGTGTGACGGCCATCACCGTAGGTGGATCATTTTGCGACTGGCAGCGGGTGTGTGACGGCGGACGGGACGGTCGGCGGGGCGGCGACGGACTGGTCGGTTCGGTCGACGAGCAGCTCGGCGGCCCCTCGAGCTCGAGGGCCTGCGCAGTGGGGGATCTTCAACGGACACCGCTCTTGCGGATCGGGTGTCCGGTGGGATCCGCTGATGCAGCGATCCGTCGCCGACGGCGGGTTCCGACGCACCGCGTCCCTCGAGCAAGGAGGCCCGATGGAGTCCGCGATCCCCGCGCACCTGGCCGTCCCGCGCACCCGCCCGTCGCGGGTGCCCGACGACTTCCGGCCGGCGTACCCGTCGTTCGTGGCCCGGACACCGGAGTCGACCGCGCAGGTCGTGATGGCCTACCTCGGTGCGCAGCGGCCGGCCGGGGCCGAGCCGGGTGAGACGCCCGCGGCACTGGTGCAGGCACTGGCCGGGCCGGACGGTCCCGCCCACCACGACCGGGCCACGCAGGTCCGCCGCGACGGGCCGACCGACGTCGTCACGGTCGCCTACTGGGACGACCCGGCGGCGTTCGACCGCTGGTTCGCCCGCCACCGGGAGCCCTGGCTGACCGACCGCGACGGCGGCGGCCGGTGGGTCGGGGCGGGATGCGCGACCGGATCCCGGCGTCGCAGACCGACCCGTTGCACGACCCGGGCGGGCTCGACGTCGAGCGCGAGGGCGACCGGATCCGGGTGCGCCCGCGCGGCAGCGTCTGCCTGATCCGGTCCGGGCAGGACTGGACCGACACCGCCGGTGACGAGCGGGAGACCTACCTCTCCGACATCGAGCCGAACCTGCGTGCCGGGATGGACTTCCTGGAACGCGACGGCACCGGCGTCGGGTGCTTCGCCAACCGCTACCTCACCGTGCTCGACGAGCAGGGCCGGCCGACCGAGCGCAGCTACGGCCTGAGCTGGTGGCGCACGCTGGCCGAGCTGGAGCGCTGGTCCGAGTCGCACCCCACGCACCTGGCGATCTTCTCCTCGTTCGGGAAGATGGTCGCGGCCCGCGGGTCCACGAACCTGCGGCTCTACCACGAGGTCTCGGTGGTCGGCCCGGACGAGCAGTGGTTCGAGTACGCCGGCTGCCACGAGCGGACCGGTCTCCTCGGCGCCCTCGATGGCTGAGTGCCGGGACGATCACTAGTCTCATTGTGACTAGTGATCGGAGGTGGCGGTGGAGAGGTTGAGGCTGTCGCCGCTGTCGTATCTCGTGCTGGGTGTCGTGGCCGAGCGCGAGTCGTGCACGCCGTACGAGATGAAGCGCGACATCGGACGATCGATCGGGCCGCTGTGGCCACACCCGCACGCGCAGCTCTACGCCGAGCCGGCTCGTCTGGCCCGGGCCGGTCTGCTGGCCGTGACCGTCGAGTCCGGGGGCCGGCGTCGGCACCGGTACCGGCTGACCGATCAGGGCCGGGCGCGCCTGGACGCCTGGCTCGACGACGACGCCGTCGCGGACCCGGAGCTGCGGGACACGGCTCTGCTCAAACTGATGTTCCTGAGTCCGAACACCCAGGGCGCGGAGCGGGTGCGGCGGCTCGCTGTGGCCCGGGCGCACGAGCACCGTCGCCGCGGTGCATGGTTCGAGCAGTGGTGCGAGGCAGCGGCCGGAGAGGCTCCGCCCGGGACGGCGGAGCTGCACCGCCTCGCAGGGGAGCTGGAACGAACCGCGGCCGCCTTCTGGTCGGCGCTGGCCGACAGGTCCGGATACTGACCGATGGCGTCCGCCGGTCGGAGCTGCCGACCGGGTCCACGGCGGCGACCCGCGAGACCTGCGGTCAGGTCTTCCTTCAAATACCCGTATACACGCCTCTATAGGTTGATGAACTCCGCATCTGCGTGCTTGTGTGGGAGCGGAGCACAACCCCGACGAGGTGGGAGTCCACATACATGAGCGTGACCAGTGACACGAGGGCGCCGCTGCGCGGCCTGGACCGGTTCTTCATCGGCGGCGAGTGGGTGCAGCCCTCGACCGACGCGACGATCGACGTCATCGAGCCGGCCACCGAGGAGCTCTTCTTCCGGATCGCGGAGGCCCGCGAGGCGGACATGGACCGGGCCGTCACCGCGGCCAAGGACGCGTTCGACAACGGCCCGTGGCCACGGATGTCGCACGCCGAGCGCGCCGGGTACCTGCGTGCGATCGCGGCGAAGATCGCCGAGCGGACCGACGACATCGGCCAGATCTGGCCGCGCGAGTCCGGCATCCTGTTCAAGGCCGCCGCGGCCGGTGCCAAGGGCATCCCCGGCGTCTACGAGTACTACGCGGGCCTGGCCGAGACCTACCCGTGGGCCGAGCGGGCGGTGCCGACGGCGGGCGGCGAGTTCGCCCAGATCGTCAAGGAGCCGGTCGGTGTCGTCGGGGCGATCATCCCGTGGAACGCGCCGATCTCGCTGATCGCCTACAAGGTCGCGCCGGCGCTGATCGCCGGGTGCACCGTCGTGCTGAAGAACTCGCCGGAGGCCCCGGGCGCCGGCTACCTGATGGCCGAGATCGCCGAGGAGGTCGGGCTGCCGCCCGGTGTGTTCAACACCGTCACCGCCGACCGTGAGGTCTCCGAGCTGCTCGTCCGCGACCCGCGGGTGGACAAGATCGCGTTCACCGGCTCGACGGTGGCCGGACGCCGGATCGCCTCGATCTGCGGCGAGCGGATCGCCCGCTGCACGCTCGAGCTCGGCGGCAAGTCCGCCGCGGTGATCCTGGACGACATGGACCTGGGCAAGGCGGCCTCGATCCTGTCCGGCGCGGAGTGCTTCCTCTCGGGTCAGGTCTGCTCCTCGCTGACCCGGATCGTGGTCAGCCGCAGCCGCCACGACGAGCTCGTCGAGGCGCTCGCGTCGACGTTCTCGCAGGTCCGGGTCGGCGACCCGTTCGACTCCGACACCCAGATGGGCCCGCTCGCCATGCAGCGCCAGCGCGACCGCGTCGAGGGCTACATCGCCAAGGGCGTCGAGGAGGGCGCGAAGCTCGTCACCGGCGGCGGCCGTCCGAAGGACCTCGACCGCGGCTGGTACATCGAGCCGACCGTGTTCGCCAACGTGGACAACCACTCCACGATCGCGCGTGAGGAGATCTTCGGGCCGGTGCTCTCGGTGATCGCGGCCGACGACGAGGCGGATGCCGTCCGCGTCGCCAACGACACGATCTACGGGCTGAACGCCTCGGTGTTCACCCCGGACGTCGAGCGCGCCCGCGCCGTGGCCCGCCGGCTGCGCTCGGGCACCGTCGGGCACAACGCGTTCCGGACCGACTTCGGCGTCGGGTTCGGCGGGTTCAAGCAGTCCGGACTCGGCCGCGAGGGCGGCGAGGAGGGGCTGCGCTCCTACATCGAGAACAAGTCGATGATCCTCAACGAGGTCCCGGCCGGCGTGAGCTGAGCTGATCCACCGGGCGTCACGTTGTGGCGAGTCCACTCACCACGACGTGACGCTCGATCGGTCAGGCGTGGAGTTCGGTGCCCCACGCGGCAGGGTCGGCGGACGCTGTCGAGCGGGTCCGGTGGGCCATGGTCACGATCGTCGGGGCCTCGTCCACGCACCACGGGCACGGGTGCCAGCCCATGCCGCCCCGGGCGTCGGGCACCGGCTCGAACGGCAGCGGCGCGCCGAGGTCGTGCCACACCTGCTCGCAGGACGGATCGCTGCAGCGGTAGGTCGCCAGCGGGGTCGGGTCGGTCCAGGCCACCGTGTCCGCCTCGACGTCACGGACGAGGCGGGCGACGGCAGAGGTCTGCGCGTCCGGGCCCGGCTCGCACGCCGGGCAGAACGGCAACAGCACGACGTCCGACCCGATCCGGTAGCGGGCGGATCCGGGAGCCCGGTCGGTGTCGCGGAACTCGGGACCGTCGGCCCCGCAGTGGTGACACCGGAACGAGCGCCGGACGAAGGCGTCCACCTCGGCCCTCCCCGGCCCGGCCGTGTCCGACGTCGAGGCCGGCGCCGCCTGGTACGAGCGGGTCTTCGGAATGAGCCGGGTGCCGGCGCCGTTCCCGTACTCGGTCATCGTGTTCCGGGACCCGGACGGGATCCGGCTCGAGCTGTTCCACATGGACGATAGGACGGAAGGCGTACGAGCATGACGAAGACATGGTTCATCACCGGTGCATCCCGGGGCTTCGGGCGGGAGTGGACGATCGCCGCGCTGGAGCGCGGGGACTCGGTCGCGGCCACCGCGCGGGACGCCGCCACCCTCGACGACCTGGCCGAGAAGTACGGCGAGCGGGTGCTGGCGATCGAGCTCGACGTCACCGACCGGGACGGCGTGTTCGCCGCGGTCGGGCGGGCGCACGAGCGGTTCGGCCGGCTCGACGTGATCGTCAACAACGCCGGGTACGGCCAGTTCGGCCTGGTCGAGGAGCTCAGCGAGGCTGACGCCCGGGACCAGATCGAGACGAACCTGTTCGGCGCGCTCTGGGTCACCCAGGCCGCGCTGCCGTACCTGCGCGAGCAGGGGTCCGGGCACATCCTGCAGGTCTCGTCGATCGGCGGGATCAGCGCGTTCCCGAACGTCGGGATGTACCACGCCTCGAAGTGGGCCCTGGAGGGGATCAGCCAGTCGCTGGCCCAGGAGGTCGCCGGCTTCGGGATCCACGTGACGCTGATCGAGCCGGCCGGGTACTCCACCGACTGGGGCGGCTCGTCGGCCCGGCACTCCACGCCGCTGCCGGCCTACGACACCTACCGCGAGGAGGCGCAGCGCCTGCGCGCGCAGCGCCAGTCCAGCCCCGGTGACCCGGCGGCCAGCTCGGCGGCCGTGCTCAAGGTCGTCGACGCGGAGAACCCGCCGCTGCGGATCTTCTTCGGCGACGGTCCGCTGGCCATCGCGACGAAGGACTACGAGTCCCGGCTCGCGACCTGGCGCGAGTGGGAGCCGGTGTCGATCGAGGCGCACGGCAGGAAGGACTGACGGCGCAGCAACCTGGCCGTCAGGACCCGGCCGGCCCGGTCACCGGGAGCTCGACGCAGTCGGAGGCACACGACCCGTCCTCCGGTGCGGGCGCGTCCGGGGCGGGCCGGTGCAGCACGGCCCGCTCGGGGACGACCACCACCTCGTCGCCCTGCAGGCTCGCGCTGCCGTCGACGATCAGGGAGTACCCGCCGTCCTCGCGCGGCGGCCAGAGCAGCGTGACGGCGTCATTGCCCTCGATGTTGCGACGGCTGCTGCGCCCCACCTCGGAGACCCGCAGCGACCCGCCGGCGGCCGAGACGCCCACGGCGACGACGTGCGGGCGCGGCGCCGTGCCGAGCGTCAGCAGGTAGGCGAACACGAAGCCCTCCATCGTCTCGGCGATCGAGCCCGTCTCCACCTTGATGCTCATGCCGCCAACCTACGGCCCTGTGGCGGCAGGCCCGTCCGGTGCGGATCATGGTCCGGACGCGCCGTCGTGGCGCCCGAGACCGGAGGCCGATCGCCGCATGACCGCACCGTTGCCCCGCCCGCCGTTCGACGCCGAGCTCGAGACCGCGCTCGCCGCGGTGCACCGGGTCGTCCCGCCCGGGATCACCCCGGACCTGATCGAGCAGGTGCGGCGGGCCCGCGACGCGTCGTCACCGTCGTTGCGCGAGATCGTGGCCGGGCGGGCGATCGACGTCTCCGAGCACGTCGTGCCGGGACCCGGCGGCGAGGTTCCGGTGTCGGTCGTGCGCCCGCGGGACCAGGTCAGTGGCGCACCGGTCGTCTACTGGTGCCACGGCGGCGGGATGTTCATGGGCGACCGGGCGACCGGCGCGGCGCAGTTCTGCGACTGGGTCGAGCAGCTCGGCGTGGTCGTGGTCAGCGTCGAGTACCGCCTCGCGCCCGAGCACCCCGACCCCGCCCCGGTCGAGGACTGCTACGCGGGCCTGGTCTGGACCGCGCAGAACGCCGCCGGGTTCTCCGCGGACGCGTCGTCGCTGGTCGTCGGCGGGGCCAGCGCGGGCGGGGGCCTGGCCGCCGGAGTGGCCCTGCTCGCCCGGGACCGCGGCGGACCGGCCATCGCCGGGCAGCTGCTCGTCTACCCGATGCTCGACGACCGCAACGACACCGGCTCGACGCTGCAGTTCGAGGGCGTCGGGGTCTGGGACCGGATCAGCAACCGCACCGGCTGGGACGCCCTGCTGGGCGGGCGTCGCGGCACCGCCGACGTCTCGCCGTACGCCGCCCCGGCGCGGGCGCGGGACCTGTCCGGGCTCCCGCCCGCCTACGTCGACGTCGCGTCCACCGAGACGTTCCGGGACGAGGACGTCGCCTACGCCACCGCCCTGTGGAACGCCGGGGTGCAGGCCGAGCTGCACGTCTGGCCGGGCGGTTTCCACGGCTTCGACGGGTTCGTCCCCGACGCCGACCTGTCCCGGCGGGCCCGCGCCGCGCGCGTCGCCTGGTTGACGCGACGGCTGGGGCTGTCGGTCCCCGCGTAACGGACCGACGGCCCCGGCCGAGTCCCGGCCCGTGGTGGACCGCCGGCAGCCGACGCCCGCGGCCCGGCGCTCCGAGCTGCTGGCGATGCTGTCGCTGTCCGCCGACATCGGCCTCGGGCAGCCGATGGAGCACGTCGCGCGGTCCTGCCTGCTGGCCGTCCGGCTCGCCGAGCGGATCGGCTGTGACGCCGGGACCGTCCGCACCGTGTACGACGTCGCGCTGCTGGCCTGGGTCGGGTGCACCGCCGACTCGCACGAGACCGCCGCCCTGTTCGGCGACGA
>NZ_JADQDD010000509.1 GCF_019263595.1 Pseudonocardia sp. KRD291 | reverse complement strand
GCCGAGGGCGGCCCGCACGGCGGCGAGCACCGCGGGCACCTCGGGGTCGCCCCGGTCCAGGGTCCCGCGACGGGTGACCGCCACCCCGAGCAGCTCGCCCGCCCGCTCCGGGTCCCCGGCCGCGACGGCCCACCGGGCCGAGATCTCCGCGACCCGCCCGATCACCGGGCCGTCCCCGCTGGCCTGGGCGGGCACCGCCGCCCGGTCCAGGGCGTCGCGCGCGGCGTCGAGACGTCCCTCGTCCAGGTCGATCGCGGCCCGGGTCGTCAGGATCAGCGCCTCGCGCTGCGGCGCACCGGGTCCGGAGGTGGCCCGCACGTCGTACTCGGCCCGGTCGAGCAGGGTGCGGGCCGCCACGGTGTCCCCGGCCCGGCGCTCGATGTCCGCTCGGGCGACGTCGACGTAGGCGGCCCAGTTGCCCTCCCGGCCCGCGGAGTCGTCCTGCACCACCCGCATCTGCGCGCGCGCCTCGTCGACGTCACCGGAGCGGACGGCCAGGCCCGCCAGCCGCATCCGGAACTGCGGCCCGTCGTCCAGGTTGCCCAGCTCGGTGGCCAGCTCGACGGCCTCGGTGAACGCGGCCCGCGCGGCGTCGGTCTCACCGGCGAGGTCCTCCAGCTCTCCGAGCGCGAACACGCTCATCCCGAGCCCGAACCGGTCGCCGCACTCGGTGAACCGGGCGTGCGCGATCCGCAGCATCGCCCGCTGGTCGTCCAGGTCACCCTCGTTCTCGGCGACGGTGGCGAGCATCTGCGCCGTCGCGCCCTGCAGCCAGCGGTCCTCCGGTCCGGCAGGGACCCGGGAGCTCTCGAGGAGCTCGGCGAGGCCGTCGCGGTCGACACCGGTGAACGCCCGCCGGACCGGCCCGGCCAGTGCCACCGCCGGATGCCACGGCCGGGGCAGGGACCCCAGCATCGCGGTGAGCTCGTCCACGTCCGCGGAGCCGCCTGCGGAGTCGCCCCGCGCGGCCCGCAGCATGGCGCGAAACGCGCGGTTCACCGCGGCCGCCGGTCCGGGCGGTGGGTCCGGCAGCGCCCACACCTCGTCGGACCAGCGCTGCGCCGAGCTCAGCGAGCCGCGGATCATCCAGCTCCAGGACACCCCGGCCAGCAGCCGGTGCGCCGGCTCCGCGTCGCCCGCGGCGACGGCGCGGCGCAACGCGAGAGCGATCTCGCCCTCGGCGCGCCGGAACACCGCCTGCGCGTCGAGCTGGTCGCGGGTACGCAGGGCCGGTTCGGCGCGCTCGACCAGGGCGAGGGCCCACCGGACGTGTGCCGCGCTGATCGCCTCCCGCTCGCCGGTCTCCGCGAGCCGGGCCGCGGCGTAGGCGCGGATCGTCTCCAGCATCAGGTAGCGGGTCGGGCCGCCGTCGGGGTCCGGGGCGGCCAGCACCAGGGACTTGTCCACCAGGACGGCGAGCAGGTCGAACGTGTCGCCGCCGGGCCCGCCGTGGTCGTGGTCGGGGTCGCCGCACACGCGTTCCACGGCATCGGCGTCGACGGGCCCGGCGAACACCCCCATCCGGGCGGCCAGGCGGCGTTCGGCGGCGGTGAGCAGGTCCCAGCTCCAGTCGACGACGGCGCGCAGCGTCTGGTGCCGGGGCAGCGCGGTCCGGGAGCCGGTGGTGAGCAGGCGGAACCGGTCGTCGAGCCGGGCGGCGATCTCGCGCGGGCTCAGCGTGCGCACGCGTGCGGCGGCCAGCTCGATC
>NZ_JADQDD010000508.1 GCF_019263595.1 Pseudonocardia sp. KRD291 | reverse complement strand
GGCCAGATACACCGAGGGCGCGTAGTCCCCGGCCTCGACGGCGACGACCGTCTGACGGGTCACGCCGACCTCGCCGGCCAGCTCGGCCTGCGTCATGCCGGACGCCGTCCTGGCCACACGGACGGCGTTGCGCCGCCCCCTCGCCGATGTCCGTCCCACCCGAGAAGTGTCAAGGTAACCCGACATCATGTCAAGTAGGCCGGACATCGATCGGAGGGTGCACGGGAATTCCCGCCGCGCCCCGGACGTCGTAAGGATCATGAGTGTGGAACTGGGCCGATACGGCATCTGGCAGCACGCGGGCATCCTGACCCCCGACCTGGCGCGCGAGATCGAGTCGCTCGGGTTCGGCGCGATCTGGCTCGGCGGGTCGCCGTCCGGCGACCTGGCGGTGGCCGAGTCACTGCTCGAGGCCACCGACCGGATCGCCGTGGCCACCGGCATCGTGAACATGTGGTCCACCCCGGCGCAGGAGGTGGCGCCGTCCTACCACCGGATCGAGGCGACGTACCCGGGCCGGTTCCTGCTGGGCGTGGGCGTCGGGCACCCGGAGGCCACCAGCGACTACACCCGTCCCTACGCCACGGTCGTCGAGTACCTGGACGCGCTCGACGCCGCGGGCGTCCCGGTCGCCGGGCGGGCGCTGGCCGCGCTCGGGCCGAAGGTTCTGAAGCTCTCCGCGGAGCGCACCGCGGGCGCGCACCCGTACCTGACCCCGCCGGAGCACACCCGGGAGGCGCGCGAGCTGCTCGGCGACGGGGTGCTGCTCGCCCCCGAGCACAAGGTCGTCCTGAACTCCGACCCGGTGGCCGCCCGCGCGATCGGCCGTCCGGCCGTGCAGAAGCCCTACCTGGGCCTGCGCAACTACGTGAGCAACCTCAAGCGCCTCGGCTGGACCGACGCCGACATCGCCGACGGCGGCAGCGACGCCCTGATCGACGCGCTGGTCGCGCACGGCGAGCCGGACGCGGTCGCGGCCCGGCTGAACGAGCACCTCGCGGCCGGCGCCGACCACGTCTGTGCCCAGATCCTCACCCCTCGCGGCGCGGACCTGACCCCGGACCTGCGCCGCCTGGCCGGGGCACTGGGGCTGAGCTGATCGCCGGCACCCGGCGCGGCCGGTGTCGTCGGTAGCCTGGACCCGGTGCGCCCCGCCCCGGTCCCCCTCCTCGGACCGCTGCGCCGTCCCGCGCCGATCATGGCCGGGGCGGCGTTCCTGGTGTTCGCGCTGCTCGGGTTCCGGTACGCGGGCGACACCGGGGCCGGTCGCGTCGACACCCGCACCGAGGACGCGGTCGACGCCGTCACCGGGGCGCACTGGCGGTTCTTCGGGCGGGTGATCGAGTTCGGGGCGCCGCCGTTCGTGGTGCTGGTGGGCGGGCTGCTCGCCGGCCTGTGCCTGCTCCTGCGACGCCGGCGCCTGGCCGTGCTGGCGATCGTCGGCCCCGGCCTCACCGGCCTGGCCACCACCGTGCTCAAGCCGGTGATCGGCCGGACGATCGGCGACGCGGGCGGCTTCGCCTACCCGAGCGGGCACACCGGCGGGGCGACGTCGATCGCGCTGGTCGCGGCGTTGCTGCTGGTCAGCCTCGTCCCGGCCGGGCGGGGCGCGGCGCTGACGCTGGTCGGGGCCGCCGCGCTGCTCGCCGGTGGGGCCGTCGGCGCGGGAATGGTGACGATAGGGGCGCACTACCCCACCGACACCGTCGGCGGGTTCTGCGTCGCGGTC
>NZ_JADQDD010000507.1 GCF_019263595.1 Pseudonocardia sp. KRD291 | reverse complement strand
CCGTGGGCGCCTCGGTGCTCGCCGAGTTGGCCCGGACCACGCCGATCGCGACACCGCCACCGACCACCAGCAGGGCGACCACCACGCCGATGATCACCGGGAGGCGTTTGCGGAACCCGCCGCGGGCACGGCCGTTGCGGTTGCCCCCGTTGCGCCCGCCGTTGCTCCCGCCGCCGGGGATCACCATCGGTGCCGGGACGGGTGCGTCGGTCAGCGTGCCGGGGTTCTGCTCGGCGGCGGGCTCGACGTCCGGCGCGCCCTGCTCGGACTCGAGCATCTGGGTGTCGCCGGACGGCGTGGCCAGGCCCGCGACGGACTGGCCGGCCGCGATCCGCGCCAGCGAGTCCCGGGCCTGTGACGCGCTGGGCCGGTCGGTCGGGTCGTTGGACAGCAGTCGCATCAGCAGCGCGGTCATCGACCCGGCCTCGGTGGGCGGTCGGATCGCGCCGGTGGCGACCTTGTGCAGCAGCGCGTAGGCGTTGTCGTCGAGACCGAACGGCGGCTCGCCCTCGACCGCGGCGTAGAGCGTCGCGCCCAGGGCGAACACGTCGGAGGCGGCCGTCGGCTCCTGGCCGCGGGCCACCTCGGGCGAGAGGAACGCCGGCGTCCCGGCGATCACGCCGGTGCGGGTGAGCTGGACGTCGTCGACGGCGCGGGACACGCCGAAGTCGGTGATCTTGGCCCGGCCGTCCTCGGCGAGCAGGACGTTGCCCGGCTTCACGTCCCGGTGCACCACTCCCGCCGCGTGCGCGGCGGAGAGCCCGTCGGCGACCTGACGGCCGATCGCGGCCGCCTCGCGCGGGCTCATCGGGCCCTTCTCGGCCAGAACAGCGGCCATCGAGCGCGACGGCAGGTACTCCATCACCAGCCAGGGCCGCTCGTCGTGCACCACGACGTCGAACATGCTGATCACGTGCGCGTGCTGCAGCCGGGCACCGATCCGGCCCTCACGCAGGATCCGCTGCCGCGACTCCTCGAGCTGGTCGGCCGAGGGCAGCGCGGCCGCGAGCAGCTCCTTCACCGCGACGGTCCGGTTCAGGAGCTCGTCGGTGCCCCGCCAGACAGCGCCCATCGCCCCGGCACCGATCCGCTCGTCGAGCCGGTAGCGGTTCCCGATCCGGGCGGTCTCGGGGGTGGGCGAGCTCATGAGGTCCAAGGGTAGGCAACGTCGATACGGCTCATGCCAGCAGGGCACCCGCAGGTCTCACCCGTTCGAGTGACATCCATCTCGGTCAACCGTGCCCCGGCCGCACTACTGCCGAGTAGGCCGTGCGGGTGTGGTCAGGGTCATTTCGGCAGTCCCAGCTTGGAGGAGCACGCGGGCCACGAACTGTACCCGCCCCGGGCGTCCCTGACCTTGGTCGCGACCTCGATCTGCTGTTCCTTCGTGGCCTGGTCGGCGCGGGGTGCGTACTCGGTCCCGCCGAAGTCGCTCCAGGTGCCCTTGTCGAACTGCAGCCCGCCGTAGTACCCGTTGCCGGAGTTGATCCCCCAGTTCCCGGTCGACTCGCACTGTGCGAGCTTGTCCCACGAGGGATCGGCGCTCGCATTCGGTGCCTTCTCCGGCGTCTTCTCCGGGGCCTCCTTCGGGGCCTCCTTCGGCGTCTCCGCCTCGGGTGCCTTCTTCGGGGCCTCCGCCTTCGGAGGCTTCTCGGCTTCCTCGGCCCCGGTTTTCTTCTCCTGCTCCGAGTCCTCCGCCTTCTCGTCGTCCTTCCCGGAGCCGGAACTGCCGGAGCTTCCGGGGCCCGTGTCGGACTTCTCGCCCCCGGACGTCCCCTCGTCGGGGGGCT
>NZ_JADQDD010000506.1 GCF_019263595.1 Pseudonocardia sp. KRD291 | reverse complement strand
CACGGGACACCCACTGGAGATGACCACCGAGGCCGAGGTCGCCGCGGTCCGCGAGGTGCTGGCCGAGGCCGGCCTGCTCGGCGAGCACGTCCGCTACGCCTTCTTCGCCCCCGAGGAGCCGGCCAAGGACTCCGTCCTCGCACACTCCGACGGGGACCGCGTCGACCGGCAGTTCCGCGCGGTGCTGCTCGACCTGGCCTCCGGGCGGTCCTGGGACACCGTCGTGTCCGCCACCGACCGGGTCGTGGTCTCGCAACACGAGCTGGACCCGCCGCGCGACGGCCAGCCGCCGATCATCGACAGCGAGTTCGAGTTCATCGAGGACGTCCTCAACGCGTGCCCGGAGTGGCTCGCGGCGCTCTCGGCGCGGGGGATCGAGCCGGCGTCGGTGCGGGCGGTGCCGCTCTCGGCCGGGGTCTACGACTACCCGGACGAGGCCGGGCGCCGGATCGCCCGCGCGTTCGGGTTCCGGCAGGACCACGAGAAAGACCACGCCTGGGCACACCCGATCGACGGCCTGGTCGCCTACGTCGACCTGACCGCCCGCAGCGTCGACCGGGTGATCGACACCGGGATCGTGCCGGTGCCGCAGACCAGCGGGAACTTCGACGACCCGGCCGTGCAGGGCGAGCACATGACCTCGCTCAAGCCGATCGAGATCACCCAGCCCGAGGGCCGTTCGTTCACCGTCGACGACGGGCACGTGCGCTGGGGCAAGTGGGACCTGCGGATCGGGTTCAACGAGCGCGAGGGCCTGACCCTGCACCAGATCGCGTTCGACGACCGCCCGATCTGCTACCGGGCGTCGGTCGCCGAGATGGTGGTCCCCTACGCCGACCCCGCACCGGTCCGGTTCTGGCAGAACTACTTCGACTGCGGCGAGTACATGTTCGCCCGCTACGCCGACTCGCTGCAGCTGGGCTGCGACTGCCTCGGCGACATCCACTACGTCGACGCCACCATCGCCGACGACCTGGGCAACCCGAAGACGATCTCCAACGCGATCTGCATGCACGAGGAGGACTACGGCGTCCTCTGGAAGCACTCCGACATCTTCACCGGCTCCCGCGAGGTGCGCCGCCAGCGCCGCCTGGTGATCTCGTTCTTCACCCCGATCGGCAACTACGACTACGGCTTCTACTGGTACCTCTACCTCGACGGCACGATCGCGCTCGAGGTCAAGGCGACCGGCATCGTGTTCACCGCCGCCTACCCGCCCGAAGGGAACCCGTACTCGACGGAGGTCGCACCCGGCCTCGGCGCGCCGTATCACCAGCACCTGTTCTCGGCGCGGCTGGACATGACCGTCGACGGGCCGCGCAACGCCGTCGAGGAGGTCGAGGCGCAGCGGATGCCGATGGGCGAGGACAACCCGTACGGCAACGCGTTCCGCCAGTCCCGCACCCGCCTGACCAGCGAGTCCACCGCGCAGCGCGCCAGCAACCAGGGCGCGGTCCGGACCTGGCACATCATCAACCCGGAGCGGCGCAACGCCCTGGGCGGCGACGTCGGGTACGCGCTGATCCCGGAGGGCAAGGCGACGCTGCTGGCCGACGACGCGTCGTCGATCCACGCCCGCGCCGGGTTCGCGACCAACGCGCTCTGGGTGACCGCCTACGACCCGGCCCAGCGCTACCCGGCCGGGGACTTCGTCAACCAGAACGCCGGCGCCGGCCTGCCCGCCTGGACCGAGGCCGACCGCCCGGTGGACGGCGAGGACATCGTCGTCTGGCACACGTTCGGCACCACGCACTTCCCGCGCCCGGAGGACTGGCCGATCATGCCCGTCGA
>NZ_JADQDD010000505.1 GCF_019263595.1 Pseudonocardia sp. KRD291 | reverse complement strand
GCATCGTCCTCGGCGAGATCGCCGCCCCCGGCCGCGCCGTGGTCATGTCCGTTCGCCCCTGGTTCGGCGGAGGCGGTCGGGTCCTGCCCCGTCGAATGCTGCTCCTGCCCGTGCGTGCCTTCGTCGATCGACGCGGACCCGGCTGACGCGGACCCGACCAGCGCGGTCCGGCCCTGGAACACACGATCGGCGAGCCGCCCCTTCGCCGTATCGAGGCAGGCCGGCACCGTCTCCGGTTGCGGCACGTCAACCCGGGCACGCGGGGCCGGGATCTGCGCCCAGATCCGCGCGAGGACCGCGGCCAGCTCCGTACCCGGCTCCCCCGCGACGACCAGGATGTCGGTGTCCGCGGGACTGGTCGCGATCGGCCAGGCCCGACGGGCGAGCTCGGCCTCGACGGCCAACCGTGCCGCCGTGCCGCCGAGTGCGGCAACCACCAGCACATGCGGCCGCCCGGCACCGGCACGCAGGAGGGCGTCGGTCAGGCCCACCGCAGTGCCCCTTCACGCCAGGCGTAGATGACACCGGCGAGCAGGATGGCCAGGAACAAGAACATCTCGATCACCGAGGACGGACCGACCCGCGACACCACGAGCGTCCACGGATACATGAAGATCATCTCCATGTCGAAGGCCAGGAACACCATGGTCACCGCGTACCAGCGGACATGAAATCGAGACACCGCGTGCTCGGCCGGCACCAGCCCACCGCTGAAGGGCACGACCTCGACCACCGGCGGGGCTACCACGACCATTCGCGCGACGCTGTAGGAGGCGAGTACGGCCGCCACGACGACACCGAGCAACACGAACGCCGGCCCGAACTCCGACATGAGCTACTCCCCTCCGGCTCGGCGTGACGCGCATACCCTACCCCCCCGCGGCATGCCCGACGACCGGGCGTAAAAATGCAGGTCAGCCGCGCGTCTGCCCGGCCTCCTTGGGGCCGATCCAGGGACTACGCCTTCGATCGTTACAGCGCCGAGCCGAGCGGGGCGGCCCTGTTGGTTGATGTGGCGGCGCCCGGCAGTCTGCGGTCAGGGGGCGTGTCGACGATGTTGGAACTCGGGATGCACGGCGGGGCCCAATGGGGCCGACGGCGCTAGCGGGTGGCCATGCCGCGCGCCGCCATCTCCGCAGATGCGTTCACGACCTGAACCTTGTCGCCGTTCTGCAGATCGTTGAACCACGCCTGAGCCTCGGGGAGGTCGAGCTTGATGCATCCGGCCGAGGACCGGGATCGGTCACCGCCGTGGAAGGCGACTCCCCCGTCGGCGAAGAAGGTCGAGTACGGCATCGGAGCCGGTCGCCCGTCGGGCCCCTTGAACTCCCCACTGACGTGGTCCTTTTCCTGACGATAGACCCGGAACGAGTGCCCGGTAGGAGTCTGCTGATCCGCTCCGCCGGAGGCGATGCCAACCGGGCCGCGGATCACCTTGCCGTCGCGGATCAGCCACGCGCGCTGCGATTCGAGATCCACACATGCCCGCGCTGAGTTCGAGCACGGAGTCCCGGGCGCCAACGGTTCGGCATGCGCGGCCCGAGCGACGGGGCTGGTCTCGGCCTCGTCGTTAGCTGAGGCCGGCCCGGCCAAGGTCAACCCCGCGATCGTCACCAGACCTGCCACGGTGGCAGCCCCAAGCTTGAGCCGGGAGGTGAACCGAACCTTCAACACGCGAACTCCTCAACGTTGCCGCCACCCACTCTGCCGCAGCCCAGCGTCCGCATCGAGCTGTCTCCGTAGCGCGATAGTAGGTCTGGACTCGCGAAGGCTAGCGCTCGCGATCTGAGGGTCGATCCATGGGCCCGTCG
>NZ_JADQDD010000504.1 GCF_019263595.1 Pseudonocardia sp. KRD291 | reverse complement strand
CGGCCCGGTTCGACGGCCGGGCAGCTGGTGCGTACCGGGCAGCGGTCGCAGTCGGGCCCGACCCGGGCCACGAACACCGCGCCCGACGCGTCGTCGGCGCACTGCAGGACCACGTCGCGCCAGTGCTCGGCGTCGTCCGGGTCGAGCGGGGACTGCGACGGCTCCTTGGGCTGCCCGGTGGCCTTGCGGTCGGCCAGGAACACCAGCCTGGCCCCGCCCGGTTCCGCGCCGGCGCCGACCAGGTCGTCGAACGCGCCGAGCGACGCCGCGAGCTGGTAGACGGCGAGCTGCGGGTGCTCGGCCGCGTGCTTCGCCGGGGTGGCGGTCTTACCCGTCTTGACGTCGACGACGACCGGGCGGCCCTGCGCGTCGGTCTCCAGCCGGTCCACGCGCCCGCGCAGCCGCACCCGGAGGGCTGCACCGTCGCCGGGGCCGTCACCGGTGCCGTCGGGCGGATCGTCGGGACGGTCGCCGTCCAGGTCGAGCTGCATCGGCTGCTCGACCGCGACCAGTGAGAGCCCCTGCCCGCGGCTCTCGCGCACCCACTCGTCGAACGCGGCCAGCATCGCGCGCACCCGGTCCAGCTCGCGGCGGCCGAACCACGGCGCACCGGCGTCGAGGCGCGCCCACGCCGAGCGCAGCGCCGACTCCAGCTCGCCCGGGTCGGCCCCGGCCGCCTTGGCCTGCACGAGCGCGTGCACCAACGACCCGGTGACGGCCGACAGCGCGCTGGTCTCGTCGCCGCCGTGGCGCGCCAGCACCCAGCGCAGCGGGCAGGACGCGATCGTCTCGACGTCCGACGGCGACACCGGGACCACCTCGCCGGGGGCCCGCAGCGGCACGCCGCTGGAGAGCTCGGCCAGGCCGTACCAGTCGTCCGGGTGCGCCCCGGGCACGCCGTCCGCGGCGAGGCGCGCCAGCTGGGTCGCGGCGCGGCGACGGCGGGCCGCCGCCGCGGGCTCGCCCCGGTCCGGGACCGCGACGACCCGGCGCAGCTCACCCACGAGCTCGGGCAGCACCAGCGACCGGCCGGGGCGGTGCACGGCGCGGGCCTCGGTGGCGTCGGCGGGGCGCGGGTCGAGCTCGTCGAGGAACCGCGACGGCTGCTCGTCCTCCCCCTGCACGCCGCTGACCAGCAACGACTCGCGCGCACGCGTGCAGGCGACGTAGAACAGCCTGCGCTCCTCGGCGAGCAGCGGCGCGACCCGGGACACCGTGGCGTCCGGCTCGGCGACGCCGCCGACGAGGTCGACCAGCTGCTCGTTGCCGAGCAGGCTGCCGCGCAGGCGCAGGTCCGGCCACTGCCCCTCCTGCACGCTGGGGACCGCGACCACGCGCCACTCCCGGCCGCGCGCGGAGTGCGCGGTCAGGAGCTCGACGGCGGCGTCGCGCGGTGCCTGGTCGGCGAGCGTGTCGCCGGGGAGCTGCTGGTCGGCGATGTAGTCCAGGAACCCGGCGACGTCGGCTCCGGGCAGCCGGTCGGTGTAGCGGGCTGCCGCGTCGAACAGCGCCATGACGGCGTCGAGGTCCCGGTCCGCGGCCGCCCCGGCCGGACCGCCCCGCGCGCTGGCCTCGCTCCACCGCCGCGCGAGCGTGGTGCGCCGCCAGACCCGCCACAGCACCTCCTCGACGCTGTGGCCCTCGGCGATCGTGGCGGCCGCGGTCTGCAGCAGCGCGCCGATGTCCCGCAGCGGCGCGGTCTCCGCCGCGGGCAGCGCCGTCAACGGGTCCGGGCTCCCCGACGCGGCCGCGCGCAGCGCCTCGACCAGCAGCGGGTCGCTGCTGGCGGCCTCGACGTCACTGCCGTCGAACGGTGT
>NZ_JADQDD010000503.1 GCF_019263595.1 Pseudonocardia sp. KRD291 | reverse complement strand
GGGCCGGAACGGCTCATGTGCACCTCGGCGTCTCGAGTGTGGGGCTCAAGTTTGAACCGGGCCCCGTCCCAGCCTATTCCCGATCCGGGCCGGGTTCGGCCGAGCGCCCCTCGACCAGACGCGGCCAGCTCCCCGGCGGCCCGGGGGAGCCCGGCTCGCCGTCCATCGCGTACGCGCCCGCCTCGAGACGCCCGATCAGCCCGCGCGCCCACTCCGCGCCACCGGCGGCGTCGGCGGCCCACAGCCCGAACAGCTCACGGACGTGCGGCGGCCAGTCCCAGCCGTCGCGCCGCTCGCGCGCGGAGCGCTGCGCCGCCTCGCAGGTGGCGAGCCGCTCGCGCAGCAGGGCGACCGCCTCCGCGCGGGGCAGCGACGGCAGGAACGCCATCGCCGCGCCGAGCTGGTCGGTGTGCCGGTCCGGGACGCGCAGCGCCGTGCGCAGCAGCCGCCCGAACTCGGCCTCACCGCGTTCGGTGAGCTCGTACTCGGTTCGCCCACGCACGCCGACGTGGTCGATCAGCGAGCCGGAGCGGGTCAGCGCGGACAGCGCGTGGTAGATCGACCCCCACTTGACGTTCGCCCACCGGTCGGCCTCCCAGGACAGCAGGTCGTTGCCGATCAGGTAGCCGTGCGCCCGACCGTAGCCACGCACCACGCCGAGGACGAGCAGGCGGGTGGCGGACACCCGGTCAGACTAGTTCTCCGGTTCGCGGCCGTGGCTCCGCAGGCCTTCCCGTCGGCCGCGAGCGGACCCTTCGGGACCCCATCGTGAGCGAGGGGGCCCCTCGGGACCTCGGGGGTGGTGCTCGGTGATGTGGTGAGCCTCCACGTCGCGTCATTCGGCGATGCCTCCGACCTGCAGGGCGAACCAGAGCTCGGCCCGCACGCCGGGGGAGTCGAGGTCGCGCTCGAGCAGGGTCGCGACCCGGTCCATCCGCGCCCGCAGGGTGTGCCGGTGCACGCCGAGCCGGGTCGCCGCGGGGTCCCACTGCCCGTGGTGGGCCAGCCACTCGCGCAGTGAGCGGACGAGGTCACCGCGGCCCCGCGCGTCGTGGGCGACGAGCGGGCGCAGCAGGGCCTCGGCGAACGCGGACGCGTCGGCGCGCGGGACGAGGTCGTGCAAGCCCTGCCCGGCCAGCTCGCCGAAGCGGACGAGCCTGCGACCCTGGCGGACCGCGGCGTCCAGGGCCTGCCGGGCCTGGCGCAGCCCGGCGCCGACGTCGTCGCCGACCGGGTCCGACACCCCGGCCCGGACGTCCGGGCGCTGACCGGCCAGATCGGTGACCGGGTCCTCGGCACCGGCGCCGACGACGGCCACCACCACGTCGTTGAGGGCACCGAAGTACAACGGGCCCGAGCGCGCCGCCACCGACTCCAGGACGTCGAGCAGCTCGCGGGTCGAGCCGGAGCGCCTGCGCAGCACCACGACCCGTGCCGCGGTGCCCGGCAGCGGACCCCACAGCTCCTCGGCGATCCCGCGCGCCTCGCCGGCCGGGCCGTCGGCCATCAGCCGGAGCAACGCGGTGCGCAGCCTGCGCTCGGCCCGTCCGACCGCGGACGTCCGGGAGTGCAGCAGCGTCAGCACCGACACCGCCGAGCCGATCACCTGCCGGTCGACCGGGGAGAACTCGCGGTCCCGCCCGACCACCAGCACCGCTCCGGAGCCGGGCAGCCGGATCTGCTGTAGCACCACCTGCCCGCCGTCGACCGCCACCGTGACGCTGGTGGGGTTGCGGTGTGCCCGCACCCGGTCGATCTCCGGGAGCAGGGCGTCGGCGCGCGGGCCCGCCGTGCGCGGTGCGGCGTGGCGGACGGCGC
>NZ_JADQDD010000502.1 GCF_019263595.1 Pseudonocardia sp. KRD291 | reverse complement strand
TCGGCGGCGGGATCGCCCTGGTCTCGATCATGTTGCCGGGCGCGCTTCCCGCGCTGGGCTGAGCGGCCCGGCGCGATCCGCATGGAGGAGGCGGTCGTCGTCGAACGGGTCATCGGGCGCTGCGGGGAGCTGGTGCTCCGCCGGGTCGGGCGCGACCACGAGATCGTGGCGAACGGGGTGTTCCTGATGGACACCCGCGGCGGCGCCTCGGAGCGGCTGCTGGCCACCGCGACCGCGGACCGGATGCCCGCGCCCGGACGTCTGGTCGTCGGCGGGCTGGGGGTCGGGTTCACCCTCGCCGCGGCGCTGGCGCACCCGTCGGTCGGCGCGGTGGAGGTGATCGAGCGGGAGCCGGACGTGCTGCGCTGGAACTCCGGACCGCTCGCCGACGGGAACGGGCACGCCGTCGACGACCCGCGGGTGCGCACGCACGTCGCCGACCTGGCCGAGTGGCTGGGCTCCGCCGCACCGGGCAGCGCCGACGGCCTGTGCCTGGACACCGACAACGGCCCGGACTGGCTCGTCGACCCGGGCAACGCGGGCCTCTACGACGACGCCGGGCTGGCCGCGGCGCGGCGCGTCCTGGCACCGGGCGGGGTGCTCGCACTCTGGTGTGCCGCACCGGCTCCCGACCTCGCCGAGCGCCTCGGCCGGCACTTCGGGGACGTCGAGACGCTGGAGGTGCCGGTCGGACGCGGGGACCCCGACGTCGTGCTGCTGGCGCGGCGGGCCCGGGACTGAGCGCAGCCGCGCGGGCCGCCGGATCCGTCCGGGTCGGGTGCCTCGGGGCCCTTGGTGGCGGCTCATCGGGCCCACAGGTCCGGCCGGTACCGTCGTGCACCGTGACGCCCCTCGCCACTCAGACGCTCGCGCTCGGTCCGGACTGGCTCGACCCGACCGTCATCATCGACTGGCTGGGCCCCTGGGCTCTGGTCGGGCTCGCGGCGATCATCTTCGCCGAGTGCGGCCTGCTGCTGGGCTTCTTCCTGCCCGGGGACTCGCTGCTGTTCACCGGCGGCCTGTTCGTCGCCCAGGGCACGATCGACGTCCCGTTGTGGCTGGTCTGCCTGGTCCTGGTGGTGTCGGCGTTCGCCGGCAACGTCGTCGGCTACGCGATCGGCTACAAGGCGGGTCCGGCGATCTTCGACAAACCGAAGTCGAAGCTGTTCAACCCCAAGTACGTCACGAAGACGCAGGAGTTCTTCGACAAGTACGGCAACCGGGCGATCGTGCTGGGCCGGTTCGTGCCGGTTGTGCGCACGTTCATCACGGTCAGCGCGGGCGTGGCGCGGATGGACCCGAAGCGGTACCTGACGTACTCGCTGATCGGCGGCGTCGCGTGGGCGGCCGGGGTGACGGTGCTGGGCTACTTCCTGGGCCAGTTCCAGTTCGTCCGCGACAACATCGACCTGATCCTGATCCTGGTCGTGCTCGTCTCGATCCTGCCGATCATCGTCGAGGTGCTGCGGGCGCGGTCGAAGAACAAGAAGGCGGCGGCCGCCACTCCCGGCGCACCCGCCGCCTCCACCGGCGGCGCGCCGTCCGATCTCACCCAGCCGATCCGGCTGCCCCGCGATACCGGGGCACCGCAGGGGTCCGGCTGGGACGGCCACACCGGAACGGCGGCAGGCCCGGGGGCCGGCCCGAACGGGCACCCGACGTCGGGCTCCGCGGACAACACCGCGACCACCTGGATCACCCCCGTCGGCCCGCAGGACCGGCCGCCGAACGGCGTCCCGGGACGCGGCGCCGAGGCTGCCGGCGGACAGGGCGGACAGGCCGGGCAGACCGGGTACGGCGGGACGGCCCACCGGGTCCCCGTCA
>NZ_JADQDD010000501.1 GCF_019263595.1 Pseudonocardia sp. KRD291 | reverse complement strand
TGCGGGCGCTGGTCACAGCGGTGCTCCGACCACGGGCCCGGCAGATCCTCGCCGGGGCCCTGTTCGGGGCACTCGCCACCGCGTGCGGCGCGGGCCTGCTCAGCCTCGCCGCGTGGCTGATCGCGACGGCGGCCACCCATCCCCCGATCACCGCGCTGAGCGTCGCCGTCGTCCTGACCCGCGCGCTCGGCGTCGGGCGCGGAGTGGCGCGGTACTGCGAGCGGCTGGTCACCCACGACGCCGCGCTGCGCGCCCTCGCCGACGCCCGCGACCGCGTCTACGCCCGCCTCGCCGCGTCCGAACCGGTCCGCCGGTTCCGTTCCGGCGACCTGGTCAGCCGCCTGGTCAGCGACACCGACTCGGTACAGGACCTGATCGTCCGCGGCCTGGCCCCGCCGGTGGCCGCCGCCGTGGCCGGGTCGGGGGCGGTCCTGCTCTCCGCGGCGTTGCTGCTGCCCGGCGGCGTCCTGCTCGCGACCGGGCTGCTGCTGGCCGGGCTCGCGGTCCCGGCCCTCGCCGCCGCGGCCGGGCGCCGTCCCGCGCAGCGGAGCGCCGCGGCCCGGTCCGAGCTGTCCACCGCGCTGGTCGACGTCCTGCACGGCGCACCGGACCTCGTCGCCTACGGCGCGATGGGCCGCGCCGCCGACGCCGTCCGGCGTGCCGATGCCGAGCTGACCCGCACCGCCCGCCGCGACGCCCGGCTGCTGGGGCTGGGCGCCGGGGCGTTCTCCCTGGTCGCAGGGCTGACCCTGGCCGGGTCGATGCTGCTGGGCGTGGGTGCGGTGGCCGGCGGCACGCTGGGGCCGATCCCGCTCGCGGTGCTGGTGCTGACGGCGCTGGCCGCCTTCGAGATCGTCGCGCCGCTGCCGGGTGCGGCGGCCCGTCTGGGCACGGTCCGGTCCGGCCTGACCCGGCTCGGTGGTGTCCTCGCCGTCGAACCGGCGGTGCGGGTACACGCGCAGGAGTCCCGGCCCCGGCCGATCCCGGCCCGCGGCGACCTGCGGATCCGCGGCCTGCGGGTCCGGCACCGCCCGGAAGGCCTCGTCGACGAGGACGCCGGAGACAGGCACCCCGGTAGCGGGGGCACCCCGGGCACCGAGCCCGTCGGGACCCCGCTCGTCCTCGACGGCCTCGACCTCGACGTCCCGGCCGGAGCGCACGTCGCGCTCGTCGGCGCCAGCGGTTCCGGGAAGTCCACCCTGGCCGCGGTGCTGTTCCGGTTCCTCGACCCGGAGTCCGGCTCGGTCTCCCTGGGCGGCGCCGACCTGCTGACCCGCGCGCCGTACGCGGTGCGGGCCGCGGTCAGCGGCGTGCCCCAGGACCCGCACGTGTTCGACTCGACCGTCCGGGAGAACGTCCGCCTGGCCCGGCCGGAGGCCACCGACGCGGAGCTGCGCGCGGTGCTCGACCGGGTCGGGCTCGCCGGCCTGGGTCTCGACCACGAGGTCGGCACGCACGGGATGCGCCTGTCCGGTGGCATGCGGCAACGCCTCGCCCTGGCCAGGGCGCTGCTGATCGACCCGGCCCTGCTGGTGCTCGACGAACCCACCGCGCACCTGGACCCCGACACCCGCGACGCCGTCCTCGACGACCTCGTGACCGCGTCCGCGGGCCGCTCGGTGCTGCTGATCACCCACGATCCGGCGTGCCTGCGCCGGGCCGACGCGGTCCACGTGCTGCGCGGCGGGCGGCTGCACCGCGACCGCGGGACCGGGCGTCCCGCGGTCGATCCGAACACCTACCCTGCTCCGAACGCCTCTTGACACGCGCGCGCCGGGCTCTCAGCACGATCACAGGAGCCCGGTGCCACTGTTGAGATCACCTGGCTGC
>NZ_JADQDD010000500.1 GCF_019263595.1 Pseudonocardia sp. KRD291 | reverse complement strand
CCCAGGGGGGACGCCGCCGCGCCCGGTCCCGCCCGAGACGGCGGGCGAGGTGACGGTGCCGGTCGCCCGGCCCGTGGCCCCCGGTGAGGAGCCGACGGCGCCGCTGGACCCGGTCCGTCCCGCCCCGGGTTCGGGTTCGGGGTCGGAGCAGACCGGTTCGCTGGTTCGCTCGTCGAGCCTGATCGCGGTCGCCAGCCTGGTCAGCCGCCTGACCGGCTTCCTCCGCAACCTGGCACTGGTCGCCGTGCTCGGACTGGCCGTGGTCAACGACTCCTACACGGTGTCGAACACGTTGCCCAACATCGTCTACGAGCTGCTGCTCGGCGGCGTGCTCACCAGCGTCATGATCCCGGTGCTGGTCCGCGCCCAGACCGACGACGCGGACGGCGGCGACGCGTTCACCCGCCGGCTGCTCACCGTCGTCGGGGTGGGGCTGTTCGTCGCGACGCTGGTGGCGATGGTGGCCGCGCCGCTGCTGACCCGGCTCTACCTGGGCTCCGGCGAGTCCGGTCAGGCCAACCCCGAGCTGGCCACCGCGTTCGCCTGGCTGCTGCTGCCGCAGATCTTCTTCTACGGCATCGGGGCGCTGCTCGGGGCGGTACTCAACTCCAAGGGCGTGTTCGGCCCGTTCGCCTGGGCGCCGGTGCTGAACAACCTGGTGCTGCTCGCGGTGCTGGCCGCCTACGTGATGGTCCCCGGCGAGATCTCGACCGACCCGGTCCGGATGGGCGACCCGAAACTGCTGATCCTCGGCCTGGGGACGACGTTCGGCATCGTCGTGCAGGCGCTCGTCCTGATCCCGGCGATGCGCCGCATCGGGTTCCGCTACCGGCCGCTGTGGGGCTGGGACCCGCGGCTGACGCTCGCCGGCGGGATGGCGCTGTGGATCGTCGGCTACGTGCTGGCCGGGCAGGCCGGCTACATCGTCACCACCCGCGTCGCGGCGGGCGCGGACGGCGGCTCCGTCTCGACCTACCAGAACGCCTGGCTGCTGCTGCAGGTCCCGTACGGCGTGCTCGGGGTGTCGCTGCTGACCGCCCTGATGCCCCGGATGAGCCGGGCCGCGGCGGAGGGGAACACCGGGCAGGTCACCACCGACCTCTCGTTGGGCGCCCGGCTGTCCACGGTCGGCCTGATGCCGATCGCGGCGCTGCTGACGGTGTTCGGCACCGAGCTCGGGGTGGCGCTGTTCTCGATCGGTGCCGGCAGCGGGACCGGGGCCTCGCGCCTGGGCGCGACCGTCGCCGCGTCGGCGTTCGGGCTGCTGCCCTACGCGGTGACGATGCTGCAGATGCGCGTGTTCTACGCGATGACCGACTCCCGCACCCCGACACTGATCCAGATCGGCATGATCGCGGTGAAGATCCCGCTGCTGCTGCTGTGCCCGGTGCTGCTGCCGGTCGAGCAGGTCGTGCTCGGGCTGGCCGCGGCGAACGGGATGTCGTTCGTCGTCGGCGCCATCGCCGGGCAGGTGCTGCTCGCGCGGCGCCTGGGACGGGTGCGGACCCGCGAGGTGCTCTCCACCCTGTGGCGGACGACCGCGGCCTCGGTCGTCGGTGCCGCGCTGGCCTGGGGGGTCGGTCGGCTGGTGGCCAACGGCCCGCTCGACGGATGGCCTGCGGTCGGTCAGGCCTGGCTGCTGCTCGCCGTCGGCGCGGTGGTCGCCCTGCCGGTGACGGTCGTGATGATGCGCGTCCTGCGGGTCGCCGAGCTCGACACGGTGTTCAAGCGCTTCTCCCGCCGCTGACGCACGACTGCCGCACCTCGTGTACGAGGTGCGGCAGCCGGTCGTGCGAGGGTCGTGCGGGCTCAGTCGTCCGGGTCGTCGCCGACCAGGTCGGAGGCCGAGGCACCGTT
>NZ_JADQDD010000050.1 GCF_019263595.1 Pseudonocardia sp. KRD291 | reverse complement strand
CGGCGAGCACTACCGCGCCATCCCCTACGCCGCCGCGCCCGTCGGCGCCGGGCGTTTCGCCGCACCGGCCCGCCACCCGGGCTGGGACGGCGTCCGGGACGCGACCCGGCCCTCCCCCACCGCGCCGCAGCCGCTGCGGGACTTCGGCCGGCTCGACATGAGCCCCTACTTCGGGCCCGGCTGGGTCCGGGGCGAGGAGTACCTGACCGTCGACGTCCGTACACCGGCGGCCGACGGCGACGCCCGACCGGTGATGGTCTTCGTGCACGGCGGCGGCTTCGTCACCGGATCGAGCCGTGCGGCGCTCTACGACGGGCGCGCGTTCGCCCGCGACGGCGTCGTGCTGGTCACCCTGAACTACCGCGTCGGCATCCCCGGCTTCCTCGACCTCGACGGCGCCCCGCCGAACCGCGGTCTGCTCGACGTGCTGGCCGCGCTGCGCTGGGTGCGCGAGACGATCGCCGCGTTCGGCGGCGATCCCGGCGACGTCACCGTGGCCGGGCAGTCCGCGGGCGCCACCCTCGTCGGCGCACTGCTCGCGACACCGGAGGCCGAGGGGCTCTTCCGGCGCGCGATCGTGCAGAGCGGCAGCGGCACCGGGGCGTTCACCCCGGAACAGGCGCGGCGGGTCACCCGGGCGGCCGCCGACGCGCTGGGCGTGGACCCCACCGCCGCGGCGTTCGCGCGGATCCCGGACGAGCGCCTCCTCGAGGTCCTGCCGGCACTGTCCGGCCTGGACCTGCGGACCGCGGCGGCCGACGATCCGCTGGTCGGCCTGAGCCCGTTCAGCCTGGTCCTGTCCGAGCAGCCCGCGGACTCACTCGCGAACGGGCCGGCGGCCCACGTCGACCTCCTGATCGGCACCAACACCGAGGAGGGCCACCTCTACCTGGTACCCCAGGGCCGTCTCGACGGCTCGACGACCGCCGACGTGCTGGCCCTCGCGGCGCGCACGCACCCGGACCCGCAGGCCGCGGTCGACGCGCTGGTGGCCGAGCGGCCCGGGGCGACGGCGGGCGAACTCCGCTCCGCGCTTCTCGGACAGGCGCTGTTCGGCACCGGCACCGCACGGCTGGTCGAGGTCCACTCCCGGATCTCCGGCGGCCGCACCCACCTCTACCGGTTCGGCCACCGCTCGTCGGCGCTGGACGGCCGGCTCGGCGCCACCCACACCGTCGAGCTGCCGTTCGTGTTCGACGTCGCCGACGAGGCGTGGCTGCACGGCCCCACCGGGCTGCTCGGGCCGGACGAGGCGCCGGCCGGTCTCGCCGCGCGGATGCACGGCGCGTGGGTCGCGTTCGTCCGCACCGGAGACCCCGGCTGGGACGCACACGGCGCCGGGAACCACGCCGGGGACGAGGCCGTCGGGCTCTTCACCGGAGCGTGACCACGATCTTGCCGTGCACGCGGCGCCCGGCCTGCAGCGTGACGGCCTCGCGGATCTGCTCGAGCGGGAAGCTCCCCGCGACGGGCACGGAGATCCTTCCGGCCACGATCGCGTCGGCTATCCGCTCCACTGCGCCCGGCGCCGCCTCGGACCCGCCGGTGGGACGCACGCCACCGGGAGGGTTGGGGCCGGCCGCGATCGTCGAGATCCGCTCCGGGGCGACGCCGAGCGTCAGCGCCGCCTCGGCCGTCTCCGTGCCGAACAGGTCGGTCGCCGCGCTCACCCCTGCGGGAGCCAGTGCCCGGACCCGGTCCGCCAGCCCTGGGCCGTGTGCCACGGGCTCGGCGCCGAGCCGGCGCAGGAACTCGAAGGTGCCCTCCGAGGCCGTGCCGATCACGGTCGCACCGGCGAGCGTCGCGAGCTGGGTGGCGAGGACACCGACGCCGCCGGCGGCGCCGCCGACCAGCACGGTGTCGCCCGAACGCAGGCCGATCGCCGCCAGGGCGGCGGACGCGGTCGCACCGGCCACGGCCAGGGTGGCCGCCACCTCGTCGTCGAGGCCCTCCGGTGTGTGCCAGAGCGAGTCGACCGACGGCCTGAGCACCACGAGGTCAGCCACGGCCCGTCCCAGCGCGCCGCCGTAGACGCGGTCGCCCACGGCGAAGCCCGTGACGCCGTCGCCGACCTCGTCGACCGCACCGGCGAGGTCGGAGCCGAAGCCGGACGGGACGATGATGCCGAACTGCGCCGCCACCTGCGGCTGCGAGGAGATGATCCAGTCCATCGGGTTCAGCCCCGCGGCGGCCACCCGGACGCGGACCTCACCCGGCCCGGCGTGCGGCTCCGGGACGTCTCGCAGTTCCAGCACCTCGGGGCCCCCGAACGCTTCGTACAGGACAGCTCGGCTCATGACGGCCTCTCACGCTACGGTGATGGAACTTTGTCCCATCACCGTAGCAGAGGTGACGGGACCACGTCCCATGAGCGAAAGGTGCGGAGCCTGGGTGTCGCACGTCCTGGCACATCCGGTTCGGCGGCCTAGGCTGAATTTGTGATCATCGGTCCCGTCGCCGAGTTCCTGCGCGCACGTCGAGCCCAGGTGCGTCCCGCGGAGCTCGGCCTCCCCTCGACCGGGAACCGCCGGGTCCCGGGACTGCGACGCGAGGAGGTCGCGGCCGCCGCCGGGATCAACGTGGACTACCTCGCGCGGCTCGAGCAGGGCCGTGAGCGCAACCCGTCCGGCCAGGTCGTCGACGCTCTCGCCCGCGCGCTGCACCTCGACGACGAGGCCCGTGCACATCTCCACCAGCTCGCCGGCACGCCCGCTCCGCCCCGCCGGCCGGTTCCGCCGACACCGCCGTCCCCGGAGCTGGTGGCCCTGCTCGAGAACGGCGTGCGGGGGCCCGCTCTCGTCCTCGATCCCCGGCTGGACGTGCTGGCCTCCAACGTGCTCGCCCGTGCCCTGTTCTCGCCCTTCGGCGAGCTGGACAACCTGGCGCTCATGGTCTTCCTCGACCCCGCGGCGCGCGAGTTCCACCAGCCGTGGGAGCGCGCCGCCCACGCCACGGTGACGAACCTGCGCCGGGGGTGCGTGGCCGACTCCGGGCACGCCCGGCTGAAGCGACTGGTCGCGCACCTCACCCGGCACAGCCCGGAGTTCGCCGACCTGTGGAGCAGCCGGCACGTCCGGGGCGCCACCGATGGCGCCGAGCGGTTCCGGCACCCCGAGGTCGGCGGCCTCACCCTGCACCGCCAGGGGTTCGACGTGCGCGACCACCCCGGCGTCCAGCTGGTCCTGTTCCACGCGGAGCCGGGCAGCCCCGACGCCGAGGCGCTCTCGCTGCTGGGAAGCCTGCACACCACCCGGGAGTCACCGGGCCACCACCACGCCTGAGGGCCGCGCCCACGGCTCCCCGTCCCCGTCCACGGCTCCCCGTCCCCGAGAAGGAGAAACCCATGGCCGTGCAACCAGGACCTCCGGCGCGCGACGTCTTCGTCCCGCACGCGTTCCCCGAGAACCAGATCGATCTCGGCGAGATCGTCCTCAACTACGCCGAGGTCGGCGCGCCCGACCGGCCCGCGCTGCTCCTGCTCCCGGAGCAGACCGGGTCGTGGTGGAGCTACGAACCCGCCATGCGCCTGCTGGCCGAGCACTTCCACGTGTTCGCGGTCGACCTCCGGGGCCAAGGACGCAGCACCTGGACACCCCGGCGCTACAGCCTCGACAACTTCGGCAACGACCTGGTGCGGTTCATCGCGCTCGCCATCGGGCGCCCGGTCGTCGTCGCCGGCTGCTCCTCGGGCGGGGTGCTCGCCGCCTGGCTCTCCGCCTACGCGATGCCCGGGCAGATCCGCGGCGCCGTCTGCGAGGACGCGCCGTTGTTCTCCTCCGAGCTCACCCCGGCGCACGGAACGGGCGTCCGCCAGGGAGCCGGTCCGGCGTTCGAGCTGTACCGCGACCATCTCGGCGACCAGTGGTCGGTCGGCGACTGGGCCGGGATGGTCGAGGCGGCCAGGCGGTCCCCGCACAGGATGGTCAGGCTCTTCGACATGTCCGACCAGCCGCCGCAGAGCCTCAAGGAGTACGACCCCGAGTGGGGCCGCGCCTTCTTCGAAGGGACGGCCGGGGTGAACTGTCCCCACGACCGGATGCTGGCGCAGGTGAAGACCCCGATCCTGATCACCCACCATGCGCACTCGACCGACCCGGAGACCGGCGAGGAGATCGGTGCGTTGTCGGACCTGCAGGCCGACCGGGCCCAGGCGATCATCCGCGAGGCGGGCGTCCCCGTCGACTACCGGTCGTTCCCGGACGCGGCGCACGCCATGCACACCACCGAACCGGCCCGCTACACCGACGTCCTGACTGCCTGGGCCGCGACGCTGCCCCCGGCCGCCGGCTGACGGCGGCGCCGCACCCCATATCGACGCCGACGCTCGCCGTCTGCGCTACCGGGAGCGCCGGTCGAGCTGCGCCAGGGCGGCCGGTAGCTCCCGGGCGTCGTCCACCTCGAGCGTCGGCGCCGGCCCATCGGGGTCGATCCGGTGTCCCGGGCGGACGAGCCGGATCGTCGGGATACCGGCCTCCAGCGCCCCGCGGACGTCGCGCGCCGACGCGGCCACGTGCACGAGTCCCGGTGCCGCCCGCAGTGCCCGGCGGTAGATCTCCGGCGACGGCTTGAACGCCCCGAGCCCCTCCGAGGTCAGTACCCACCGCGGATCGACCAGCCGGTGGGCGCGCGTGGTCACGACCAGCTCGTCGTCGACGTTGGACAGGATCCCGACCGAGGCGCCCGCCGCGACCGCCGACACGCCGTCCTCGACGTCGCTCCACAACGGCCACTGCGCGACGCTGCGCCACAGGAGATCGATGTCGGCGCCCGGACGTCCGCGCAGTCCGAGATGGTCGTACGCGGCGTGCAGGGCCTCGAGCGACAGCGCGCGGAACGTCGTCGGTGCATCCGCTCCGGCACGGCGCTGCTGCTCCTTGTTGTGCCGGTCCCAGACGTCGTAGACCTCCTCCCCCGCCACCTTCCAGCCGTGCTCCGCGCCGAGCGCGGTGAAGGCGGCGGAAGCTCCGCGGCGGGCGTCGGTCAGCGCACTGAACAGGTCGAACGTGACCACCCGCGAGGGCTCGCGATCCCTCGACACCTGCTGCATCCCGGCACCTTATCGACACGCGAAATACGGCTCATCGTTGTCGTGGTCGACTTGAGTTCAAGGAGCGCGACTCGGGAGACCCTGACGCGCATCTCGCGTGTGCCGGCGGTCACGGTCGGGGCGCGGGGGGCAGGGCGCGCCGGCACGACCGGCGAACCGGGCCGGGGCGCCGTCCCGGGCCGGTCGGCGCGGTGATCGGCGGGCGGGTACCGATGAGGGCCGTCGACGGCGTCGATCGGTACCGAACCGCCGATCACACGCGTATTTGGCCCGTGATCGTGACCACCCCGACTGTTCACAAGGACGATCACGGGTAATCGCTCCGGGATGAGCGGACACAGCATGGTCGGAACACCGGTCCTCCCGGCGCGCGCCGCGAGTTACCGCGACGAGGGGCACTGGCGGGACCGCACCCACCTCGACGACCTGCGCGACGCGTTCTCGCAGGCCCCCGACCGGCGGGTGCTCGTCGACCGGTCGCAGGGCGGGCGGCGCGAGATGAGCGTCGCCGACCTCGTCGACCGGACCGAACGCCTCGCCGCAGGTCTGAGCAGGTTCGTGAGCCCCGGGGAGCCGGTGGCCTACCTGCTCCCGAACCGGTGGGAGGCGATCGCGCTGTTCTACGCCTGCGCCCGGATCGGCGCGGTCGCGGTACCGATGCCGACCTCGCTCGGGCCCACCCAGGTCACGCAGCGTCTGCGCTCCACCGGCGCCGTGCTCGCGGTCACCAACGAGGCCGGGACCACCTCGGTGCTCGCCGACGTCGCGGACGACCTGCCCGCGCTGCGCACCCGCGTCGCGATCGACGCCGCCCCGGAGGGGGTGCTCGACCTGCACCGCGACGTGGCCGCCGAGCCGCACCGGGCGCCGGACGAGCCGTCGCCGGACGAGATCGGCTCCGACGACGTGGCGCTGGTGCTGTTCACCTCGGGAACGACCGGTACGTCCAAGGCCGTCCTGCACACCCCGAACACGCTGCACGCGAGCGTGCGCGGGCAGATGGGCTCGCTGCTCTCCGGCGACGACGCACCGCGCGTGCTCACGCCGTCGGTCGCCACGCACGCGATCGGGATCATGGCCTCGGTGCTCAGCCCCGTCGTACACGGCCACGACGCGGTCCTCGTCGACGACGACAACGCCTCCCACGTCCTCGCGGTCTGCGCCGAGGAGGACGTCACGCTGCTGATGGTCGGGCCGAGCGGGTACGACGGGCTGCTCGACCGGGTCGGCGACGGGGCGACGCCCCCGCCCTCGCTGCGCACGATCGCGCTGGGCGGCGCTCCGCTCGCGGACGCGGTGCGCCGCAAGTCCGACCGGATACCGGCCGTGCTGCGCATCCACTGGGGGATGACCGAGGTGCCCGGCGGCGGTGTGAGCGGCGGTGACGACGACGAGGCCACCTCCTGGCACACGATGGGCCACCCGGTGCCGGGCCTGGAGCGGGTCGCCGACGACGGTGCGGACGGTGGTGGTGGGATCGCCCCGGTCCACGTGCGCGGGCCGCAGGTCTGCGTCGGGATCGTCGACTCCGGCGACGGGTCGACGGTGTGGACCCCCGCCGACGACGACGGCTGGTTCGCCACCGGTGACCTGGCCTCGGCCGACCCGACCGGCGTGCTCGCGTTCGTCGACCGCGCCTCGGACGAGATCAAGGGGCCCAGCGGCATGATCATCCCGACGGCCGAGGTGGAGGAGTTGCTGGCCGCGCACCCCGATGTCGGCCAGGTCGTGCTCGTCGCCTACCGGCCGGGGGTGCAGGCCGAGGCGCCCGCCGCGGTCGTCGTGCCGCAGGACGGCCGCGAGCCCGACCTGGACTCGCTGACCCGGTTCCTGCGCGAGCGCGGGACCACCGAGTGGTACCTGCCCCAGCGCGTCGAGATCGTGCAGAGCCTGCCGCGCAACCCGCAGGGCAAGGTGGACAAGAAGGCACTGCGCGCACAGCTGGACAAGAGCTGAGGCCCGGCCCGCCGGTCACCGTCGACGGGCGGGCTCCGGCTCGGCGCCGCGGCCACGGTGACGTCCCCGCACGACGTCGGAGACCCCGAGGGCGAACGAGGCGAGCACGAACACCAGCACCGCCGCCAGCCCGGCCGAGATCGCGGTGTCGTAGCGCCCGGCGGACCCCGAGAGCACGGCGAAGAACGTGGAGGCGACCACGGCGATGCCCAGCGAGGACCCGATCCGCTGTGCCGTCTGCTGCATCCCGGCCGCCGTGCCGCCCTCGTCGGTGGGCACGTTCCGCAGGGTCAGCGCCTGGTTCGGCGTGATCACGAACCCGCTGCCGAGCCCGGCCACCAGCAGCGGCCCGGCGGCGAGGAACCCGGTCGTCGGGTCGCTGCGCACGGACACCACCGCGACGACGGCGCCCAGCCCGGCCGCCATCACCGCCGACCCGGCGACGACCAGAGGCCGCCCGAACCGCCCGACGACGCGTCCGCCGAACGCGGCGGCCACCGCCGACCCGACGGCGTAGGGCAGCGTCGCGAGACCGGCCTGCAGCGCGGTGTAGCCGAGGCCCTGCTGCAGGTAGACGGTGAGCACGAAGAAGATCGCGGTGGACCCGGCGATGTAGAGCGTGCCGACGGCGGTACCGAGCCGGTAGCCCGGGCTGCGCAGTACCGCCGCGCTGACCAGCGGGTCGTGGCCGGCGGCCCGGTACCGGCGCTCCCATGCGACGAACGCGACGAGCAGCACCGCGCCGGCGGCGACCGTCCACCACGGCGCCGCCGCGATGTCGCGCTCGGCGAGCACCAACGGCAGGAGCACGGCGAACACGGCCAGCCCGAGCAGGACCGACCCCACCGGGTCCAGCGACGTCGCCGACGCCCGGTCACGCGGCGGGTCGGCCGGCAACCACCGCCGCGCCAGCGCCAGCGCCGCCAGCGCGAACGGGAGGTTCACCAGGAACACCCATCGCCACCCGTCGACCGGCCCGGCGATCTCGAGCAGCACCCCGCCGACCAGCGGGCCGACCGCCGTCGACGTGGCGTTCACGGCGCCGTACAGGCCGAACGCCCTACCCCGCTCGCGGTCGCCGAACATCTGCTGGATCAGGCCGAGCAGCTGCGGGTTGAGCAGACCACCCGCGGCGCCCTGCACGAGTCGGGCGGCCACCAGCCAGGTCGCGGTCGGGGCCAGGCCCGCGGCGACACTGCTCACCGCGAACAGCACGAGCCCGGCCGTGAACATCCGCCGACGTCCGCGCGCGTCGCCGAGACGCCCGCCCGGGATCAGCGCGAGCCCGAACGTGAGCGTGTACCCGGCGACGATCCAGGACAGGTCCGACGGCGAGGCGCCGAGCCCGGTACGGAACGCGGGTAGCGCGACGTTCACGATGCTCACGTCCAGGAAGATCATCACACCGGCGGACATGCAGACGCCCAGCGCCCTCCACCGGTCCGGGTACGCGTCGGTGGCAGAGCTCATCGGCGGGACCTCCTCCTGTGTTCGCCGGCCGGTCCGGGTTCGTCGTCAGCGCAGGAGCCAGGTGTCCTTGGCGCCACCGCCACGGCCGGAGTTGACGATCACGCTGCCGGCAGGGGCTACCCGGCTCAGCGCCGACGGCAACACGTCGACGGTCGCCCGGTCACCCGGTCCGCGGCCCTGCACGGCGAACACCCGGAGGTCCACCGCGCGCGGTCGCAGGGACTCTCCGACGAACGTCGGGTGGGTGGACAGCTGCACGAGGTCCTGGGCGACCCAGCGCGACGGGTTGCGGCGGACCGCCCCGGCCAGCTCGGCCAGCTCGTCCCGGCCGGCCTGCGGGCCGATCACGATGCCGTGCCCGCCCGAGCCGTCGACCGGTTTGAGCACCAGCTCGCCGAGCCGGTCCAGCACCTCGTCCCGGGCGTGGGCGTCGACGCAGGGATACGTCGGCACGGAGTCCAGGACCGGACTCTCCCCCAAGTAGTAGGAGATCATCTTCGGGACGTAGGCGTAGACGAGCTTGTCGTCGGCCACGCCGTTGCCCGTTGCGTTGAGCAGGGTGACCGTCCCCCGCGCCGCTGCGGCCTCCAGCGATCGCCCGAGGGGGCGGCCGTCGGCGCCGGTGGCGTGCACGAGCTCCGTCTCGTCGATCCGGCGGTACAGCGCGGTGCACCGGCGGCCCGCGACGAGCACCCCGTCCCCGGTGACCTGCAGCTGCGACGGCGTCACGACCGGCACCCCCATGGCCTCGGCCAGGAGGGTGTGCTCGAAGTACGCCGGGTCCGCGTCACCGGCGCTGAGCACCGCGATCTCCCCCTCCGGGCCGGCACCGGCCGCGGACCGCAGCGCCTCCAGCAGCCGGGCCGGGACGTCGTCCAGGCCGACCACCCCGGACGGTGGCTCCAGGTCGGGCAGCACGCTGCGCAGCAGCCGCCTGCCGATCATCGAGTAGCCGATCCCGGACGGGACCCGCAGGTTGTCCTCCAGCGCCACCCACCGTTCGGCCCGGTCCTTGACCAGGTCGATCCCGCCGACCGCGATCCGGACCGCGTCCGCGGGCAACGGCGCCCCGTCCGGTGGTCGGCCCGGGGCCCGCTCCACGACGTCGGACGGCACGACGCCGTCGTGCAGGATCTCGCCGGGGCCGTGGACGTCGTGCAGGAACGCCTCGAGCGCCCGGATCCGCTGGGCCGCGCCGGACGAGAGGTGCCGCCAGTCGTCGGCGGAGACGACCCGGGGAACGAGGTCCAGCGGGAACAACCGGTCCTCGCCCTCGTCGGCGCCGAATGTGACGCCGCGGGCGTTCTGCTCGGAGCGCAGGGCGGAGTTCGCCGACGCCAGGCCCCGTGGTCCGAGCCGGTCCAGGGACCGGAACATCCAGCCGTAGGCGGGCCCGACCGTGCCCTTCTCGGTCACCGCCTCGTCGTGGGCGACCGGGCCGTAGCCCGTCAACAGCTCCGAGACCGACGGCACCGTGGGCGGCCGGACCGGCGCCGTCTCGCCGTGTGTGCGTGCGAGCAGCTCGTCGACCACGTCGGTCAGCAGCCCGCGACGGCCGAACGCCCGCCGCTGCCGCGCCGCGCCGCTGCCGCGGGCCAGGACGGCGTCGGCGAGCTCGGAGACCTGCTCCCAGTCGCCCGCCTTCTCCAACCATGGCCGGAGGTCCCCGACCAGCCCGCCGAGCTGCAGCGCGGGCGCCACCAGCGCCGCACCCGCCACGTCGACGAGGTCACCGTCCAACCCGGAACGCGCCGCCCGCCAGTTCGCCGCCCGCAGCAGCTCGGGCCGCACCGACGGCAGCGGCTGATCGGCCTCGCTCTCGGCGCGGGCCCGGGCGACCAGGGCCCGGAACAGTCCGGCCACCAGAACCACGTCGTCGACCTCGGGGCAGGCGTCGCAGACACGGAGCTCGACCGTGGGCCGGTGGGCGCTGGGCCGGATGTCGAAGTAGAGCATCCCTGCGTCGGTGATCGTCCCGGAGGCGATCAGGTCGGAGATCATGGCGTCGTACTCGGCGGCCGTCCGCGCCGGGCCGGGCGGGCCGGCGGTGGGCCACCGCTGCCAGAGCAGGTTCCGGTAGCTGGCGTAGCCGGAGTCGTGCCCCCGCCAGAACGGTGAGCTCGACGAGACGGCCAGCAGCGTCGGCAGGAACGGCGCGACCCGGTGCCCGACCTGCACCGCGGTATCCCGGTCCGGGACGTCGACGTGCACCTGCAGCCCGCAGATGTGCTGCTCACGGACCAGCACCTGGTAGTCGTGCTGCATCCGTTCGAAGCGGGCACCGGCCGAGATGTCGTCGCCGGAGAGGTCCACCAGCGGTACCGTGCCCGCCGCGACGACCCCGAGCCCGAGCGGTTCCGCTGCCGCACGGAGTCGTGCGCGCAGCCGCCGGACGTGGTCGCGCAGCTCGTCGAGCCCGCTGCACGGCGGGACGTTCGTCTCGACGAGCGACCGCTGCAACTCGCGGGAGTATTCGGCGCCGTCGAGCCGTTCGAGCAGCAGCTCGACCTCGGGCTCGGCCCGGCGGCTGTCCAGGCCGACGACGTGGAACTCCTCCTCGACCCCCAGGAGTGGTTCGCGCTGCGAAGAGATCATCGATGCGCACCGTATGTGGTCGCGGGCGTCCCGGCAGCGCGTCGCGCCCGCAGCACACGTCGTCGTGTGAGTGATCCACCCTCGGGTAGTCCGGTCCCGAGGGGCCGGCCGCGGGGCCGGCCCGACGAGAACCCACGGACGGCGCACCGACGCGTCTCGGCACCGGCCGTCCGGGGAGGAGGGAGACCGCCGTGGCCGTCTACGACCGCAGCACCGTTCCCGAGTCGGTCGGGCGCGGGACGCTCGACCCGGAGCTCGAGGCGTGGCTGCCGACCGGCCCGACGCTCGGTGCCGACGTCACGATCGCGCAGGGGCGCCGGGACCACCAGCAGCTCGCGGTCGGGCCCTGGCCGCAGATCGGTTCCGTGGAACACCTCGTGCTCGACGGACCGCACGGCTCGATCCCGGTCCGGCGCCACACCCCCACGAACCCGGCCTCCACGCCGTCCGGGGCGCTGGTCTACCTGCACGGCGGCGGGTTCACCTACGGGACCCTCGACGAGTTCGAGGTGCCGATGCGGCTCATCGCCGAACACGCCGGCGTCGTCACCTACGCCGTGGACTACCGGCTGGCCCCGGAGTCGAAGTTCCCGGTACAGCTCGACGAGAACGAGTTCGTCGTGCGCTGGCTGGCCGAGCACGCCGCCGATCAGGGCGTCAACCCGGAGCGGATCGCCCTCGGCGGCGACTCGGCGGGCGGCAACATGACCTGCGCCATCGCCCTGAAGCTGCGCGACGAGGGCGGCCCCGGTCTGGCTCTGCAGGTGCCGCTGTTCCCGGAGACCGCGTTCCCGGCCGACACCGCATCGGCGAGCGAGAACCGCACCGGTCTCTACCTGCAGACCAACGGCATCTTCGAGATGGTGCGCAACCTGGTCCGCGACCGCGACGACGTCCGCGACCCGTCCATCACACGCCTGAACGCGGAGAGCCTCGCCGGCCTGCCCCCGACGATCCTGGTCACCAACGGGTTCGACCCGCTGCGCGACGTCGGACACGCCTACGCCCGTAGGCTCGCCGCGGCAGGCAACGATCTGACCTATGTCCACCACCCGGACCTGATACACGGGTTCCCGCAGTTCACCCGCTCCTCCGCCGCCGCACACGAGGCGACCCTGGAGCCGGCGGCCCTCATCGGAGAGGCGATCGGATGACGACCGCGACCCGTCACGCCCTGATCTCCGGCGCCAGCATCGCCGGCCCCGCCCTGGCCCACCAGCTCGCCGCACGGGGCTGGCGCACCACCGTCGTCGAACGCGCCCCGCGGCTGCGCGACGAGGGCCAGAACATCGACGTCCGGGGCGTCGCGCGCGAGGTGATGCGGCGGATGGGCGTCGAGGACGCCGTCCGCGAGGCCGGGACGGGTGAGGTGGGCCTGCGCTTCGTCGACGGCGACGGGCGCGTGGTCGCCGCGTTCCCGGCCGGTGAGGACGACACCGGCGGCGCCACCGCGGAGATCGAGATCCTGCGCGGTGAGCTCTCCCGGATCCTGCACGAACGCACCCGCGGCGACAGCGACTACCGCTTCGGCGAGCAGATCAGCGGCCTGACCGACCACGGCGACCACGTCACGGCCACCCTGGACGGCGGCGACGAGATCGACGCCGACATCGTCGTCGTCGCCGAGGGGACGCGCTCGCGCACCCGCGCGATGGTGCTGCCCGAGATCCGGCTCGACGAGCTGGGCCTCTACATCGCCTACCTGACCATCCCCCGCACCGACGAGGACGACCGCTGGTGGCGGTGGTACGGCGCCCCCGGCTCGCGCAGCCTGAGCCTGCGCCCGGACAACCGCGGCACCACCCGCGCGATGCTCTCGTTCCGCAGCAACGTCCGCGGGCTCGAGGAGCTCGACCGGGCCGACCAGGTCACCATCCTGCGCCGGACGTTCGCCGACGCCGGATGGCAGACCCCGCGCGTGCTCGACGCGCTCGAGGACGCACCGCTGTACTTCGACGCCGTCGGACAGGCCCGGCTGAGCCGCTGGAGCAGTGGGCGCACGGTGCTGCTCGGTGATGCCGCCTGGTCGCCCGGACCGTTCGGCACCGGCACGAGCCTGGCGCTGGTCGGGGCGTACGTGCTCGCCGGGGAGCTGGCCGGCGGCGACGACCACCGCGCCGCCCTGGCCCGCTACGAGGAGCTGATGCGGCCCCACGTCGACCGGGCGCAGAACATCCGGCCGGCCGCGATACGCGCGATGAACCCGTACAGCGCGACGGGCCTGACGGTGCAGCGCGCCGTGCTCCGCGCCGCCGGGCCGGTCGTGGGCGCCCTCGGCCGCCTCTCCGCCCGGCGCAGCCGCCCGCCGTCGGAGGCGATCGATCTCCCGGACTACCCGCTGCCGGCCGGCTCGGTCACGCCGGCCTGAGCGGCCGGAGGCGCCTACCTGCTCAGCGCCGCCGCGATCCGGGGGACGCTGCGCTCCAGTGCGAAGGGGATGCTCAGCGCCGAGGGGAACCCGATCGCCAGCGTCGTGGGCAGGTCGAGCGCGATGTAGGCACCCCGCCGCACGGCGGGGATGCGCCGGAAGAGCTCGTCGGCCTCCAGCCTCGCCCGGGCCTGCGGAGTGGTGAACGTCAGGATCATGACGTCCGCGTCGAGGACGTCGAGCTGCTCGGGACTGACCACCGCCCTCCCCGGGATGGCGTTGCCCTGCAACGGCACCACCGCGGGGGCGAGCTGCAGGCCGAGCTGCTGCAGGAACAGCGCGGAGGCGTCCGAGGTGCTGTTGACGGTGTTGACGGTGCCGTTCGCCTGCACCGGCCCGATCGTGAACGTGCGGCCGGCGAAGCCCGGGTTGCCCTCCCGCGCCGTCCGGATCGCCGTCTCGACCTCGGCCACCAGCCGGGTCGCCTGCTCGGTACGTCCCAGGGCCCGACCGACCCGAGCGGTCGTGACCTGCCAGACGTCACGGTTGTAGCCGGACTCCGGCGACAACGTCGGCGCGATCCGGGACAGCGTCGGGTGGTCGGCGGACAGGTTGCGGTAGTCGGTCGCCAGGATCAGGTCCGGCGCGAACGCGGCGATCCGCTCGATCGGCAGTCCCTGCTCCGTGCGGAACAGCTCCGGCGGCGCGCCGGGGAGCCGGGCCGCGACCCACGGGGAGATTCCGCCCGCGATAAAGGTGCTGATGTCGGGGGTGGCCAGGGGCACGACGCCGAGCCCGACCGCGGCGTCGGTGTCGCGGTACTGACCGACCGACACGACCCGCGACGGCGCAGCCTCGACCGTCACCGGCCCCTCGCTCCCCTCGATCGTCACCGGGAACCCCGGTCCGGACGCGGCACCGGTCGGCTGGTCGGCGCGCCCGCAGCCTGCGAAGAGTCCGACGGCACCGGCCGAGACCAGAAGTTGGCGGCGTGTGAGACGGGTAGGTCTTGTCACTCGGTCTTCTCCTCGGCTGCGCCCGGACCCCGATGATCATCGAAGTGAGGGGAGCCTAACCACATGGCCCGGCGGCGAGTCGTGATCGGCGGCCACGAACTGGGGCCCGGCGGCCATCCGAGCGCGGTACCGCCGTGGGGTGCAGTGGAACGCGCGCCGGAAGGCCGCGACGTAGGAACTGACGTCGGAGTAGCCCACGAGGTGGGCGACGGCGCCGACGGGCAGTCCGGCACGCAGGTGCGACACCGACGCGGTCAACCGGGCACGAGCGCGCCACTGGACGAAGGACAGGCCCGTCTCCTGCCGGAACAGGCGCGACAGCGTCCGCACGCTCGCCCCGACCTCGCGCCCCCACTCGGCCAGCCCACGATCGTCCGCCGGCCGGGCCAGGATCCCTCGCGCGACCTGCAGCGCCCGCGGGTCGGCGGGCAGCACCACCGGGGCCTCCCCCGTCGGCGACGACCGGACCAGGTCGCGCACCACCCGCCCGGCGTGCTCCCGCTCCGTCTCCGACAACCGGGCGTCCCCGATGTGCCGGATCAGCTCGCGCAGCAGCGGGGAGGCGTCGACGAGCAGCGGGTCGCCCGGACCGTCGGGGGCGTACCAGGGCCGGAAGTAGACCGAGCGGAACACCGACCATCTCCGAGCGCGCACGGCGTGCCGGGCACCACCGGGGATCCAGAGTGCGCGGTCCGGCGAGACCGGCCACAGCTCGTGGCCGATCCGGACGTCGACCTCTCCGCGCGAGCACCACGCCAGCTGGTGCGGCGGATGCGCGTGGGCGTCGAACACGTCCCCCGGCTCCATGACGCAGGCGACACCACCGACGGGACGACCGTCCGGATCGTCCGGAACCACCACCGCCAGGGCACGCACCACGACACCTCCCGGATCAGGTGAGGCTACCTTCGCAGCTACCGAGCCGGCCCCCGGCCCGGCACGGCCGTGACGCTGTGCTCATCCGCGCCCCACCTGGGTGAACTTCGCCGCGGCGGTGGGCATCGCGCATGACCTCGCTCGTTGGCGACAGTATGTCGGCGCGAGATCACACAGCCATGTTGTGGTTCTTCGGCATCCTGGCCGTGGGTGCTCTCTGCCTCGTCGTGCACGCGGCCGTCCACGCGCCCGACATCGGCTTCGTCATCATGGCCGCCGGACCCGCCGCGATCACCGGGACGCTCGCGTCCATCAACTGGTACGCCCGGCGCGAGGCCCGCGAAGCCCAGGCCCGTGCAGCCGTCGACGACCTGGCCGACGCGAACGAGCGCGAGGACCGGCTCGGCCGTTAGTGCCCGGCCCACGGGGACAGAACACGGCGTTCTCGTCGGTCTCCGTCGACGCGAGACACCCGCCCGCAGTCCTCACCGGGTCGAGGTGTCCGTCCCCGCACCCGGCAGAGCACGACGGGGTACCACCGGTTCCCGTGGTACGTGGGCCAGGGGCAGGCGCAGCCGGACGACCCAGCCGCCGTCCGGGTGCGGCCCGGTCTCGACCGAGCCGCCGTGCAGGGCTGCCCGCTCACGCATACCGATCAGACCGTGCCCACCGCGCGGCGGGCACGGGACGGCGCCTCCCTCGTCACGGACCCGGACGATCAACTCGTCACCGGTCCAGTCCAGACCGACGTGGGTCGGTGTCGCGGGTCCGGCATGTCTGATCACGTTGGTCAGCGACTCCTGCACCACCCGGTAGGCCGTCAGGCCGAGCCCGGCGCCCGTCGTTCGTGGTGCACCGGTGACGGCCAGGTCGACCGGCAGGCCCCCGGCCCGCACCTGCTCGACCAACGTCGGGATGTCGCCGGCGCCGAGCTGTGGGCGCCTCGCCCGGTCCGGGGCGTCGACCGGGGCGTCGTCGCGCAACATCTCCAGCAGTCCCCGGGTGTCCGACAGCGCCTCCCTGCCGGTGGTGGCGATGCGGTTCAGCACCTCGACCGCCTTCTGCGGGTCACGTCGCGCGGCGAACTGCCCGCCATCGGCCTGGGCGATGATCCCCGACAGCGAGTGGGCGACGACGTCGTGCACCTCCCGGGAGATTCGTGACCGCTCGGCGAGCAGCTCGATGCGGACCTCCTGGCGCCGGTTGTCCGTGAGCAGCCGGGCCCGCTCCCGCAGACCTTCCGTCCGGCGGTAGGCGGCCCGGCGCAACGAGCCCGCGAGCCACACGCACACCACGACCGGGACGCCGATACCGACCACGGACCACATCGCGGTGGCATCCGCCACGAGACCGTGCCGCAGAAGCGGTCCGAACACGCCGACCAGCAGCACGACGACCGCGAGCGGCCCTGCCCAGCGCGGCCCGTAGGCCACCGCCGAGTACGCCATGACCAGGGCCGGGAGCACGAACACCGCCAGTGTCCCGACGAAGGCGAAGCTTCCGACCAGCGCGACGACCGCGGTCACGATCGCGGCGGGCACCGGGTAGATCCGGCGCAGCAGGATCGGGGCGGCGGCCGCGACCGCCAGGGCCAGCGCAGAGACCTGGGTCCAGGACGGGACCTTGCCCTCGAGCGTCCAGCTGATCGCGAGCCAGAGGAGCGCCGCCGCGAACACCGCGTCCACGACGACCGGGTTACGACGGCACAGCGTTACGAACCGCTCGACCAGTGTGGGGTCCTCGGACAGCGATGTGCCGCGGTCCGCGACGGTGCGCAGCACGTCGCGGACGGCCGACCGGGCGGCGGACGCAGTCGGATGCGGCGGGATCATGACCCCGACGATGGTCTTCCGGACCCTTCCGACGCGTCAGCCCCAGGAACGATCTCCGGCCTCCGACCACGGTATGAGCGGGCTCCGCCGCAGCTCCGATGTCAGCGGCTCTCCGGCGCGAGATGGTGGTGTCACACCGCGGACGAAGGAACTGGAGACCACCACCGTGTCCGACACGCAGGACGGCCCCACAGCACAGAGCCCGACACCGCGGATCGCGGACCCGGACGCGTACCCGGTCCTCACCGTGCTGATGCTGATGCTCGGCGGCTTCGTACTTCCGGTCGTCGGCTGGCTCGCCGGCGTGGTGATGCTGTGGAACGGCACGGCGTGGAGCACAGCGCAGAAGTGGCTCGGCACTCTGGTCTGGCCGGTGATCGTCGCCGTCCCTCTGGTGCTGTTCGGGATCGGCCGGCACACCGGCGGACAACCGTGGCCGTTCGTGACCGGTCTGGTGCTCGGCGCGCTGGGTGTGCTCGTCGTCCTGCCGTGGACCTGCGTCCGGCTGCTGCGTTCCGCCCGGCGGCGTCGGTAGGCGGCGCCGGGGGCGTCCCCACCTCCGTGCACCCCGGTCGGCCCCCGCGACGGTGCATCCCGCCCGGAACGGGGCCATCCTTTCCCCGTGAACGCCCCACCGCCCGATCCCGAGACCGCCTCCGGACGAGACGGACCATCGGTCATCCTTGTCGCGGTCGATGGATCGACCACGTCGCTCCGGGCGGGCGCCTACGCCGCCGGGCTCGCCCGCCGACAGCACTCCCAGCTGATCATGGTCACGGTGACGACGACATCCTCACTGGGCGGACTGATGCCGGAGGCCATGGCCGCCGGCGCCCAGTTCGCCGCCCAGGCCGCGGACGAGCTGCGCGCGATGGCCCAGGAGGCCGCGGACCGACTCGGCCTGCACGCCCGGTTCCTCGAATGCCACGGCGACCCCATGACCGAGATCATGCGCGCGGCCGACCGCTACCGTGTCGACGCCGTCGTCGTCGGAGCGTCGGCCTCACCCGGGCACCGATTCGTCGGATCACTGGCCAACCGTCTCGTCCGAGCCGGCAAGTGGCCGGTCACCGTCGTCCCGTGAACCCGGCGCGGCGCGCATCCGGAGCACCGAGCCGGTGGCGCCCGCGGCGACCATCACCACCACGACGCCGCACAGCACCGACGCCACCGGCGCCAGCCCCCACACCTCGACCGCGGCCCCGGCCAGCAGGCTCGACACCGCGGCCGAGAGATAGCAGTAGAGGTAGACCGCGGCGAGGGTGCCGGCGTGCGCGCCCTGCGGGCTCCGGTCGAGCAGGACCCTCATCGCACCGGCGAACGCGACGCCGAACCCGGCCCCGGCCACGACCGCGGCCACAAGGTACGCGGCGAAGCTCCCGGCGGCGATCGCCCCGACGAACCCGACCGTGCCGGCCGCCAGCACGGCGGCCCCGCCGGCCAGCGCGCGCACGGCCGGGAGCCGGCCGGCCAGGAGCCCGGCCACCGGGCCGGCGAGGTGGTAGACCGCGACCGCCAGGGCGCCGCTGAACAGATCGTCACGGCCCAGGACGAAGGCCGCCAACGACGGGGCCAGCGCCTGGGTGAAGCCGCCCAGGACGTAGGTCGCCGCGACGACGAGACACACCATGGGGAACACCCCACGCGCGGCGACGGGCACCCGGACCACCGGCCGCAGCGACCGCAGGGCACCGGGACGCCGGGCCGCCGTCTCCGGCAGGAACGCGAGAGCCACGGCCGCCACGACCAGGAGCGCGGCCACGACCACGAAGGACCAGACGGGCGCGCCGCCCGGCGCGAGCTGCACCGCGGCACCCGAGGCGAGCGCACCGAGCGCGATACCGCCCGGCGGCGCACCGCTGGTGACCGCTCCGGCCAGCCCGGGACGCGTCGGGGGCACCAGGTCGACCACGAACGCGCCGAGCGCACCGAGCGCGAGCCCCACCGACGCACCCTGGATCGCCCGCCCGACTATCAGCGGCGCCGCCGAGTCCACGGTCGTCAGGACCAGGCACGCCACCGCGCCCACGATGAGCGCAGGTATGGCCACCCGACGCCGGCCCAGGTGGTCCGACAGGCTGCCGCAGCACAGCAGGGCGACCAGCAGCGGAAGGATGTAGACGGCGAACGCGCCGGTGAGCGCGATCGTCGAGATGCCGTACGACCGCTGGTAGACGACGTAGAGCGGCGCCGGCACCCCGGCCGCGGCGGAGACCGCCACGAACGAGAGGGACGCCGTCGCGAAGGCCAGCGGGCGGGAGCGAGGTCGGAGCACCGGGCCTCAGGCCGCCGCAGCGACGACGAACGGGACGTCGAGGATCACGGGCCCGAGCCTATGCGGGACGCCGCGGCGTGGTTCCGGGCATGACGGATGTCATGTCCGGCCCGGTGCGGGGCCGCAGTGCGCGCCGGGACCCGGGCGAGGCATCCCCGTAGGGTCCACCCATGTCCGACGAGTACTTCCACTCCGCCTCGATCCGCATCGAGGGAACCCCACAGACGGTCTACGACCTGGTCTCCGACGTCACCCGCACCGGCGAGTGGAGCCCGATCTGCATCGGGTGCACATGGGACGACGGCGGCGGTCCGGAGGTGGGTGCACGTTTCACCGGCCACAACCGCAAGCCCGACCGCGAGTGGAGCACCACCAGCGAGGTCGTCGCGGCGGAGCCCGGCCGGGCGTTCGCCTGGACGGTGAACGGCGCGGTCCGCTGGGGCTACGAGATCGAACAGGAGGGCTCCGGCACTCGGCTGACCGAGACCTGGCACCTCTCCGAGTTCGGCCGCGACTTCTTCCGCGAACGCTACGGCGCGACCGGGGACCAGGAGATCGCGATCCGGGCCGCCGACGCCCGGTCGGGCATCCCCACCACCCTCGCCGCGATCAAGCGCATCGTCGAGTCGCCGTCCTGAGACGTTCCGACGGCGGAAGCGATCCGCGACAGCCACCGTGCGCCACTCGACGTTCCCGCGAGCCCATCGGGCCGCCGGGCGTCACGTTGTGGCCGGCCGGACCGCCATATCGTGACGCCCGGCGTTACCGGACGGTCGTCGAGTCGAACGAGCGTCACGACATGGTTGCCGCCACCGCCGAAACGTGACACCCGCGCTCCGACGCGGCACCTCCCGACCGCCCGGCCCCGCTGAACCGCGCTGCACCCGGCGACGCGCTGCACCCGGCGACGCGCGCCAGACCCGGCGACGCGGGCCGGGCTTCCGGCCGCGCGCTGGGCTCGTCGACGCGCGCGTTCCCGCGGTCGCGGAGGCCCGCGGAGCGCGCGGGAGCACGCGGAGCGCGCGGCGGCGAGTCGAGTGCGTCGCCCGGCTGCGGGAACGCGAGGTCGTCCGACCCGCCGTGGCGAGCCGACCCCGTCAGCGGCGGCGCCGTCAGCGACGACCGCTGCAGGACACCGCGGCGAAGTCGCCCTCCGCCGTCTCCTCCGCGAGGACGACATCGCCGAGGCGGATCTTGCACGAGACCGTGCCGGAACCACCGGCGGCCGTGAGCGTGTACTCGGCGGGCTCCGCGGCCGCGGGCGTGCTCCGCGTCCAGGGCAGCTCCGCGTCGGAAGCCTGCGCCACCGACGTCCCCCGGCCGAACGTGATCGTGCCCGCCGACCCGGACCCGGTCACCTCGTAGGTGACCTGCGCCGCCGCGGGCTGCGGAGCGGCGCCGCCGGCGGGCGGCGCGACAGCGGACGGCCCGCTTCCGGACGGCCCGGTTCCGGACGCCCCGGTTCCGGTCGCCCCACTTCCGGATGTCCCGAGACCGACGATGCTGCTGGTCTGCGAGGACTCGCGCGGTTGTTCGGTACTGCCCAGGATCGTGAGTCCGAGCGGCACGACCACCGCGGCCGCCGCGACACCGCCGACCACCCACGGCCATCGCCGACGTCGGGTCGGTCGCTCGTCGCTCCGCCCGGCCCGGGCGCGCCGGTGTGGAGACTCCGGGCCCGGCCCCTCTGCGGCCGGAGCGTCGGGACCGCCGTCGTCGGGACCGTCGTCGGGATGGTGATCGGGACCGCCGTCGGGATCGCCGTCGTCGGAAGCAGGTCCACCGATCGCCTCGACGTCGCCTGCGGGGAACCAGGTGGTCCGGTCGTCGTCCGAGTCGTACTCGGAGTCGTACTCGGAGTCGTAGCCGTCAGACGCGTTCTCGTACGGGGCGTACCCGTCGGGCTCACGGTCGTCGAGGTCGTGATCGTCCGGTCCGAACTCGTCGTAGGCGTACCCGGGCCGGACGTGGGCGTACCTGGCCGGCTCGTACCCGCCGGTGTCGTCGTGGCGGGCGGGTGCGTGGTCGTCGAGCCCGGGCACGTAGCGGTCATCGACGTCACGCTCGTCCGCGCCGTGCCGGCCGGATGAGGCGTAGCTGTCGACGGCGTGGTCGCCCGCGCCGTGACGGCCACGCGGGGCCTGGTGGTAGCCGGACGGACCGACGCCACCCGCGCGGCGGGCGCGCGGGTACCCGTCGGCCGGGGAGTCGTCCGGCGTGGACGTCTCGGGGGCGTGCCGGCGGGGTGGCCGACCGTCGAGCTCGGGTGCGCCCGCTGTCCACCGGTCTGCGCCGTGGCGACCAGTGACCTCGCTCGGCGACCGCGGCGGCGGCGCCTCGTGCGCGGAATCCGCCCATCGGCCCCGGGGCACGACCTCCCGTTGCGCAGGCGCCCGGCCCGGCCGCACCGGGGCACCCGGCCCGGGGGACGGGAAGGTCCGCCCGGTCGGGGCCGGTTCGGTCGAGCGCCGCCTGCCGGACGCGCCGCGGGCCCCGTCGCCCGGTGCGGGCGACGGTCGCTCCGGCTCCGACCACCGGTCCCGGCCGCGATCCGACCGGCGAGGGGCGTCGGAACCCGACCCCGCCTCGGTGAGATCACGTCCCGCGGACTCCGCGCCGTCGTCCGACCGGTCGATCACGTCGACCGACCGACGCCGGTTGCGTCGTGGCGCCGGTTCGCCGTCGAGCAGCCAGAGACGTCCGTCCGGGTCCCACCTCGGTCCTGCCACGACGACCCCCTTTGTTGCCGTGCCGATTCAACGAGTCGGCCGCCCGTTGGTTACGGACGGGTATCGGCGCCGGGGTCGCCCGCCTCGCTCGGCCCTGCCCATCACCCACTCGGCCGTGCGGGCCGGGACGCTGCGCCCTCAGGGGCCGAGCACCGCTCGGACCTGCTCGGCGACCACCAGGTCCTCGCGCGCGGTGACCACCAGGCTCGCCACCGCGCAACCGGCGGGCGAGATGATCCCGTCGTCCTCGCCGAGCGCCGCGTCGTTGCGGTCCTGGTCGATCTCCACGCCCAGGAACCCGAGCCCCTCGGCCACCCGTGCGCGCATGCGCGGCTGGTGCTCTCCCACCCCGCCGCTGAACGTCAGCGCGTCGATCCCGCCCATCGCCGCGGCCATCGCGGCGACCTCGGCGCGGGCCCGGTGCGCCCACGCCTGCAGCGCGGTGACCGCGTCCGGCTCGCCGCGCCCGGCAGCGTCCTCGACCTCACGGGCGTCGGAGCGTCCGGTCAGGCCGAGCAGGCCGCTGCGCAGGTCGAGATCCTCGGCGACCTGCTCCGGGTCGAGGCCCCGGGCGGCCAGCCACAGGGGCACCGAGGGGTCCAGGTCGCCGCTGCGGGTGCCCATCACCAGCCCGGCCGTAGGGGTGAGGCCCATCGTGGTGTCGACCGAGACCCCGCCGTGGATCGCGCACAGCGAGGCGCCGGAGCCGAGGTGCGCGTTCACCGTCCGCAGCTCACCCTCCGGGCGGCCGAGCAGCGCCGCGGTGCGCCGGCCGGCCCATTCGTGGGCCAGGCCGTGGAACCCGTAGCGGCGCACGCCCAGCTCGTCGCGCCAGCGCGCCGGCACCGCGTAGGTGTGTGCCGCGGGCGGGAGCGTGCGGTGGAACGTGGTGTCGAAGCAGGCGACGTGGGCGACGTCGGGCAGCGCCGAACGGGCCCGGCGCACGGTCTGCACGGCCGGGTCCTGGTGCAGGGGCGCGAGCGTGCGCAGGTCGGCGATCCGGCCGAGCACGTCGTCGTCGAGCCGTACCGGGCCGGTGAACTCCCGGCCGCCGTGCACGATCCGGTGCCCGACCCCGTCCGGCGGGTCGGTCCCGTCCAGGAACCGCTCCAGCCCGTCCGCGGCCTCGTCCGGGGCGACCGAGTCGGACCGTTCGGTGCGGTCGCCGTCGAGCAGCGCGAGCTTCACCGACGACGAGCCCGCGTTGACCACCAGGACCCGCATCAGCTCCCCCACACCCAGTCGACGACGTCCGGGGCGTCCTCGCCGTGGCGGCGGGTGTGGTCGCGGCAGCGCAGGCGCTCGTCGGCCATGTGCTGGCGCAGCCCGGTGTGCGCGACGTTGAGCCCGGGGACCCGGTCGATCACGTCGATGACCAGATGGAAGCGGTCCAGCTCGTTGAGCATCACCATGTCGAACGGCGTCGTGGTGGTGCCCTCCTCGTTGAAGCCGCGCACGTGGATGTTCGGGTGGTTGGTCCTGCGGTAGGTCAGGCGGTGGATCAGCCACGGGTACCCGTGGTAGGCGAAGATCACCGGCTTGTCGGTGGTGAACAGGCCGTCGAAGTCGCGGTCGGAGAGCCCGTGCGGGTGCTCGCGCTCGTCTTGCAACCGCATCAGGTCCACCACGTTCACCAGCCGCACCTTCAGCTGCGGCAGGTGCCGGCGCAGCAGGTCGACCGCGGCCAGCGCCTCCAGCGTCGGCACGTCACCGGCGCAGCCGAGCACGACGTCGGGTTCCGAGCCGGCGTCGTTGCTGGCCCACTCCCAGACGCCGATGCCGCGCACGCAGTGCGCCACCGCGGCGTCCGGGTCCAGCCACTGGGGCTGCTCGTTCTTGCCGGCCACCACGACGTTGACCAGGTCGCGGCTGCGCAGGCAGTGCTCCATCGTGGCCAGCAGGGTGTTCGCATCCGGCGGCAGGTACGCGCGCACGATGTCCGGCTTCTTGTTCAGCACGTGGTCGACGAAGCCGGGGTCCTGGTGCGAGAAGCCGTTGTGGTCCTGGCGCCAGACGTGGCTGGTCAGCAGGTAGTTCAGCGACGCGACCGGACGGCGCCAGGAGATGTCGCGGCTGGCCTCGAGCCATTTGGCGTGCTGGTTGAACATCGAGTCGACGATGTGCACGAACGCCTCGTAGCAGTTGAACAGCCCGTGCCGGCCGGTCAGCAGGTAGCCCTCCAGCCAGCCCTGGCAGAGCTGCTCGTTGAGCACCTCCAGCACCCGGCCGGCCCGGGCGACGTGCTCGTCGCCCGCGCGCTGCTCACCGAGGAACTGGCGGTCGGTGGCCTCGAACACCGCCTGCAGGCGGTTCGACGCCGTCTCGTCCGGGCCGACGATCCGGAACCGGTCCGGGTTCGCGCGCACGACCTCGGTGAGCCATCCGCCGAGCGTGCCGGTGGCGCTCGCGTCCACGCTGCCGGGCTCGGGCACGTCGACCGCGTACGGTCCGATGTCGGGCAGGCGGAGGTCGCGCAGCAGCTCACCGCCGTTCGCGTGCGGGGTGGCGCTGAGCCGGCGCGACCCCGACGGGGTCAGCTCGACCAGCTCGGGGCGGGGCCGGCCGTGGTCGTCGAACAGCTCGCCGGGGCGGTAGGACTGCAGCCAGGTCTCCAGCTGGCGGCGGTGGGCCTCGTCCTCGCGCACCCCGGCCAACGGCACCTGGTGCGCCCGCCAGGTGCCCTCGACCTGCTGCCCGTCCACCTCGGTCGGCCCGGTCCACCCCTTCGGCGTCCGCAGCACCAGCATCGGCCAGCGCGGTCGCTCGACCTCGTGACCGGCCGCGTGCTGCTCGGCGGCGCGCGCCCGTATCCGGGCGATCTCGGCCGTGATCTCGTCCAGGGTGTCGGCCATCCGGGCGTGCACGGCCATCGGGTCCTCGCCGTCGAAACCGCCCTCGAGCACGTACGGGCGGTGCCCGTGCCCTTCCATCTGGGCGAGCAGCTCGTCGTCCGGGATCCGGTCCAGCACCGTCGAGTTGGCGATCTTGTAGCCGTTGAGGTGCAGGATCGGCAGCACCGTGCCGTCGTGCACCGGGTGCAGGAACTTGTTCGACTGCCACGACCCGGCCAGCGCGCCGGTCTCCGCCTCGCCGTCCCCGATCACGCAGGCGACCAGGAGGTCGGGGTTGTCGAAGGCGGCGCCGTAGGCGTGGGCCAGCGAGTAGCCGAGCTCGCCGCCCTCGTTGATCGAGCCGGGGGTGCTCGGCGCGGCGTGGCTGGGGATGCCGCCGGGGAAGGAGAACTGGCGGAACAGCTCGGCCATGCCCTCGGCGTCGCGGGAGACGTGGCCGTACCGCTCGGTGTAGGTGCCCTCGAGCCAGGACGCGGCCACGACACCGGGGCCGCCGTGACCGGGACCGGTGACGAACAGGGCCTCCCGCTCGTCGCGGACGACCACCCGGTTCAGGTGCGCCCACACGAAGTTCAGTCCCGGGGTGGTCCCCCAGTGCCCGAGCAGGCGCGGCTTGAGGTGCTCGCGTTGCAACGGCTCGCGCAGCAGCGGGTTCGCCATCAGGTAGATCTGCCCGACGGACAGGTAGTTCGCGGCACGCCACCACGCTTCCAGCAGGGTGAGCTCGGTCACCCGGTCGGAATCGGCAGGGTCGTTGCTCGTCGCCACCATGATCCACGGGTACCCGGTCCCCGGCCCGCCATGCTCGTCACGGTCGACGGCCGGTGGTTTTCGCGCTCCCCGATCCGCACCCCGTGCGTCGGTCCGCACCCTCTGCAGGACGTGCGAACGGCTGCCAGGGGTGCGGATCGACGAGACCGGGGGTTGTTACGGTGCGAACTGTCACCCCGGACCCTCGGTGGCGCCCTGTGGCGGACGCGCGGGGACACCGACCTCGGGAGCGAAACGGTGGCGGCAGATCCGGCCGTGAACGGTCTGGGGCTCATCTCGACGACCACGCTGTGGACCCGCGCGTGGCCGGCCGACACCGAGCATCTGGGCGATATCCGCGCCCGGACCCGCAGCTGGCTCACCCGTCTGGGCCTGCGCCAGGACGGTGTCGCCGACGTCGTCCTGGCTGTCAACGAGGCGGTCAGCAACGCCATCGAGCACGCCTACCGCGACAGTGCCGGCGGCACCGTCGAGCTGACCTTCGCCGCGGATGCCGGCACGGTGTGCGTCGACGTGGTCGATCACGGTCACTGGCGTGCCCCGCGACCGGGCCGGTCCGGGCGCGGTCACGGCCTTCCCATCATGTGCGGGGTCGTCGACTCCGTATCGGTCGTCGACCACCGGCCCGGGACCCGGGTGCGCCTGCGGCGGTCCCGCACGTGATCTCCGAAGGACGAGCCCGGGCTGCCGTCACCGGGTGGAGGGCGGGACCTCTCCGCGCCGCCGGCCGGCCGGGCTGCTGAGCCAGCGAGCGACGTCGACGAGCTTGACGTTGGTCTCCTGCGAGGAGCGCACCAGCATCTGGAAGGCGCGGTCGTCGTCGACGTCGAAGCGTTCCATCAGGATGCCCTTGGCCTGCCCGATCACGTCCCGGGTGCCCAGTGCCTGTTCCAGGTTGGCGGCGTGGTCGGCGCCGTAGATCAGCAGTGCCGCCTGGACCCCGAACAGGCCTGCGGTGGTCCGCGAGGCGTCGTCGAAGGCGTCGGCCTCGTGCGAATACAGGTTCAACGCCGCCCGGAAGCCGGCCCCGGCGGAGAGCTGCGTGGACAGGAGGGACCGGTAGCCCTGGGCGACCGCCTGCGGGGCGAAGTGCGGCCATCGCTCCCCGTCCGGGCCGGACAGGTCGCGGGCGTGCACGACCCCGTCGTCGGGAGGGTCGGCGAGAGCGGTCATGCAGGGGCCCTCGTTGAGCCGGCTCTGCAGGTCGTCGAGCTTGCGAACGTCCTCACGGGTCGGCACGCGGGAGTCGACCTGCCCGCCCTCGGTCATCGAGATCCCCCCGGCGTCGGCTCCGGGAACGGTGTCCACCGCCGCGGCCACGATCTGGCCCAGTGTCGCTTCGAGGTCGGCGATGCTGCGCTGCGCGACCATCTCGCGGGCGGACCTGCGCAGGACGACGACGAGCGCGTCGGTCTGGTCGGGTTCCATGGGTTCGGGTACCGCCTTGCTCGAGTATCGGATACACGAGGCGGCAGCGGGAGACCCACCACTAGCGCAGCAGAGCGGAACCGGCGCCCGTGTCCGGGCAAGGCCGTGGGTTCGACCCGGACCCGACGCTACACCCGCCCACGTCGTGCGCGGACGGCCGTGACGGCACGCGTGGCGTCGCCGAACCCGGGTACCCGCCGCCCATGAACCCACGTCACCAGCCGGACCGGGAGCAGACCCGGCACGACGAGCCCCGGTCGGTACCCGGAATCGGCGGGCCCGGCTCGAGCGAGGCATCCCCCGACGGGCAGAGCGCGCTGAAGCTGCACGCGGGAATCTCGGTGATCGGTGCGCTGCTGTGCGCGTTCGTCACCGTGGTCTTCCTCTGGCTCGGGTCCCTGACCCCGGCGATCGTGTTCGCCGTCATCGGGCTGGCCAGCCTCGGCTGGCTCGGCTGGACGCTCCGACGCCGGAGGCGGGGCCGCGAGGAGTCCCGGGGATGACGGCCGAGAGGCGCGAGTAGCCGTACGGGAAGCGGGTAGGCACGTGCCGCACGGTCGCCGAGGAGCCGGAGGTACGCGTCGATGGAGGCCGAGGCGTCCCGCGTGGTCGCTGCGTTCGACGACCTGACCGAACCCGTCTGGGAGGTGTGCGCCGACTCCCTGCGCGTGCGGGTCGCCAACGCGGCCGCGCGTGCGGCCGGGGTCGCCCTGCACGACGGCCCGGGCGCGCTGCCGATGCCGCAGGAGTGCCGCGACGACGCGGAGACGGCTCTTCGCGAGATGCTGGCGCACGGCTCGTCCGGTCGTGACCTGTACTGGACGTTGTCCGGCGAGCGCCACGCCGTCGAACTGGTCCGCGTCAGCGGCGACGACGGCACGGTTCGCGGCGTGCTG
>NZ_JADQDD010000005.1 GCF_019263595.1 Pseudonocardia sp. KRD291 | reverse complement strand
CGCCATGACCGAGCCTGTCCGGGAGGAACCGGGGTTCGAGACGCCGGTCGGGACGCCGTGGCGCGAGCTCGACAGCGGCGCGTGCTCGATCGCCCGGACGATGGACGTGCTCGGCGACCCGTGGACGGTGCTGGTCGTGCGCGACCTGCTGCACGGCATCCGCCGCTTCGACGACCTGGTGACGCACCTGGGCATCGCCCGCAACGTGCTCACCCGCCGGCTCGCCGGGCTGGTCGCGGCCGGCATGGTGCACGCGGTCGACTACCGGGAGCCGGGCCGCCGCACCCGCAAGGAGTACCGGCTCACCCCCGCCGGGCAGGACCTGCGGCCGGTGCTGCTGGCGCTGCTCGCCTTCGGCGACCGGCACCGCTCCGACGGCGTCCCGCCGGTCGTGCCCGAGCACGCCGGCTGCGGGGGCGCGGTGCACCTGGAGACGGTGTGCGAGCACGGGCACCGGATCGGGCCGGACGACCGGATCCGCAGCACCCTCGGGCCGGGCGCCCGCCGCCGGACTCCCCGGGCCGAGGTCCCGGGCTGAGGTCCCGCGCCGGGATCCCCCGCTGAGGTCCCGCGCCGGGGCCCGGGGTCAGGTCCCCGAGGTGGTCGCGCCGGTGCCGCCCGGCGTCGTCCCCGTCCCGCCGCCCGGGGTGGTGCCGCCGGTCGTCCCGTCCTGTGTGGCCGCCGCGCCGGGCGGGGTCCCGCCGGGGCCACCACCGGGACCGGTCAGCCCGCCGATGAGCGCGGACAGCGCAATCCCGATCACCAGCGCCGCGGTGGCGATCGCCGCCGCGAGCCGCGCCGAGATCGAGCGCCGGGCCCTCCGGGCGGGAGCCTCGGGGAGCGGACCGGGCACGGGGCCCGGCTCGTACCCGCGCGCCGCGGCGTAGGCCGGAGCGGCCTGCGCCTCGGCGTAGGCCGGAGCGGCCGCGTAGGCGGGCTGCCCGAAGTAGGTGGTGTCGTCGGCGTCGTAGAGGCCGTCCGCGGACGGGCCGGCCGGGGCGGTCGCGCCCGGCCACTCCGGGACCTCGTTCGCGGGCCGGTCGACGACGGGCTGCTGCAGTCGGGACGTCATGGCGATCCTCCGGTTCACGCACCGGACCGGCCGGTGCACGCCCGGTCCCGTGTGGTCGGGGCGGCGGGAGCACCCGCCGCCATCACCTCACCGACGATGCCGACCGGCCCTGTCCGGCCGGTGTGCTGACCGTGTGCACCGCCTGTGCGGGCGGGGTCGCCCATGTCCCCACCCGTCCCTGCCGGGGCGACACGCAGTGATCGCAGGTCATCGCGCGTGTGGGTGGCGACCGCACGATCGTGAGCATTCGGGCGCAGGCTCCCCCGCCGGACGGCGCAGCCCACCGACGGTGCAGACTGATCGACGGCATCGACCGTGACCGACGGCAACACGTCGTCACGGAGCGGAAAATTGATCAGTTTCACCACGCAACCCCGCGGGGGGTCCGGACGTCCTACGGACGAGACCCCGAGACCGCCCACTTCTCCCCGGTGGGCGTCGGCGCGAACGGCGAGGAGCGCTACGAATGAGCAGCAGTCAGCAGGCAGGCACACGCCGCACCCGACGTGTGGTCGCGGGCGTGCTCAGCCTGGTCGCGGCGGCCGGCGTGGCGCTGGCCGGCTCGGCGGCCGCGGACTCGCCCGCGGCGGAGAAGAACCGCGCGGAGCCGCTCGTCGCCGACACGCCCTGCACGGCGACGGCGAAGGCATGCGTCGACCTCGACTCGCAGCGGTCCTGGCTGTTCCAGGACGGCAAGATCATCCGCGGGCCGATCAAGATCTCCTCCGGCGGCAACGGCCAGGAGACCCCGATCGGGCACTCGCTGCGGGTCTACCGCAAGGAGGCCGGCCACAAGAGCCAGGAGTCGCGGCTGCCCGACGGGGCGCCCGCGCCCATGCCGTGGTCGGTGTTCTTCCAGGACGGCGGGATCGCCTTCCACAGCGGCGACCCGGCACGCTCGTCGGCCGGCTGCATCCACGTGCCCGACGGCGACGCGAAGGCCTACTTCGACTACCTGCAGATCGGTGACCAGGTCCAGGTCCTGCGGATCGGCGAGGAGAAGGCCGCGCGCGGGCTCAAGTAGCGCGGCGGCGTCGCCTCTTCCGGGTGGACCCCGACGGGTCCGGTAACGAGATCACGCGGTCGAAGCGATGACGGGATGACCCCGAACGGTCGGTGACCGTTCCACCACATCCCGTCAGGAGATCCGATGGCTGCCGGCTCCCCGGACCGCACCTCGCCCCTCGACCTCGCGCGGCGGGTCGTCCGGAGCGCGCTGAGCGGGTCCGTGCGCGCCGCGGCCGGCCCGCTGCGGGCGCTGGCCCGGGCTGGGCGCGCCGACACCGACCCGCGCTGGGCGGGCACGGCGTGGCTCTGGCAGCCGGGATGGGGCAAGGGCTGCCACGACCGTCTGTACCGCCGTCCGAACCCGTACGGGATCGACGCGAACGACTACGAGCAGCAGAAGTACGACCGCGTCGTCGAGGCCCTGGCCGGGCGCCGCTTCGGGCGGGTGCTCGAGGTCGGCTGCGGCGAGGGCGACCTGTCCGAGCGCCTCGCCGGGCACACCGACGACCTGGTCGGCGTGGACATCAGCGACGCCGCCGTGGCGCGCGCCCGCCACCGGGTCCCGTCCGCCACGTTCGAGACCCGGACGCTGCCCGGGGCGATGCCCGAGGGCACCTTCGACCTGATCGTCTGCACCGACGTCCTCTACTACTGGGAGCCGGTGACGCTGCGCGTCGGCCTGGACCGCCTGCTCGAGCGGCTGCGGCCCGGCGGGATGCTGCTGGCCTACCACTACCGCGGCGACTTCGGGCAGATCGGGACCGCGGACGCCGTGCACGCACTGCTGCGCGGGCACCCCGGGACGCGGGGCACGGTGCGCGAGGACTGCGACGGCGTCGGCCCCGGACGTGTGGGTGCCCTGTTCGACGTCGTCACCGCGCCCCCCGCCGACGCCGTGGCCGTCCCGGCGCAGCGGAGCGCACCGGTCGAGGCTCCACCGACGGTCGCCGCCGCCGAGTGACCACGGCTCACCGCTGCCCGGACGGTCCTCCCCGTCCCGGGGGTGCGACCTCGTAGACGTGGTGCCGGTTGCGCCCGGCCGACTTGGCCCGGTACATCGCGGTGTCCGCGTCGCGCAGCACGTCGGCGGCGTCGAGGCCGCGCCGGGCCAGCGCGATCCCGATCGACACCGTGACGACGTGCACGGTGCCGTGGACGTCCATCGGCCGGGCCAGCGACTCCGCGATCCGGCGGGCGACACCGCGGGCCCGGTGCAGCGCCTCCGCGGCCGGGTCCCGGACGGGGCGCGCGCCGTCGGGCTCGCGCGGTGGCGCCTCGAGCATCACCAGGAACTCGTCGCCGCCGGTGCGGGCCAGCGTGTCGCCCGCCCGCAACGCCCCGGCGATCCGCTGCGCGGTCACCACCAGGAGCGCGTCACCCGCGGCGTGGCCGTGGGCGTCGTTGACGGACTTGAACCCGTCCAGGTCGCAGAACAGCACCGGGGTCTGCGCCCCGGCCTCGGCGCGGGCGATCACCTCGGTCAGCCGGTTGCCCAGACCCCGCCGGTTCAGCAGCCCGGTCAGCGGGTCGTGGGTGGCGGCGTGCTCCATCCGCCGCTCGGACTCGACGATGTCGGTGACGTCGCGGGAGAACCCGAGCAGCTGAGTGACCCGCCCGCCCGCGTCCCGGGTGAACGGCGTGACCCGCCGCGAGAGCCAGCGGTAGCGCCCGGACCCGTCGCGCACGCGCACCCGCAGCGGCTGGACGTCGCCGTCGTGCAGGAGGCTCGCGGCGTCGTTCGCGGCGTGCAGCGCGGCGCGGTCGTCCGGGTGCACCAGGCCGGGACCGGTGTGACGGTCGAGCTCGAGCACCTGTTCCGGGCTGAACCCGAGCATCGTCTCGACCGAGCGCGACGCCCAGAGGATCGCGTGCGTGCCGGCGTCGGCGACGAAGATGATGTCCGGGCTGGCCGAGAGCACCGCGTCGTGGAACGTGACGGCCGCCTGCAGCCGCTCCTGCACGGCCCGCTCCGCCGTGACGTCGGTGAACGTCGCGACGGCGCCGAGCAGGCGCCCGTCGCCGGCCGTGATCGGCCCGGCCCGCGCCACGACGTGCTGCGCCGGCCCGCCGCGGGGGCCGACCTGCAGGTGCAACCCGGTCAGGACCTCACCGTCCAGCGCCCGCCGCAGCGCCGCCCCGGCCGGCGGGTCCGGGTCGACCGGTCCGGGGTCGGCGTCGCCGGTGACCCGGCGGTGGGCGGCGTTGCGCAGCACGATCGCGCCGTCGGCGTCGCAGGCCAGGACGCCGGCGTCGACGGTCTCCAGGACGGCCCGGTCGAACTCGCGACGGTCGGCCAGCGCACCCATCGCGGCGTCGCGCTGGGCGACCGTCGTCGCCACCACGAGCACCGCGAACACGCACACCACGACGAACGTCTGGACCAGCGCGATCGGCGCGTACGGGGACGAGCCCGCCGCGGCCGCGAACGGGCCGGTCCCGTGCAGGGTGAGGAACGCGACCAAGGTCCCGACCACCGGCATCTGCCACACGACGGCCCGCAGGCCGAGCCGCAGGCCGGTGCCGACCAGGACGGCCAGCGGCACGAACGCCAGCGGCCAGGCCCGGCCGGGTGCGAACGTCGCGACGGTCGTCGCGACCGCGAGCACCGACAGGCCGACGCTCTCGGCCGGACGGCACGGCCGGCGCCGCCGCGGCAGGCGCATGACCAGGGGCACCAGCAACAGGACGGCCGCCGCCCGCGAGGCGGTGGCCGACCAGAACAGCTGGCCCGGGTCCTCGGCCGGCAGGGGTTGCGCGCTCAGCGTCATGACGACACCGGCCCCGAGCGCACCGACCAGCGCCGCCAGCAACAGGCGTCCCAGATCCGACGGGGCGCGCAGCCGCAGGCGCCCCGCCAGCAGCAACCCGGCCGCCGCCGCCTGGACGACGTCGCCCAGCGCCCACCCGAGCGCGACCTCCACGGAGCGTCCGGCCAGCAGCCGCAACGCGACGCCGGCCACACCGACGGCCAGCAGGGTCGCGGCCACCAGGACGCCGCGGCGCGCCCCGGGGGGCGGGCTCCCACGGCCGGCTCCGGACGCGGCCAGCGCGACCCCCGCCGTCGCGGCGGCCGCCCCCGGCCACCAGACCGCCAGAGGGGTCCGCGACGCGGAGACCTGGACCGCGAGCAGGCCCAGCCCGAACACGGCGACCGCGGTACCGGCCAGCAACGCCGCCACGGCCGCCGCGCCGGGCGGATGCCGGCCGGGCGTGGCGCCGTGCAACACGGTCATGGTTCTCCCGGGGTGGGGCCGGCCGGTGCGGGGACACCGTCGAGCCGGGATGTCGCGGACCGTGGGGGGAGCTCGGTCCGGCCGAGACGGCAGCAGACTAACGCGCCGACCCGGCCGATCACCACGAACAGACGATCGCAATCGTGGCCGGCGTCGCCCGCCGTCACCGGGACGGGATCCTTCCGGGCGGCGGGGAGAAGTCGACCGCCGATCGGATGGATCGGACCGCCGCGCATCACCTTGACACCCGCGCGCCCCGGCGGGTTTGCTGGACGTCGATCCATCCTGAGCGGCCGAGAGACCCGGCTCGACGACGCCGCAGCAACCCGCATACGTGGGTGCTACCGCCGGGAACGATGGGAGACCGACGTGCAGACCCCGGCGAACGACATCCTCGCGGTGTCGGCGTGGTCGAAGTCGATCTGGTGCAGGCGCCGGCATGTCGACCTCTGCCGGACCGGGGCGGCGCTCTGTCGGTGATGCCTCGCGGCCCACGGCCGCCGACGCGTCCCGATCCCCTCGCACCTCCCGGAGCATCCGCATGTCCACACCAGCCCCCACACCCCTGCGCGTCCCCGCGCCGTCCCGGTCCCTGCGCCGGTCGGCGGTCGCCGACCGGCTGCTCGACGGCCTCGAGGCCCTCGTCGCCCGGAACCGCGCACTGGCCACCCGGTCCCCGGAGGACAGTGGCCTGCACGCCGAACTGATCACCGCCGAGGTCGCGCACGAGCTGGCGATGGCCCGCAGCGCGCTCGCCCGCACGCCGCACCTGACCGTCGTCGAGCAGCCGGAGGCGGGCCGATGAGCGCTCCCGTCGTCGACCCGTCCACCCTGCTCGGCGCCGCCGTGTCCGAGCTCGACCGGGACGCGGAGAACGCGCGGCTGTCCTTCCACGCCACCGGCTCCGGTGCCGGCGGCGTCCGGGTCCGGCGCGATCCCGCCGGACCCGACGAGCCGGCGCACCTCGACGGCTCGCTGAACCCGGTGGAGCTGGCGCTGGCCGCGCTCGTCTCCTCACAGATCGCGACCTACCGCTACCAGGCCTCGGTGCTCGGGATCCCGCTCGACGACGTCCGGGTGGACGTCGAGGGCGAGCTCGACGTGCGCGGGTTCTTCGGGCTGGAGGGCACGGTCCGGCCCGGCCTCGACGACGTCCGGATCGCGGTCCACCCGCAGGGACCGGCACCGGCCGAGGACTACGTCCGGCTGCTCGCCGAGGTGGACGCGCGCTGCCCGGTGCTGGACCTGTTCCGGGCGCCGCCCACGGTGAGTGCCCGACTCGTCACATCCTGAGTTCGATCCGGGCGGAACCCGCTTCGCGAACTACAGTGGGGTCACACCTACGACAGGACGCGGGTTCCGCCCATGCTCTCTCGCGCGGCCGTTCTCACCGGGGTCGGTCACTGCCTCCCACCGGAGATCGTGACCAACCACGACCTCGCCGCACGCCTCGACACCACCGACGAGTGGATCCGCACCCGTAGCGGGATCGGGTCCCGTCATGTCGTCGACGGCGGGACGGCCACGTCCGACCTGGCCGTCGAGGCCGGGACGCAGGCCCTCAAGTCGGCCGGGGTCTCGGCGGTGGACATGGTCATCGTGGCCACGAGCACGCCGGACCACCCGTGCCCGGCGACGGCGCCGGCCGTGGCGACCCGGATCGGGCTCGGCACGGTGCCCGCGTTCGACCTCAACGCCGTGTGCTCGGGCTTCCTCTACGGGCTGGCCACCGCGAGCGCGATGCTCACCTCCGGGCAGGCCGGGTCGGTGCTGCTGATCGGGGCGGACACGTTCTCCACACTCATCGACCCGGAGGACCGGTCCACCGCGTTCCTGTTCGGCGACGGGGCCGGGGCGGTCGTGCTGCGCGCGGGCGACCCCGGGGAGGCGGGCGAGGTGCTGGCCCTGGACCTGGGCAGCGACGGTGACGGCGAGGACCTGATCCTCGTGCAGGACGCCGCGACCCCGTTCACGATGCAGGGCCAGGCCGTCTACCGGCAGGCGGTGGCCAAGATGTCCGAGTGCGCCCGGACCGTCATGGACCGGGTCGGCTGGGGCGTCGACGACGTCGACCGGTTCGTCGGGCACCAGGCCAACCAGCGGATCCTGGACGCCGTCGCGGACCGCCTCGGCCTGCCGCGCGAGCGGGTGGTGAGCAACCTCGAGCACGTCGGGAACACGGCCGCCGCGTCGATCCCGCTGGCGTTGTCACAGGCCGCGGCGGCGGGCACGCTGCACGCCGGGGAACGGGTCGTGCTCTCGGCCTTCGGGGGCGGGGCGACCTGGGGCGGAGCCGCGCTCACCTGGCCGGCACTGCTCTGACTCGTTCCCGTCCGGCCGTTCTCGTCGGGCCGACAAGTGGCGGTATCGACCGGGTGAACCGGTGGCTACCGTGAGTGCATGTCAGTGAATGCGGACGGCCCGGCAGGCATGACCGACGCGCAACGCGTCGTCACGATCCCGGAGCTGAGCGCGCCGAGCTACCTGCAGTCGGTGCTCTCGATCGCCTACCGCGACGAGGGCAATAGCGTCCCGCTGACGGTGGCCACCTCGGCCGGGATCGTGTTCGGCAACGCCGTGCACCCGACCACCTGGCTGCGCCGTCTCAGCGACCAGTTGCGGGATCTGACCAGCGACGATCCGCACAACGAGTCCGCACAGGCGATGGCGGCGATGTTCGAGCAGATGGCCGAGGAGCGCAACGACGACGCCCCCGGCCGGGACATCCCGATGAAGGACATCCACTGGGTCTACTTCACCGACGCGCTCGTCGCCCCGGTGCACAACGCGGTACCCGCCTACCAGGAGCCGGCCTGCTGGCAGATCGCGCTGCGTGACGTCACCGGCTGGACGATCGGGCTCCCCCCGAGCTGAGCGCCGACCGCGCCGGGGTCCTCGCCATCCATGATCGATCCGTGTGGTGGGTCCGGTGCCACCCGTGGCACCGATCGACCCACACAGATCGATCACTGCCCCGTGGGAGCGACCGTGAGGCAGCGCCGCGGGTGTTCCGGTTCCGGCAAAGCTCAGACGAAGGCACGCGACCGTGACACGGCGACACTCGTCCGGCGCCTTGCCGGTCAGCCAGTCGCAGGCGCGGGGATTCAAGGCCCTGGTCGACGCCGACGGGACCGGGAACGTCGAGGAACTGACCAGCTCCCGCCGTGCGCTCCGCGGAGTCCGGTGGACCGGCCGGAACTACGTATCCACGAGAGACGAGACGACGGTCGTGAACGCGCAGGCCGAGCCGGTCGGCCGGACGGACGCCGCAGCGGAGCTCGCCGCGATCGCCACGACCACCGTGACGACGCCCTCCTGACGTGACGGTTCCACCTCGCCGTTCATGATCGATCTGTGTGGTGGATCCGGTGCCACCCGTGGCACCGATCGACCCACACAGATCGATCACTCGCCGTGCGCGGCCGGGAGACACGCGACGCGGCCCTTCTCAGGACGGGCGCGGCGCGCCGGCACCCTCGACCAGCAGGGACCGCCAGGTCTTGCCCTCGCGCCGGCCGGACGCCACGTCGCCGATCGACCCGGTCGCGGAGGCGAGGTCCGGGCCCGACGGATCGGGAGCGCCGTTCGGGCGGGTCAGCGAGATGCGGTGACGGGTGCCTGCGATCGTGGCCGTGAACCCGCCGGAGAACTGGTACCAGGGGAACTTCACCCCGGTGACGGCCTCGAGCGGCTCGTCGAACACGACGCCGTCGTCGCCGGTGAACGACAGCCGCCCGTCGCTCAGTTCCAACACCCCAGGGGTGTTCGCGATCCCGGACAGGATCCAGGCCGGGCCGATGTGGTCGGTCATCGTTCTCCTCGTCTCCGCAGGTCGGATCGGCCTTCTCGGCCTCGGGAGAACGGTGCCGGACGAGCCGGGAGGAGCCCATCCCAGAAAGCAGGGATCCTGAGCCGCCGTCAGGAGCGGTCGGTGAACGTCCCGGCCAGGCGCAGGCCGCTGCCGCCTGCCATCCGGAGCAGCCCGGCCATCGCGACGATCAGCCCGAGCATCTCCATCGCCTCCTCCAGACCACCGAGGACCAGGTAGACGAGGTCGTCGGCCCTGCCGGTCTCGTCGAACCACCACCCCTCGATCGCCTCCACCCCGACCGCGCCACCGACGAAGATCAGCGCGGCGAGCGCGACCAGTCGTCCGCCCGGGCGGCGCAGCACCATCGGACCGCACCACAGCGCGACGACCGCGACCAGCACGGTCGCCGGGATGATCCAGGCGTAGGTGAGGAACCCGCTGGTCCCGAGCGTGGTGTGCAGGATGTAGCCGACCTGCTCGTGGTTGGCCGACACCTCGTCCATCGAGACCACGAGCACGGCCAGGGCGAGCACGATCCACCGCACGCGTTCGCGGCGCACCGAGTTCGCGGCGACCAGTGCGAGCAGCCCGGCGTTGACCAGGTGCAGGGCGGAGCTGAACCAGGTCGCGATGTTCAGCTCGCCGCCGAGCCGGATCGCCTGCGGGATCTCGAACCCGGGCCGGCCGTGGCCGATCGCCAGGGCGGCGAAGTGGGCGATCACCAGGACGGCGGCGACACCGAGTGCGACCCTCAGCACGGTGGTGCCGCGGACGAGCGTCAGGTGCGGCGCGGCGGGCTCCGGCGCGGGAGCCGCGACCGGGTCGGCCTCGACCCTCGCGATCTGCCGGGTCGCCGGGTCCTCGTCGGCCGTCCAGGCCATGTGGCGTCCAACGGTCATCTCCGGGCTCCTTCGCAGTCCGGCCGATCGACCGCCCCGGTGAACCTCAGCGGTGGTGGTGGGTGTCGGTCGGCCGTCCGTGGGGTGACGTGAGGGTAAACGAGCTGCGCCGCAACACGTCACGCCAGGCCGGCCACGGTGGACGGCTCAGGACCAGGGACGACCCGATCGGGTGGCCCAGTACTGCTCCGCGGTCCCGCGCGACGCGTCCAGCTCGGCGCCGACCCCGTCCGGGAGGACGACGCCGACGGCGCCGACGTTGCTCGCCAGCTGCGCCGTGTCCACCGGCCCGAGCAGCACGTGCCCCGCCCACGGCCGGGCGAGCGCGGCGGCCACGGCCAGATGGTCGATCGGGAGGTCGAGCTCCTGCGCCAGCCCGGCCGCCGCGCGTACCGCCGCCGTACCGTCCCGGCCCCCGGGCGCCAGACGGCCGTTCGCGAACGCCTCCTTGATGATCACCCGGGCGCCGGCGTCGGCCGCTTCGGCCAATGCCGGACCGGCCGAGGGCTCGAGCAGGTTCCAGGTGGACTGGAACGAGGTGAACAGCGGTTCGCCGTCGACCCGGACGTCCAGGGCCCGGCGGATCGTCTCGGGCTGGCGCGGGCCGGACGTGGAGATGCCGAGCCGGATGCCGCGCTCGCGCAGGCCGGCCATCGCCCGGTGCACGCCGGCGTCGTCGAGCACGCCGGTCTCCAGGGTGGCCGAGTGCACGTGGTAGATCCCGAGCCGGTCACCGAGCAGGTCCAGGCTCTGCGCGGACTGCTCGGTGAACGCGGTGCGGGAGTGGTCCTTGACCTCGTGCACCTCGGCGTCGACACGCCAGTCGCCCACGTAGCGGTAGCCCCACTTCGAGCCGACCCCCACGTCACCGACGTCGGGACGGGCGTCGAGCCAGCCGGCCAGGAACTCCTCGGCCCGGCCGTAGGAACGGGCGACGTCGACGTAGCGGATGCCGTGGGCGTACGCGGCGTCGAGGAGCGCGTGGGTCCGGTCGCGGAGCTGGTCGACCCCCCGGGCGTCGCCGAGGTCGGCGGCGCGGCCGGAGGTGATGTAGGCGGGGCGGGCCACCGCGGCCAGGCCGAGGCCGAGGCGGGCGACGTCGGTGTGGACCATGCGACCAGGGTGCCGTGCCGATCCGTGATCGACGAATCGGTCAACACGTGTTGCACCGGGCACAGGTGGCTCCGTAACGTCGGTCACCGTGTCCGACGACGGCGATGACGCTCCCGGCTGGGTCCTGCTACTGGCCCAGCTCCCCGCCGCGCCGTCCAGCCCGCGGGTGACGCTGTGGCGCCGGGCCAAGGCCGCCGGTGCGGTCGGCCTGCAGAACGGGGCCTGGGTGCTTCCCGGCACGGACGGCAACGTCGAGTTCTTCCGCGCCCTCGCCGCCTACGTGCGCGAGCACGAGGGTACTGCGCACGCCCTGTGCGTCCGGGCCGTCGAGGACCAGGGCGACGCCGAGATCGTCGCCCGGTTCCGGGGCGAGCGGGCCAAGGAGTACGCCGAGTTCCACGAGCGCGGGCTGGCGCTGATCTCCGAGCTGGACCGTGAGACGGCGAAGCTCAACTTCACCTTCGCCGAGCTGGAGGAGAACGAGCAGGTCCAGGACCGGCTCACCTCGTGGCTCGACAAGATCGCGGTGCGGGACTTCTTCCCGGACGAGCGGGCCAAGGACGCCGCCCACCTGCTGGACCGGTCCCGTCGCGCGCTCGAGCGCTTCACCGCGTCGGTCTACCGGGCCGAGGGCGTCGCCCCCGACCTGCCGCCGGACTCCGAGACCGGCGACTGATGCGCCCGTCCGGCGCTCCACGACCGCGTCCCGGCGGCCCGCGGTGAGCGACGCCGAGCTGCTCGCGCCCGACCCGGGACCGGCCCGGGCACACGCCGGGACCGCCGACGACGCCGTGACGGAGCTGCACACCGACACGGCCCGCGGGCTGACCGGCTCCGAGGCCGCGGACCGGCTGGCGGCGACCGGCCCGAACCGCTTCCGGACGCCGAGGCAGGTCACGTTCCGCACCGTGCTCGCGGACGAGATCACCGAGCCGATGATGCTGCTCCTGCTGGCCGTCGCCGTGCTCTACAGCGTGTGGGGCCGGCTCGAGGACACGATCGCCATCGTCGTCATCATCTCGGCGGTCGTGCTGGTCGAGGTGTTCGCCGAGTACCGCGCGAAGACCGTGATCGCCGCGCTGGGGACGCTGACCGCGCCGACCGCCCGGGTCCTGCGCGACGGCCGCCTCGGGCAGGTCCCGACCGAGGACCTGGTCCCCGGCGACGTGGTCCCGCTGCGGGCCGGTGCCCGGGTGCCCGCCGACGTCCGGCTCGTCGGGACGTGGGGGCTGCGGGTCGACGAGTCCGCACTGACCGGGGAGTCGGTGGCCGTCGGCAAGGACGCCGACGACGTGCTCCCCGCCGAGACACCGCTGGCCGAGCGGAGCAACGTGGCCTTCGCCGGGACGACCGTGGCCGCCGGCCGGGCCCGCGGCGTCGTCGTCGCGACCGGGATGGCCACCGAGCTGGGCCGGATCACCGGTCTGGTGCTGGAGGCCAAGCCGCCGCGGACGGCGCTGCAGCAGGCGATGCGCGACCTGTCGCGGGTGCTGGCGTTCGTGGCGATCGGGTTCAGCGTCCTGGTGCCGCTGATCGGGATCCTCGGCGGGCAGCCGTGGCGGGAGATGGTCCTGACCGGGCTGACGATGGCGTTCGCGACCGTCCCGGAGGAACTGCCGATCATCATCAGCCTGGTCCTCGGGCTGGGCGCCTACCGCCTGTCCCGGCGCAACGGGCTGGTGCGACGGCTGCGCGCCGCGGAGGCCCTGGGCACGGTCACGGTGATCGCGACCGACAAGACCGGCACGCTGACCGAGAACCGGATGGCGGTGGCCTCGCTGGCCGCCGACGCCGTACCCGAGGACCGCCTGCTCGCGCTCGGTGCGGCCTGTCACGACGCGACCGCCGAGGGCCGCGAGTGGTCCGGCGACCCGACCGACGTCGCGTTCCTGGAGGCCGCCCGCGACCGGGACCTGCTGCCGGGCACCCCCGGCGGCGTTCCGGGTGACGTGGTGGCCCGATTCGCGTTCGACGCGCACCGCGAGTCCATGACGGTCGTCCACAGCCGGGACGACGGCCGGTTCCTGCTGGTGACCAAGGGTGCGCCGGAGGCGCTGCTGGGGCGCTGCACCGCACGCGGCGGCTACCGGGCCCTCACCGCGGACGACCGGGCCGCGCTCGCCGCGCAGGCCGAACGGATGGCTGGCGAGGGTCTGCGGGTCATCGCCGTGGCGACCCGGGTCCTGGCCACGGTCCCCGGGTCCGTGGACGACGCCGAGTCCCACCTGACGTTCACCGGCCTGGTCGGGCTCGCCGACCCGCCCCGCCCCGAGGTGCCCGAGGCGATGGCTGCGGCGCGTCGGGCCGGGATCCGGGTCGTCATGGTCACCGGCGACCATCCGGCCTGCGCCCGCGCGATCGCCGGGCAGATCGGCCTCGACGGCGACGGCCCGCTGCTCACCGGCCGCGACCTCGACCGCCTCGACGACACCGCGCTCGACGACGCCGTGGCCGGCACGTCGCTGTTCGCGCGTGTCGCGCCGGAGCACAAGATCCGGCTGGTGGAGGCCCTGCAGGGGCGCGGCGAGGTCGTCGCGGTGACCGGCGACGGGATCAACGACGCCCCCGCACTGGCGCGCGCCGACGTCGGCATCGCGATGGGGGCGTCCGGCACCGACGTCGCCCGCGACTCCGCCGACCTGGTGCTGGCCGACGACAACTTCGCCACCATCACCCGCGCCCTGCGGGAGGGGCGCACCCTCTACGACAACCTGCGCAAGGGCGTGAAGTACTACCTGGCGTGCAAGGCCGGTCTGATCGCGACGACCGTCGTCGGGGTGCTCGTGGGGCTGCCGATCCCGTTCGCCCCGATCCAGATCGTGGTGATGGAGATGTTCATGGACATCGCCGGCAGCGCCACGTTCGCCGCCGAGCCCGCCGAACGCGACACCATGGACCGGCCTCCCCGGAACCCGCGGGACCGCTTCCTGGACCGGTCTCTGGTGCGCTCGCTGGTCGCCGGCGGGGTGTCGCTGTTCGTCGCCGTCGGCGGGATCTACCTGGTGGCGTCCTGGTCGGGCGAGACGACCGCGACCGCCCAGACCCTGGCGTTCCTGGCGTGGATGGTCGGCTACCTGGCCCTGGCGTGGGTGATGCGCTCGGAGCGCACGCCCCTGGCCGGGATCGGGTGGTGGTCCAACCGCTTCCTCCCGGCCTGGACGGTGGTGACGGCGGTGTCCATCGCGCTGATCATGTTCGTCCCGTTCCTGCGGGAGGCGCTGCGTCTGGTGCCGTTGAGCGGGACGCAGTGGCTCGTGGTGGTCCTGGTCCCGATCGTGGCGGTGTCGTGGATCGAGATCGCCAAGTGGCCGGGCGCGGGACGTCAGGCCGGGGCCGGGGCTCCGCGCAGGTCGAACCCGTCGTAGCCGGCGGCAGCCACGTCGACGAGCTTCTGCCGGTAGTTCCCGAGCCCGGCCATGTAGAACATGACCGCATTCTTCTTGCCCGGGACGTTCGCGCCGAAGATCCAGGAGTCGGCCTTCGGGAACAGCGTCATGTCCGCGATCTCCCGGCAGGTCGCGGTCCAGTCGTCCTCGGCGTCGCCGGTGGCCTCGACGGCCGCGCTCCCGCCCTCCTCCGCCGTCCGGATCAGGTCGGCGACCATCTCGACCTGGATCTCGATGGCCGGCGGGATGTTGGAGAACGGGCCGTTCGGGCCGAGGATCATGAACAGGTTCGGGAAGCCCGACGTCGCCACCCCGAGATAGCTGGTCGGCCCGTCCTTCCAGTGCTGCTGGATCGTCTCGCCCCCACGTCCGCGCAGGTCCATCCGCGTGTACTGGCCGTCGACCGCGTCGAACCCGGTGGCGAGGACCAGGATGTCGAGCTCGTGCTCGACGCCGTCGGAGGTGAGCACCCCGTTCGGGGTGATCTCCGTGATCGGGTTCTCCTTGATGCTGACCAGGGTGACGTTGTCCCGGTTGTAGGTCTCGTAGTAGTCCGTGTTGCACAGTGGCCGCTTGGCGTAGAGATCGCTCGGCATGAGCTTGCGGGCGGTCTCCGGGTCGTCGACGACCTCCTCGATCTTGGACCGGATGAAGTCGGACGCCGCCCTGTTCGCGTCCTCGTCGGTGGCGATGTCGGAGAACGTGCCGAACATGAACCGGAAGCCGTTGCCGATGTCCCAGTTCTCCTGGAACACGCGCCGGCGCTCGTCGGCGGACACGCTCATCGCCGGGACGTCGCTCTCGGTGAACCCGAACCCGACCGCCGAGTCCTTGACCTGCCCCCAGATCCGGTCGTAGTCGGCCCGGCAGCCGTCCACGTACTCCGCGCTCACCGGCCCGTTGCCGGACGGGACGCTGTACTGCGCCGACCGCTGGAACACCGTGAGGTGCTGGGCGGTCTTCGAGACGGCGCAGATGACCTGGCAGCCGGTCGAGCCGGTCCCGATCACACCGACCCGCTTGCCGTCGGTGGTGAGGTCCGCGGGCCAGGCGCCGGTGTGGACCAGGGTGCCCTCGAAGCTGTCGCGGCCGGGGATGTCGGGGAAGTTGGTCCGCGACAGCAGCCCGAGCGCGGTGACGACGTAGCGGGCGGTGATCGTCGCGCCGTCGTCGGTGGTGACGGTCCAGATGCCGCGGGCGTCGTCGAAGACCGTGGCGTCGATCCCGGTCTCGAGCTGGATGTCCTTCGCGAGGTCGTGTCGCTCCACCACGGCCTGCAGGTAGGCCAGGATCTCGGGCTGGTCGAGGTAGCGGGTCTCCCAGTCCCACTCCTGGAGCATCGTCTGGTCGAAGGAGTACCGGTAGACGAAGCTCTCGGTGTCCGACATCGCGCCCGGGTACCGGTTCCAGTACCAGGTGCCGCCGACCCCTCCGGCCTTGTCGAAGACCCGGACGGTCAGCCCCAGCTCGTCGCGGAGCTTGTGCAGCATGTAGATGCCGGCGAATCCGGCGCCGATGACGACGGCGTCGAGATCGGCCTTCTGCGTGTCGGACACGGTGAACTCCCTCGTTCCCAGGTCGACGGGGGTGTGGCTCCCGGCTCCAGTGTGACCCATGTCGCTCTCCGGGCCCATCCCTCGGCGTAGGCGTGGTTGACAGCCTCGATCGGCTCGGCTGCACTTGCCGGGTCCGAGGTCCACAACGGAGAGGTCCGGGCGTGCGCAAACTGCCGGCGGTCGTCGTCACCGCCCTGCTCGCCGTACTTCTCCTCGCGGTTCTGACCACGGCGATCCTGACGACGGGGGTCCTGAACGGGGGCTCGTCGACCGCCGCGGACGCCCCGCCGGCACCCGCCCCGCCGGCCGCACCCGCCCAGCCGGGCGCTGCGGCGCCCGCCGCGCCGGCGGCGCCCGCGCAGCCGGGTGCTCCGGGCCCGGCTCCCGCAGGCGAGGATCGCGGTGATCGGCCCGATGTGGCTCGGCGGCGACGCACCGCCCCGGATGCTCGCCGTCCGGGACGCCATCCGCGACGCCGCCACCGGGGCCCGGCTCCCGTTCGTCGACCCGCTGGCCGAACGCTGGTTCAACGGCAGCGACCAGGGCGGCATCGCGCCGGACGGCGAGATCCTCAACGACCAGGGCCACCAGCGACTGGCCCAGCTCGTCGACGAGGCCCTGAAGCGCAGCGGTGCGCTGCCGGGGTAGTCGACGCCCGGAGCGGTCCGCGGATGAGCCGGGGCCGCTGCTCTTGACCATGCCGCCACGGCACGGTGTCCACTGACCTCACGGTGGGACCGGAACTCCCGGAGACGCTCCGGTCGTACCGCCACGACGTCGAGGGAAGGACACAGCGTGGCCGCCACGTTCGAGCACAAGGTGTTGAACTACGCACTGGGGTGGAAGGGGTTCGACTACTCCAAGATCGAAAGCGAACTGAACGATCTGGGTGGTCAGGGATGGGAGGTCGTGGGCACCGTCCAGCCGAGTGTCGGAGCGGCCCCCACGGACATCGTCGTGTTCCTCAAGAGAGCCTCCGGCTGAGCCGACGCCGCAGCACCCACGCACCACCCATGACGACCACGGTCGACTCCACTCCGGGGTAGCGGCGGACCGGCCGCTACCCGGCGACCGCGACCTCGAAGGACCGGATGTGCGCGATCGCCGCGTCCAGGGCGGCCTGAAGAGGCGCGGTGTCCCGGTGCACCTGGGCCAGCAACAGCCCGCCCTGCAACGCGGCCAGTGTCACCATCGCGAGCCGGTCCGGGTCGGCCGACTCGTCCAGGTCGCCGCGGGCGCGCATGGCGGCCAGACCGTCCCGGATCGCGCCGGCCCAGCGGCCCAGGCCGTCGGCGAGATCCAGCCGGGCCTCCGGGTCGATCTCGGCGAGCTCGGCGGCCAGGGACCCGATCGGACACCCGCCTGCGCCGTTGCGCCCCGCCTGCACGCCGAGCACGAGATCGCGCCAGGTCTGCAGTCCCTCGATGCTGTCGAGGCGGCTGAGCTGCGGCTGCTGTGCCGCGAGGACCGCCTCGGTCTGGTGGGCGATCACGGCGCGGACGAGCTCCCGCTTGCCGTCGAAGTAGTGGTAGAGCTGCGAACTGCTCACCTCGGCCGCCGACCGGACGTCGTCGATGCTCGTCACGGCGACCCCGCGTTCGAACATCAGACCGGCCGCGACGGCGACGATCCGCTCCCGCGTGGCCCGGCCCTTGCGGGTCAGGCGGGGGAGCCCTCCTGCGGTGCCGGTGTCCACAGCACGATCTTACCTGTTCTGGAGTTGCCGATCCAGAACAGGTGCGGTAGAAAATGGCTCGATCCATCCAGAAAAATACGCACACCCCATGGAGCGAGCCATGACCACCGCGCACGAGACGATCGCCGACCGGATCGAGACGATGGCGCGGTCGGGTCCGGCCTCGCGCCTGCCGGCCGACGCCGCCGCCGCGTTCGCCACCGAACAGGCCGGCCTTCGAGCGGGGGGCGTCCCGGCGGGTGTGCGACGGCCCGGCTCGCCGATGCCGGACGCGGAGCTGCTCGACACGGACGGCCGGGCGACGAGCCTGTCCGCCGCCGCCGCGGGCCGGCCAGCGGTCGTGGTGTTCTACCGCGGCGCCTGGTGCCCGTACTGCAACCTCACCCTGCGCACCTACCAGGAGCAGCTCGTCGGCGAGCTCGACCGCCGCGGCATCGCCCTGCTGGCGGTCAGCCCGCAGCGACCCGACGGGTCCCTGACCACGGCCCAGGCCGACGAACTCACGTACACCGTCCTGTCCGACCCCGGCAACCAGGTCGCGACCGCGCTCGGGGTCGTCACGGTGCCGAGCGCCGAGGTACGCGACGCCCAGCGCGGGCTCGGCCTCGACCTCACCGAGGTCAACGCCGACGGCACGGCCGCACTGCCGATGCCCACGGTCGTCCTGCTCGACCCCGACGGCACGATCCGCTGGATCGACGTACATCCCGACTACACCTCGCGTACCGAGCCCGCCGACGTGCTGCACGCCGTCGAGACCTGACCGCAGCGGCGCTGGAGAAGGTCAGCCTTGCCTTCTTTACCGGCTCTTGGTCTACTCCACGCCGTGTCTGTTGTCGCCCGAACGGTCGCGGCCCTCGGCGCCGTCGCCCTGCTCATCACCGGCTGCGGTGCCTCCGATTCCAGCGCCCCCGCGGACGGACGCCCGGTCGCACACGCCATGGGCGTCAGCACGGTGTCCGCTCAGCCGAGTCGCGTTGTGGTGCTGGACACCCAGGAGCTCGACGCCGCCGTCTCGCTCGGTGTCACCCCGGTCGGGTCGACCCGCGCGTCGGTGTCCGAGGAGCTGCCCTCGTTCCTGCAGGGCAAGGTGGTGCCGGGGGCGATCAAGACCGTCGGCACGATCCAGGACCCGGACCTGGAGGCGATCGCCACCCTGCAGCCGGACTTGATCTTATCCAGCAAGCTGCGCCACGAGCGGATCTACCCGCAGCTGCAGGCGATCGCGCCGACCGTGCTCTCCGAGCGCACCGGCGACGCGTGGAAGGACAACCTGCGCCTCTATGCGGACGCGCTGGGTCGGGCGCCGCAGGCGCAGCGCCTGCTCACCGCGTATCAGACCCGTACATCTGAGCTCGGCCGCCGGGTGAACGCCGCGCAGACAACGGTCAGCGTGATCCGGCAGACCCCGGAGGACCTGCGGCTGTACGGCCCCCGCTCATTCGTCGGCTCGGTGCTGACCGACACCGGGTTCGCCCGCCCGGAGATCGTGCGCAGCGCGCCCAAGGCCTTCGTCGAGATCGGGCCGGAGCAGATCGGGCAGGCCGACGCCGACGTCGTCTACGCCACGACCTACGGAAACGTGCCGAAGCTCTCCGCGTCACCACTGTGGCGCTCGCTATCCGCCGTCCGGGCCGGCCGGGCCTTCGAGGTGCCCGACGACAGTTGGATGCTGGCCATCGGCCCGACCGGCGCCAACCTCGTCCTGGACGACCTGGAGCGGACGCTGACCGCGCCCTGACGGCAAACCCGACCAAAGCTCGCCGGTCAGCCCTGCACCGACCCCGTCCAGCAGCTCCTTGGTGCCGGCTGTCCCGGCGCACACCGGCGACGATCAAGGTCAACCTGTTCTGGGCCTTCGCCTACAACGTCGCCGCCCTACCCCTGGCAGCGCTGGGGCTGCTGAACCCCATGATCGCCGGGGCGGCGATGGCATTCAGCTCGGTGTTCGTGGTCGGCAACAGCCTGCGCTTGCGGCGTTTCACCAGTCGCGGGTGAGGCGCCCGGTGGGCGGGTTTCCAGCCGCCTGGTCGACCCGCCGGGACCCGGTCAGGCGGGTGTCCGTGCGAGTACGCGGAAGGCGATCCCGCAGCAGCGGAGTTTGCTCCGGAGCCAGGAGATCGATCCCCGCCGACGTGGGCGGGAGCGCTTCGCGGAGGCCATCACCTGACGCCAAGACGACCGGGAGGCCACGAACCGGCTCCTGAGGGGCGGCCAGGGACCCTCAATGGGCCTCTGACCTGGAGAGCCGCCTGGGAGAGTCGAACTCCCGACCTACGCATCACGAGTATTTCCGTCACCGGAAGTACCGTGCCCGCGGAGTCCATCCGTGCACGTCACGCGGACCACCGTGCACAGGAGAGACCACCGTGCGCCTGCAGTGGAGGCCACGAAGGAGGCCACGAACGTCGGCGCAAGAGCGAGCACCGTCCCCAGGCTCAACCCGATCTGCTGCTCCGCAGTCCCAGCGAACCGCAGATCCACCCGGGTCGGCACTCGCCCCGCCACCCGGACCCCCACGCTCATCACCGACGACAACCCGTCGTTGCGCTCGATGTCCTGGCCCCTGTCGGTGCTGGTCTTCTGGCTGGTGCTCATGCTGGCCTCCCGATGACGTCGGGCCTGTGTCGGCCCGGGTACCCCTTGTGGGTGGCGGGACGCTGTACCCCGCCGCCGCAAGGCGTCCCCGCACGGCCGGCGAGGCTCGCGGTCCACGGGCAGCCCGAAGGGCTGTCGCCGGAGGCGACGCACAGCGCCCTTGACCGTGAGACCGGCCGTGCGAAGCCACCGGGCCGACAGGCCACGCCGGAGGCGTTCCACAGAGGTCTCGGCCACGCGGCCATGAGCGGGCCTTTCGAGTAGCTGATTCACGCCCGTCACGACTCGCGAGACACCCGGGCCAAAGCCCGCGGCGCTGCGGTTCGGTCGGTCGCGACACGACTCGCCTCGCAGTCAACGGGCACCTTCCGCTTCACAAACAGTCAGTTGTGACTGGTACTGTGCAGATCTCACCGACGAGGAGCGTGCCCGTTGACGACCATCGACTCGACCGTCCCCCGGACCCAGGACCGGATGACCCACGACGTCTGGCTGCCGGAGGAAACCGTCGCACTGCGCAGCGAGGCTCGCGCAGCCGTCGAGAAGCGCCTGGTCCCGTTCGCCCGCGAGATCGGTTCGCGCGAGGAGTCTGCTGACTCCTTTCCCTGGGACGCGTTCCGCGGTCTGGCCGACGAGGGACTGTTCGCCGTCCCGTTCGGATCGGACTTCGGCCGGGGGCTCGAGTTCCCCATGCTCGGCACGTGCACGGTCACCGAGGAGATCGCCTATCACTCTTCGTCGATGGCCGGAGTCTTCGATGGTCAGTGCATCCTGGTCCCGCAGACGCTCGCGTTCGCCAGTGAGGACCTGCGTGCGCGGTTGATCCCCGAGCTCACCTCCGGCCGGGTCGCGTTCTCGTTCGCCACGACCGAGCCGGAGACCAGCTCCGACCTCACCGCCGAGCGGATGCAGACCGTCGCCGAGGAGGCCCCCGACGGCTTCGTCGTCAACGGTCGCAAGCGCTGGATCACCAACAGCGTCGTCGCGGGTTGGGTCTCGGTACTGGTCCGGGCCGGAGCCGACAGCGACCGCGCGCACATGCTGCTGGTCGACCTGTCGTCGCCCGGCGTGCGGATCGGGACACCGGATCTGAAGATGGGCCACCGTGGCCAGATCACCGCCGACATCGTCTTCGAGAACGTACACGTCCCCCGGTCGAATCTGCTCGGGCAGCCGGGAGCGGGGCTCGGCGTCGCACTGTCCGCGCTCGTGCGCGGCCGGATCGGGATCGGCGCAGCCGGTGTCGGCGTCGCCCAGGCCGCGCTCGACCTGGCCGTCGAACGCCTGCGAACACGCCAGGTGTTCGGAGGACCACTCGGCGCGATGCAGCACTGGCAGTTCACGATGGCGCAGCGCGCCACCGAGATCGAGTGCGCGCGCACGCTCTACCAGAAGGCAGCCACCCTCCTCGATCGCGGCGACCGCTCGGCAGAGCCGGAGGCCGCGATGGCCAAGGCCTACGGCACGAAGTTGGCCAACGACCTGGTCCGTGAGGCGATCCAGATTCACGGGGCACTCGGCTTCGCCCGCCGAGTCTCCGAGAGCGGAGAGTCGGTGCGGCTGGAGGAGATGTTCCGAGACGCCAAGATCTTGGAGATCTTCGAGGGCGCGAACGAGCTTCAGCAGTGGATCGTCGCCCGCACACTGATCGGCCGCGACGTCACCGGCTGAACAGCGGCCCGACTTCGTACCGACGACGCGGATATCGTTGTCCGCATGGCCGCTGCTCCGAACGGACCCCTCGCTCGACGGACGCAGGGCGAACGGAGTGCGAGCAGCCGCGCACTGATCCTGAATGCCGCCGTGGAGCTTCTGGTCGAGTCCGGCTACGCGGGGACCACCACCGTGACCATCCAGGAACGAGCCGGCGTCTCACGTGGTCGGCTCCTCCATCACTTCCCGTCCCGGGAGGCAGTGCTCGTGGCCGCCTCACAGCATCTCGCAGGCGAGCGGATCGCCGAGATGGAGCAGTGGGTCACCCAGTCGAGCTACGGGCGCACGCACGGTGTCGAACGGGTCGACCGCGCGACAGAGCTTCTCTGGGAGACCTTCCGGCAGCCCTACTTCTGGGCGGCGATGGAACTCTGGACGGTGGCTCGCACGAACGACGAGATTCGCCGCAGCCTGCAGCCCGAAGAACAGCGCCTGGGCACCGCCATCGAGCACGTCGTCGCGACGATGTTCGGCCCCGTGCACAGCAGCCACCCGGCGTTCCCCGAGACGCGCGAGCTGCTGTTCACCAGCATGCGGGGCGTAGCGATCACCTACACGTTGAGCCACAGAGATCCGGTATCCGACCCACACCTGCCGATGTGGCGGCGGATGGCCCGTGAGCGACTCGGCGTCGAGACCGGAGACCGGTCGAAAAACAGTCAGGCTTGACTGCTAACTTGGTGTGACGACCGCGGCGAAACGGAGTTTCCTGTGAACGACACCTCGACCGATGTACTGACCGGACGAACGATCCTCATGTCAGGAGGCAGCCGCGGCATCGGCCTGGCAGTCGCATTGGCCGCTGCCCGGCGAGGTGCGAACATCGCGGTGTTCGCCAAGACCGACGAGCCGGATCCGCGATTGCCGGGCACGGTGCACACCGCCGTCCAGCAGATCGAGGAGGTCGGAGGTAAGGGGCTGGCGGTCGTCGGGGACGTGCGGAACCCGGAAGACGTCGAGCGAGCGGTGAATGCCGCCGCTGATCGCTTCGGTGGCATCGACGTCGTGCTGAACAACGCCAGCGCCCTCAACCTCGCGGGTTCCTCCGAGCTGACCCCGAAGCGCTACGACCTGATGCAACAGATCAACTCGCGCGGAACGTTCCTTCTCACCACCAGCGCACTGCCACACCTGCGCGCCTCCGATCGCGCCCGCGTACTCACGCTCTCACCGCCCATCAACCTCGCACCGCACTGGCTCGGCAGATTTCCGGCGTACATGCTGTCGAAGTACGGCATGACCCTGCTGACGCTCGGCTGGGCGGCCGAGTTCGCGGAGGACGGCATCGCCGCGAACTGCCTGTGGCCGCAGACCACGATCGCCACCGCTGCCGTGGTCAACCTGCTGGGCGGCGGGGACGCGGCATCCCGCGCACGGTCGCCCGAGATCATGGCGGACGCTGCGCTCGCGGTGCTGGAGCTACCCGCCGGCCGGACGGGCGAGACCTTCATCGACGTCGATGTGCTGAGCGAGGCGGGTGTCACCGACTTCTCCGCGTACGGCGGCGGGCCCGACCCGGAGCTCGACTTCTTCGTCGACCCGTCCTGAACCGACTCCGTCGGGGCGGTCGACCGCATCGCGCCGAGCGCGGTCGTCGCCCCGGGCGGATCACGACAAATCTGGCCGGATCGACGGGCCGGCCGGGCTGATCAGCCGACCCCTGCGAACTCCAGCGCTTCGGCCCAGCTCGCCCGCGTCGCGATCAGTCGCTTGTACTTCATGATCTGGGTCGGCCGGTCGATGGTGATCGTGCCGACGAGCCGGTCCGCCCTCCGGTACAGGGCGAGGAACCGCGCGTCGCCGGTCTCGGCGCTGATCACTCGGATCTCGTCGGCCTGCGGACGACCGACGAACTGGATGCGGCTTCCGTACCAGTCCGACCAGAAGTAGGGGACCGTGCCGAGTTCGGTGGCGTGGTCCGGGTCCAGCGCATTGCGAGCGGCGAGGGCTCCCTGCTCGGCGGCCGTCGTCCAGTGCTCGAGGCGCATCATCTCCCCGTCGAACAGCTTGTTCGGGAAATGCACCACGTCGCCGGCGGCGTACACCCCGTCCGCGCAGCGCAATGTCGCGTCGGCGACCACGCCGTGGTCGCGTTCGTGCACCTCGAGCCCGGATCCCTCCAACCACCCGGTGCTCGGGTCCACCCCGATCCCGACGACGACCAGATCGGCCGGAACCGTGCTCCTGTCGCCCAGCCGTACGCCGGTCACCCGACCGTCGACCTGCTCGAGAGACAGCACGGTGGCCCCGCAGAACAGGTCGGTCCCGTGCGCTCTGTGCAGATACGCGCAGGCATGTCCCATGTCTTCACCCACGGACCGGACCAGCGGCACGGGGAGCGACTCGACGACGGTGGCCGGCAGGCCGCGCTTACGGGCTGCGCTGGCGACTTCGGAGCCGATGAATCCGGCCCCGATCACAACGGTGCGCGCACCCGCGTCCAACGCCGAGCGGACGGCGACGGCGTCGTCCCAGGTCCGCAACGTGTGTACTCCGGCGATCCCGTCGGTGCCGGGAAGCCGGCGCGCCGTCCCTCCCGTCGTCGCCACCAGCGCGTCATAGCCGATCTCGGTGTCGTCCAGAGCGATCAGGCGGGCCTTCGGATCCAACCCGGTGGCGGGGGCGCCGAGGCGCAGCTCGACTCCCAGCTCGTCGCGCAGGTGTTCCTCGGTACGGAAACGAGGGTCGGCCGGCGCTTCCTCGGACGCCTCCAGGAACGCCTTGGACAGGGGTGGCCGGTCGTAGGGCAGGTGCTCCTCCGCGCCGACGAGCGTGATCCGCCCGGTGTGACCGGCTTTGCGTGCCGACTCGACAGCCCGGATCCCGGCCAGCGAAGCACCGACGACGACGAGATGGTCCACGGTCATCGCGGGGCCCTCCTTTCTGCAAGACGAGCGCCCCGGTCTCCGTCGGGGGCCGGAGACCGGGGCGGTGGGACCGCGTGGGGAGCCGCGGTCAACTCTCGATGAGCCTCAGGGCTTCGGTCGGGCAGGCGGCGACAGCGGCCTCGCAAGCCATTCGGTGCTCGTCTGCCGGGGTTTCGTCCAGCACCGCGAGCGATCCGTCCTCGCGCACCTCGAAGATCTCCGGCGCCTCGGCCTCACACAGCCCGAGACCGCTGCACTTGTCCTGGTCCAGTACGACCTGAAGACTCATGATCACTTCTCCGGGACGAATCGGAACGGCATGCGCTTGACGCCTCGCATGAAGTTGGTGCCGAGCAGCTCGGGCTCGCCGGCCTCGAACTCGGGAATGCGGGTGAGCAGCTCACGGAACAGGGCCCGCAGCATCGACTTGGCAAGTTGGTTGCCCAGACAGAAGTGCACCCCACCACCGCCGAATCCGACGTGGTCACGGGCGTTCTCCCGGGACAGGTCGAACTTGTGCGGCTCGTCGAAGACCTCGGAGTCCATGCAGCCGGACGGGTAGAGCAGCACGACCTTGTCACCGGGGATGATCGTCTGGCCACCGATCTCGGTCTCCGCGACCGCTGTCCGGCGGAACGTCATGACCGGACTGGCGAAGCGGATGAACTCCTCGATGGCGTTGTTGATCCGTCCGTCGAAGTCCTCCATCAGCCACTGCCGCTGCTCCGGGAAATGGGTCATGGCCCGAACGGTCAGGCTGGAGGTGTGCTTGGTGGTGTCGGTTCCGGCCACCGCCATCAGGACGAAGAAGGCGCCGATCTCGAAGTCGTCCAGCGCCTGGCCGTCGACCTCGGCGTTGATCAGCGCGGTGATCAGATCGTTGGCCGGCTCGGCCCTCTTCGCCTCGATCAGCTCGGCTGCGATGTCGTGCAGGTTCGTCGCGGCCTCGATCTGGACCTCGTCCGCCAGACGGCCGGCGAGGGTCTCGGGGTCGGCCCACGCCACGATGTCCGCGGCGTTGCGGGCCGTGGACAGCCGAAGGTGTTCCGGAACGCCCATGATGTCGCAGAAGATCCGGGTGGGCAGCTGCTCGGCACAGCGCTCCACGAACTCGATCTCACCGGAGGGCTCGGAGGCGAACCCGTCGACGATCTCACGGGCGGCGGTCCGGATCTTCTCCTCGATCAGCTTGACCTGCTTGGGAGTGAACGCCGAGGCCACCAGCTTGCGCAGCCGGTCGTGCTTCGGATTGTCCATCGCCAGGAACGACTGGGTCAGCTCCAGGAAGATCGGCGGCAGCAGGTCGAACAGCACGCCCTGGCCGGAGATGAACGTGTCGTTGTCCCGGCTGACCTTCACGATGTCGGAGTGCTTGACGACGGCCCAGAAACCAGGGTCGTCGGGGTCGGGAGTGACCGCGTCGTCGACGGGGCGCTGCCAGGACACCGGCTGCTCCCGGCGGAGCACCTCGAAGGTCTTCTCCCGCTCCTCGGAGGTCTGGGCCCAGAACACCTTGCTGGCGACGTCGACCGGGTAGTGGTCGGGCTTGCGCTCCGCGGTCGCCGGGATCATCACGATCTCGTCGGGGTCGGCCTGCATCTCGAGGTCGAAGTCGGTCGCGGTCATGCATCCTCCTGGGTAGACCGGTGATCGGTCCTGCGCCGCCGGGCGGGCCGGAGCGGGTCGTGTATCGGTGACGCACCGTCACAGGGAAGTGTGTCGGGGACCGCGGCGCCGGACATCCTCCGCGGAGGGAGTCCGTCTCTCCCCATCGGGAGAGAGGCCGACGGGCCGTCATCCGTCTGTTGAGATGCGCCGGCCCGGACGAGGGCGTCTCCTCCGGGCCGGCGCGCTACGGGAGCTCAGTCGTCCGCGTGGCTGAGCAGTACGTCGTACGGACGCGCGTCGCGGCGGTTCGACAGGTCGAGGTGCACGTTCTTCACCTCGGTGAACGGGTCGAGTGCGTGGGGCCCGAGCTCGCGGCCCACCCCACTCTGCTTGTAGCCGCCGAACGGCACCTCACAGTTGATCTGGTGCGAGTCGTTGATCCAGACCGATCCGGCCTGGATCTTCTCCGCCACCTCCAGGGCACGCGAGTTGTCCGTGCTCCACACCGAGGACGCGAGTCCGTACTCGGTGTCGTTGGCCAGTGCCACGCCCTCTGGCTCGCTGCCGTAGCGGATCACCGACAGCACCGGCCCGAAGATCTCCTCGCGGGCGATCCGCATGTCGTTGGACACGCCGGTGAAGATCGTCGGCTCGATCCAGTGACCGCGCTCGAACCGTTCGCCCTGGGGGACCCTGCCGCCGAGGGCAAGAGTGGCGCCCTCTGCCTTACCGGACTCGATGTAGTCGAGGATCCGAGAATGCTGGCGGGCCGATACGACGGGACCCATGTCCGTGTCCCAGTCCCGGGTGTCGCCGAGCTGGATCGTCGAGGCCCGCTCGAGGAGCCGCTCCACGAACTCGTCGTGGATCGAGTCCGGCAGCAGCAGGCGGGTCATCGACTCGCAGATCTGTCCGGAGTAGAGCATCGAGCCGTAGAGCACGCCGTCCACCGCGAGGTCGATGTCGGCGTCGTCGAGGACCAGGGCAGGCGACTTGCCGCCGAGCTCCAGGGTCACCGCCTTCACCGTGCCCGAGGCCAGGCGCATGATCTCGCGGCCGATGTCGGTGGACCCGGTGAACCCGATCTTCCCGACACCCGGGTGCGAGGCCAGGCGCGCCCCGGCGTCCGGCCCGGGGCCCGGGACGACGTTGAACACGCCCGGCGGCAGGCCGCACTCCTCGGCGATCCGCCCGAACTCCAGCGAGGTCAGCGGCGTCTTCTCATCCGGCTTGAGCACCACGGAGTTGCCCACGGCCAGTGCCGGGGCGAACTTCCACAGCGCCAGCAGCAGGGGGAAGTTCCACGGCGCGATCGCTCCGACCACGCCGATCGGCTCACGGCGCATCGTCGACTGCCCGAGCACCGGGAAACTGGCCCGCGGCATCGGCGTCTCGAACTCGTAGCGGGCCGCGAGGTCGGCGAAGTACGCCAGGTGCGGCGCCGCGTAGCCGACGTGGAATCCGGTGGCCTGACGCACCGTGGCGCCGTTGGCCATGATCTCCAGCTCGACCAGTTCCTCGATCTGCTCGCCCAGCTTGTCGGCGATGGCGTGCAGCACCTGCGAGCGGTGCGCGGGCGTGGCCCGGGACCATCCGCCGTCGTCGAAGGAGGCCCGTGCCGCGTCCACGGCGGCGTCGATCGCGGAGGCGCCGCCGGACGCCGCGGTGGCGACCAGCTCGTCGTTCTGCGGGTCCCGGATCTCCAGGACGTTCTCGCCGTCGACCGCCTTCCCGCCGATCAGCATTGGGAAGTGGCGGACGGTCGTCCCGGCCGTCATGCGGTGGGGTCCAGGACGATCTTGGTGGCCTCGTGCTCGTGAAACATCCGGTAGGCCTCGGCGGCCTCGGTCATCGGCATCCGGTGCGAGATGAACCGGCTGGGGTCGAGCTTGCCCGCTCCGATCAGGGCCAGCGTCTCGTCCATGTAGTTGGTGATGTTCGCGACGCCCTGGGCGATGGTGACGCCCTTGAGGTAGAGGTCGCCGAACGGCAGCTCGATGGAGTCCTCGGTGTAGACGCCGGGGATCGAGATCGCACCGCCGGAGCGCACCAGCGAGCAGGCCGACAGCAGCGCCGACGGATGCCCGACGGCGTCGATGACGACGTCGGCGCCGCGCCAGTCGGTGAGATCCTGCACGGCCTCGGCCGGGTCGGTCTCGGTCGCGTTCACCGGGATCGCGCCGATCGCCTCAGCCTCCTTGAGTCGGACACCGACCTTGTCCACGACGATCGTCTGCGAGGCGCCGAGCACGTTCGCGGCCATCGCGGCGCACAGACCGACGGGGCCGGCCCCGACCACCGCGACGGTGTCGCCGGGCTGGATGAACTTCCGGACGGCCTCGTAGCCGGTCGCCATGATGTCGCCGACGAAGAGCTTGTCCTCGTCGGTGCCCTTGCCTGCCTCGGGCAGCTTGCGCAGGGTGCGGTCGGCGTTCGGCACGATCACGTACTCGGCCTGACCGCCGGACAGGCTGCCGAACGTCAGCCCCAGACCGAAGATCATCGTGCCGAGGCACTGACCGGGCCGGTTGCGGCGGCAGGTGTAGCAGGAACCGCAGCTCACGACGCAGGAGGCGACCGCCCGGTCTCCCTCGGAGACCAGGTTGACGCCGGAGCCGACGGCCTCGATCGTGCCGAGGAACTCGTGACCGAGGATCACGTCGTCCTCGATCACGATCCGGCCCTCGAACGGGTGCAGGTCGGTCCCGCAGATCGCGGTGAGGTCGACCCGCATCAGGACGTCACCGGGATCGGTGATCTCCGGCTTCGGAACGTCCATGACCTCGATCTTGTGCGGCTCGCGAAGCACGACCGCCTTCATCGTCGCCATCGTCGGCGACCTCCTTCTCTACTGGTCCGGCCGTCAGGCGCTCTGCGCGTCCTTGTCCGCGACCAGGTCGCGGTACATCGGGAACAGCGGCTTGGTCAGCGGGACCAGCTTCAGGATCTTGTTGACCGGGCCCTTTGCCTTGACCTCGCCCTTGGCCAGGCCGACGGCGAGGTTGTAGTCGCCGCGCCAGAACTTGTCGCCGGTGTCGGCGCGCATCATCAGCGTGATGTCGGCCTTGTCGTCGTCGGCTCCGGTGTGGACCTCCATCGCCGGCTCGTGCATCTTGACCCACATCTCGGTGTCCGGGTCGGTGTAGAGCACGCGCAGGTTCAGGCCGGCGGCACGCATCTTCGGACCGGATTCGGCGTGGTCGTTGGCGGCGCGGAATACCCCGCCGATGTACTTGTCGACCTCGTTGCTGTCGGCGAAGTAGGCCATGTGAATCTCCTGAAGAAGTGGGGCACGCGGCGGAGCCGGCGTGCGGTTCTGCGACGTGACGAAGGATCGCGGGCCGGTGGGGTGGCCCACATCGCTCCCGGGGGGTGTATCCGTCTCACCAATGGCTGCCGTAGGGGCGCTCGGAGCTCAACCGAGGGCGGTCGAGGGCTCGCGGTAGCGACGCCGCAGCTCGTGCTTGACGAGCTTGCCGGTGGCAGTGCGCGGGAGCGTCTCCACGAAGTCCACGCTGCGGGGGGCCTTGTAGTGCGCGATCCGCTCGCGGACGAACGCGAGCAGTTCGTCGGCCAGCTCCGGGCCGTCCAGGACACCGTCGGTCGGCTGTACGACGGCCTTGACCTGCTCGCCCATCTCCGGATCCGGGACGCCGATGACGGCGACGTCGAAGACCTTCGGATGCAGGGCCAGGCAGTCCTCGACCTCCTGCGGGTAGATGTTCACCCCACCAGAGATGATCATGAAAGCCTTGCGGTCGGTGAGGAACAGGTAGCCTTGGTCGTCGAGGTAGCCGACGTCGCCGGTGGTGGACCAGTTCTCGTGCCCCGGGTGCTGTCCCTCGCGGGTCTTCTCCGGATCGTTGTGGTACTCGAACGCGACGTTCTCGCGTTCGAAGTAGACGGTGCCGACCTCGCCGGCCGGCAGGTCCGTACCGTCGTCGTCGCAGATGTGGATGACGCCGAGACCCGCCTTTCCGACCGATCCGGGCCGGTTGAGCCACTGCGCCGAGTCGATCAGCGTGACGCCGTTGCCCTCGGTCGACGAGTAGTACTCGTTCAGGATCGGGCCCCACCAGTCGATCATCTTCTGCTTCACGTCCACGGGGCACGGCGCGGCGGCGTGGATCGCGACCCGCAGCGACGACACGTCCGCCTTCTCCCGGATCTCGTCCGGGAGCTTGAGCATCCGCACGAACATGGTCGGCACCCACTGGCTGTGCGTGACGCCGTAGGTCCCGATCGCCGACAGCGCGGCCTCCGCGTCGAAGCGCTGCGGCATCACCACGGTGCCGCCGAGGGCGTGGACGATCCCGCCGAACCGCAGCGGCGCCGCGTGGTAGACCGGCGCCGGGGAGTAGTAGACGGTGTCGTCACCGAAGGCGTACATCGGGCCGAACACCGCGGTGTAAAGGTCTCCGGGCTCGTCCACCTGCCGGTCCGGCAGGGCCGGCTTGATCCCCTTGGGACGTCCGGTGGTGCCGGAGGAGTACAGCATGTCGGCACCGCGCGGCTCGTCGGGCAACGGGCCGTCCGGGGCGGCGCCCAGGACCGCGTCGTAGTCGTCGAACCCCGTCACCGCGCCGCCGAAGGCGAGCCGCCTGTCCACCGCCGGTACCTGCGAGGACACGGCCTCCGCCAGCTCGGCGACCGCTGCCGAGGCGACCAGCGCCCGGGCCCCGCAGTCGCCGAGGATGTAGGTCGCCTCGTCGGCGGAGAGGTGGTGGTTGACCCCCGTGACGTAGAGCCCCGAGCGCAGCGCGGCCCAGTAGACCTCGAACACCTCGGGGGCGTTGTCGGAGAGGAACGCGATGTGATCGCCGCGGCGCAGTCCGGCCTCGTGCAACACGTGGGCCAGCCGGCGCGACCGGTCGTCGAGCTCGGCGTAGGTCAGGGTGCGCCCCGACTCGGGGGCGATCACGGCCGGCTTGTCCGGGTGCGTGCGCGCGTGGGTTCCTGGGAACACGGATTCTCCTTCGACGTCGACCGACCCAGACATCGTCGTGAGGTCGACCGGCCCCGACATCGCTCCGCAGGGGTGGTTCCCTGCCCCCAACGGACCCGCGGCTCAGGCCGCGCGGCGTTCCCGGCTGCGCCCGGCCAGGTGTCCGGCGAGTCCGCCCATCACGATCGCGGTGAGGAGCGTCAGCACGAGCTGTTGTGGGTCGAGCGCGCCGGTGGCCAACACTGTCAGCGGTAGCACCAGCAAGTACCCGGCGACCGCGGCGCCCGCCCCCTGCACCCGTGGGTCCGGCGCGTCACCGATCCTGTACCCGGCGACGACGAACGCCAGGACGGCGGTCAGGATCAGCCATGCCGGCCCCACGACCGGGACCCGCGCGCCCAGTGGCGCGGCCAGGCCGCCGACCACCATCACGCTGAAGCAGATCGACGCGCCGCGGACCAGGTTGACCCAGTCCACTCGGTCGGAAAACCAGTCGAAACCGGGGACGTTCACGCAGTACCTCCTCGCGACCGCAGGTAGCGCTGCGCACCGGGCAACAGCAGCGGGATCGTCCCGACCACCAGCAGCACCATCGTGGGCACGGTCTCCCAACGCCCGGTCAGGGCGAGCAGTACCACCGACACAACGCCGGCGAGCACCGCCGGGTAACGGCTCCAGCGCTGTCCGGCCGCAAGCGCGACCGCCAATGCGACGAGCACCACGGCGACGACGAGCAGCACGCTCGGGGTCACCGGGCCGTCCGACGTCGAGGAGGCGTCGGCGGCGGCGTCTCCCACCTGGCTACGGACGGTGCCGAGCGTGTCCTCGTCTGCAGTGCTCTCGACACCGGTCGACGTCCACGCGACGACCAGCGCGACCGCGGTCAGCACCCAGGCGACACCGGAGACGAGGATCGACCAGGGTGGTCCGCCCCGCCGATCCGCCGCAGTGCCGGGGGAGGCTTCGAGCTCGGTCATGCGGCGAAGGCTAGGCGCGCACAGGGCCCGCGGGACCCGGGAACCGTCCGGAGGGGGCACGGAGATCCCCCTTCCGGAAGGGGACCGGAGGCATCGGCGAACGCTGTACTGACACCTCCCCGCCGCACACGCGGGGCAGGAGAGGTCGCCGATGCCCGCAGCACCCCCCGGACGGGGCCCGACCGTGGGGCCCGCGGTCGAGTTCAGCGGGGTCACCACGGTTCTGGACGACACCCCGATCCTGCTCCGGCTCGGCCTGCGGCTCGAGCCGGGCGCCATCACCGTCCTGATGGGGCCGTCCGGATCCGGGAAGACGACGCTGGTCCGCCACCTCGCCGGCCTGTTCCCCCCGAACGCGGGACGGATCAGCGTCGGCGACGACGACGTGTGGACCGCCGGTGAGCCCGGGCTGCGCCGGATCCGGCGTGGGATGAGCGTGCTGCTCGGCGGCTCGTCCCTGTTCGACGCCTCCCTGTTCGCCTCGCTCTCGGCCTACGACAACGTCGGCTACGGCCTGGGCGAGCGCGGGATACCGAAGTCCGACCAGGAAGCGTTGATCATGCGGCGTCTGCGCGAGATGCGCCTCGACGACCGACCCACCGCAATGCCGTCCGAGCTGCCCGCGCACGCCCGCAAGCGCTTGGCGCTCGCCCGCGCCCTGGCCGTAGAGGCGCCGCTGGTGGTGCTCGACGAGATCGAGACCAGCCTGGACGCCGCGCACACCCCGCGGGTGATCGCGGCGCTGCGCGAACAACACGAACGCACCGGCGCCACCATGCTCGTCACCACTCACGACGTCGCCCTGGCGCGCACCCTCGGCGACACCCTGGCCGTGCTGTGCAACGGTCGCATCGTGGCCACCGGCCCGGCCGCGGAGCTGCTACGCGGGGTGGAGACCGGCGACGAGTTCGACCGGCGGTTCCGGCTCTCGGACTTCATGGGCCCACCCCGCCTCTCCGACGCCGAGGCCGCACTCGGGACCGACGGCGACCGGCGGCGGGTGTTCGAGATCGACACGAGAGCGATCGTGTTCGCGGTCGCCGCGGTCGCCCTGGTCACCACCTGGGTCCTGATCCTCCTGCTGCGCTGACTCCCGGCGCCGACCACTTCGACGACCTGCCCCGCACCGCCCGAGAGGACCCCATGCCCGCTCCCTGCACGATGCCCGCCGCTCTGCGGCTCCCGGCCGCGCTCGTCGCCGCGTTGGGCCTGCTGTCCGGCTGTTCGACGGACCGACCGGCCACCACGCAGCCGGCGTTCACCGCCTCCGGCGCCGACACCACGCTGGCCGTCACCCGGTCGACGGCCGGGCTCGTCCTGGCCGATGGCCAGGGCCGCGCCCTCTACGCTCTCGTGCCCGACGGCGTGGGTACCGCCGCACCCGCCTGTAGTGGCCCGTGTGCACAACGCTGGCCCCTCTACGCCGCCGACGGCGTCCCGGCCGCGGCACAGGGCACGCTGAACGCGCTGCGCACCGACGTGATCGGCACCGTGCCGTCCGCCGCCGGCGGCGAGCAGGTGACCTACGCCGGTCGGCAGCTGCACCGCTTCGTCGGCGACACGGCACCCGGCTCGACCGCCGGCCAGGGGACCGTCGAGTTCGGTGGCACCTGGATGCTGGTCTCCCCGAACGGCGACCCGGTGCGCCCGTCCGGCGTCCGCCCCTGAGCCCTCACGCAAACGACGGGCCCGGCACCAGGTGCCGGGCCCGTGAGTGGGCGCGAGATGTGCCTCAGATGAACGGCGCGGCCACCGCGAGCAGCGCGAACACCACACCGACCGCCAGGCACACGATGGCGCCGCGACGGATGACAGTGATCCGGTGCTCCTGGTGCTCGTCGGGCATGCCCGGCACGAGACCGAGACTCGCCGCGTGGCGCCGGCCCAGCTCCCCCATCACGACCAGCACGGCAGCCAGCCCGGCGAAGACCAGGACGACGCTCATCCGCCGCCGCCGGCCGGCGGGACCGACGGGGTCGCACTGCCGCCGGGCAGGCCGGGTCCGGCCCCGGTGGGGGCGCTGTCCGGGTCGGCCGGGCGGTAGTCGTCGGCGTAACGGACGTCGCCGTCGGCCAACGAGGTACGCATCCATTCACTCCACACCGCGAGCCGCCGGTCGAAGTCCACGAGCTGGCGCAGCTTGTCCTTGACCTGGTCGAAGTTCGCCGGGACGCCCGGGGTCACGGCGCCGACCTGGCCCACGTTCCAGCCGAACTGGTTCTGCACCGGGCCGTAGATGCCGCCCTGCGGGGCCGAGAACGCGGCCTGGGCGTAGGCCGGCTGCAGCTGCTGGGAGCTGAGCTTCCCGAGCGCCCCGCCGGAGTCGCGGGTCGCGTTGTCCACGCTCGTGGTGCGGGCGACCTGGGCGAAGTCACCACCCGCGCGCAGCTGAGCGGCGACCTTGTCCGCGGCCGCCTGGTTGGTCAGAACGATGTTGCGCAGGTCCCGGGTCTCGGGCGCGCCGAGGCGCTCGGCGTACTGCGGAAACGCCGCGCGCAGGTCGTCGTCGGTGGTCGTGACGTCGTCGGTGACTTTCTTGAACATGTCGCCGATCGCCATCTGCTGGCGGATCTCGGCGAGCACCTTGTCCTCGGAGGTGCCCACGTTGCCGAGCACCGTGGTGAACTCCTTGCGCGCGGCCGGGCCCGGTCCGAGCTGCTGGGCGACGTACTGGTCGAGGGTGGCGCGCACCTTGGCGTCCGCCACCCCGACACCCATCTCGGTGGCCCGGTCCTCGAGCACCATGCTCACCGCGACGGCCTTGGCGGCGTCACGCCGGAACGCTTCCAGCTTCGCCGGGTCCTCGGTGGGCGGCTGCACTCCGTAGAGCGCGCGCAGGGTCTGCACCCGCTCGTCGAGATCGGCGACGGTGACCACACGGTCGCCGACCGCCAGGGCGGCCCCGTCCGGAACCCGCTGGTTCCACCACCAGACCCCGCCGGCCGCTCCGGCCAGCACGGCCAGCGCGACGACGGCGGCCGTGACCCGGCCGGGCCAGGCGCGCGGGACCCGCGGGTGGCGGACGGCGTGGACCGCCCTTCCCAGGGTGCGACCGAGGGCGGCTTTGATCGACGACATCACATCACTCCAACGAGGGGGGAATCGTCCGCGGTGCGCTCGTCCAGCCGGTCGTCGACCGGCGGCGTCACGGCGGGCGGGGAGACCAGCACGACGAACCGCGCGGCGCCGTAGGACAGCACCACCGACAGTGCGAGAAGCAGACCGAACTCGCGGATCAGGGCGAGCTGCGAGACCGCCAGTACGGCGAATCCCGCGCCCGAGGTCAGCGCAGCGAGGGTCACCGCGGTGCGCAGCCGGGGGTCGCGACCGCGCGCCGCATCACACGTCATGATCGTGAACTCGCAGCCCACGGCCGCGGTGAGCGAGCCGAGTGCGACCGTCAGCGGGTTCAACGGGGTGCCCGTGACCCACAGCAGGAACAGCTCGGCGCCGGTGGCCAGCGCCGCCGCGCACACCGCGCGGGCGGCGTCGCCGCGGCCTGCCCCGCGGCTCGCAGATGCAGTCCGTCGGCTCAGGCCGGCGAACAGCACGATCCCGGCGGCGACCAGGCCGGCCGTGCCTGCCAGATATCGGTCGTCCGAGACCAGGTCGTAACCCTGCACGGCCACGGCCGGTAGACCGGAGAGCTCCGTGGTGTACCCGGGCGGGGCCGGCGGCAGCTCGGCGGTGATCGCCGTGGTCAGGGTCCGCAGCCGGTCCAGGTCGTCGAGGCGGACGCCGAACGAGAGCACCGACTCCCGGCCGTCGCTGCGCAGAACCGCGCCGGTCAGGTACGGCGGCAGTAGCCGCACCCCGGCCTGGATCTGATCGGGGGTCGGGGTGGGCCCGAGGAACGACAGCAGCGCCGGCGCGGACAGCGCCGGACGAGCCTCGTCGCCGTGGCCGCGCACGATCGTCTCCTGGGCCCGGGTCATCCACTCCCAGGCCTGCGGGGTGAGCACGGTCGCCGCCGGGTCGTCGGCGCGGATCACGACCGACAGCTCGCCACCGGAGCCCATGACCCGCTCGACCTGGTCGGCGTCGGCCACCGCGGGCAGGCCGGCGCTGAGCTCGTCGACGCTGGTCTGCAGGGGCAGGAACGGCAACGTCGCCCATCCGGCCAGTGCGACCAGCGCTGCCCCGGCGGCCAGGACGAGCCTGCGCCGCGGCGACCGCACCGGGGCCGACGGCAGCAGCGGCGGCTCCTCAGGAACCGGGTCCGGGCCGGCGAGCCCGCCCGGCCGGTAGACCACCCAGCCGAGTGCCACGGCCAGCGCGACACCGATCGCCAGGGTCAGCCCGAGGTCGCGCACGAACGGCAGCGGCGACAGCGCCAGCGTGCCGAAACCGGCGGCTGTGCCGATCGCGACCACCAGGACCGTGCGCGGACGGGCTCCGCGGGCGAAGTAGGTCGGGTAGTAACTTCCGAGCCCGACCAGCACCGGTAGGAACGCCACCACGCCGAGCGAGACCGGCCACCCGGCCCAGCCCAGCACCGACAGAGTCAGCGCGGTCGCGGACAGGGTGACCGCGAGCGGGATCAGCCGCCGGCGTCGGCGGGTCCAGGGCACGAGGAACAAGCACAGCCCGATCGCACCGATCGCGATCGCTCCGATCACCGGCGCCTCCCGGTCCACCGAGGCGCCGAGCGCGGCGGTGATCGCGGGGACGCCGGAGACGGTCGTCGAGGACGTCGGCAGCCCGGCCTCTGCCACGGTGTCGCGCACCGAGGTGACCAGCTCCTCGGTCGACGCCTGCGACAGCCCCTCCCGGGGACGTACCAGCACTGCCAGCGACCGGTCGTCCGGGACGACGTAACGCCACTGCGGACGCGGCTCACCGGAGGAGTTGTAGATCGAGTTGTCGATGAAGCGCTGGTTGCGCAGCGTCGGCAACCCGACCGGCAGTCCCTGCACGATCAGCGGGCCGTAGCGTGCGTCGAACCCGGCTACGGCCCGGTCGCCTGCCGAGGCCTGGGCCGCAGGACCCTCACCGGCCGCGCGGGACTGGTTCACCGCGAGCGTGCGGAGTCCGTCACGACGCCCGGTCAGCTCGGCGAGCAGCTTCTGCGACTGCCCGGCGAGCTGGTTGAGGGTGGTGGCGGGCCCGTAGACGCCCGCCACGTCGGGCAACTGCGACAGCGTGCCCTCGAGCCCGAGCACCTGAGGCAGGACCTCGCGGTCGAGCAGCCCGGAGCGCTCGTCGGAACGCAGGAGCACGACGATCGGATCACCGCCGAAGGACTCCGCGAGCTGCTCGAAGCGCTGCACCGAGGGGTCCGACGAGGGCAGGAACGACTCCACCCCGGTCTCCACCCGGATCTGGGCGATCCCGCCCACCCCGAACGCGACGACCAGGATCACGGCCACCAGGCCCGCGGCGCGACGCCCCGAAGGGCGCGACGCCGCTGATGCGACACCACGCCCTTCGGAGGTCGGCCGGAGTCGCGAGAACATCCGGCGGATCGTCGACACGGTCATCGGCCTCCCGAGGTCAGCCCGGAGAGCAGGCCACCCGAGGGCTGCTCCTCGGAGGACGGTGCGTCCGAGGTGGGCGCACTCGACGACGGTCCGGCCTCGGGGGCCGGTGCCGGCGCCCCCGCGGTCGGTGCGGGGCCCGGCGCCGGGCGCCGGTCTGCCGGGCCGGGGTCGGCCACGACCGGCGGAGGCGCGTCGTCGGCCGGGTCGTCCTGGGTCCCCGGCCGGGGGTAGGGGTTGTTGTCGTCCAGCAGCGGGACGTCGTTCAGCGGGACCGGGTTGCCCTTGAACGACTGGGCGTGGAACACCGGCATGACGCGGAGCAGGGTGCCGTTGGCGTCTCCGCGGGAGACCGTCCAGCCGAAGCTGGTGAAGAACTGGTTGAGGTCCCCGCCGTAGGGCTTCAGGTACTCCAACATCGGGTTGAGCTGGTTGAGCGCCGCGTCCGCGTTGGGCAGCAGGTCCTGCAGGTCCTGCGAGAACACCGGGACGCGGTCCAGCGTCGGTGGGGCCTTGTCCAGGGTCTGGTCCAGAGCAGGCAGCAGTCCGCGCAGATCCGCCGTGGTCGCGGGCAGCTCGTTCAGCGCCGCGTTCAGCGACGGCGCGGCCCGGTCCAGGTTGGCCGCCACCGGGGCGAGCCCACCGGCGAGCCGGGACAGGTCGTCGCTGGCGTCGTTCGCCGCAGCCAGGGTCGGCGGCAGCTCCCGGATCGTGTTCTCCAGGTCGGTGCGGTTACCGGCGGTGACCTCGGTGACCGCGTTGGCGTCGGACACCAGGTCGGCGATCCGACCGCGCTGCACGTCCAACGCGGCGAGCACCGCGGCGGTGTTCGTCGAGAGCAGCTCCAGGTCCTTCGACTGGCCGGCCAGAGCGTCGAGCGCGGTGCCGCCCTGCCGTCCCAGATCCCCGAGGCCCTGCAGTGCCCCGGACACTCCGGCCTGGGTGTCCTTCGTGGCCGACCCCAGGGACTGCAGCGTCGAGGCCAACGCGACCCGTCGGTCCTCCGGAAGGGTCCGGATCAGGTCGTCGAGCAGTACCGGTGACGCCACGGCGCCGTCGGGCAGTCGCGAGTCGGCCGGAACCTCGGCGCCTCGTCCGTCGACGAGGGACACGTAGGTCTCCTCGACGAGGGTCTTCGAGTTGATCTGACCGGTGACGCCCTGGTGCAGCGGGACCGCGTTCTCGTCGGTCAGGTTCATGACGACCTCGGCCCGCCCCTGGGGGGTGGGCTCGATGGTCAGGACCTTGCCGACCTTGACACCGTTGAGGGTCACGTCCGACTGCGGGACCAGGTTGTTGACCTGGTCAACCTGGAACGTGGACCGGTACTCGTCCTGGGTGTAGCCCGGGACGTAGCCGCCCACGGAGGTCCAGAAGAACAGGAACACGAACGCCGACGCCGCGGTGAAGACGAGCAGGATCGTCGTCCTGATCGCCGGGAGCGCGGAATGGGGGATCTTCATCGTGGGTCACCTCCTAACGGGGTGTCGGGGTGAGCTCGTCGGCTCCGGGAGCGGGGATGACGGTCGGGCCGACCTGCAACAGGCCGCGCAGGATGCCGCCGTTGGCGTCACGCAGGCTGGTCACCGACGACGTCTGGTAGACGAAAGCGTTGAGGTCCGGCAGGTACTGCTCCAGGCCCGCGGTGACCGGATCGAGCCGGCCGGAGATCGACTCGAGATCCGGCAGCGTCCCGTTGAGGTCGTTCACGAACGGCCGCAGGTCGGCCGCGACCGGCTTCAGCTTCTGCGCCACCGGGCGCGCCTTGTCGATCGTGGTGTCGAGCGTGTCGACCGTGTCGTTGAGCCGGTCCAGCGCCGAGGGCAGCTGCTCGGACGCGGCCTTGACGTTGTCCAAGGTCGGGTCCAGCTGGTCGGAGAGCTGCTGGACACTCCCGGTGGCGGCACCCAGGTTGTCCACCACTCCGGGCAGCTGGTTCAGGCTCGACCTCAGCGCGTCGCTCTGCGCCGATACCGTCTTCAGCGTCGTCGACAGCGAGTTCGCCAGGGCGGTGAGTCGCTTCTCGTCGCCGCCGACCGCGCCGGACAGCTGCCCGATCGAGGTGACCAGCCGGGCGAGGTTGTCCCGGCGCCGGTCGAGCTGGTCGACGACCGGCTTGAGACGGTTGACGACCTCGGTGGTGGCTCGGACGCCGGCCGGCAGGTCCTGCGGCGCCTTGGCCAGAGCGACGTCGGACGCCTCGAGGAGGCTCTGCACGGCGGAGAGGGCGTTCTCGTCCAGGTGCGCCAGCGCCGCGTCGATCTGGACCGGCGGCTTCGCGTTGGCCACCGGTAGAACGCCGTACTCCTCTAGCGGCGCTCCGGCCGCCGTGCCCGGGTCCATCTCGACGTACATCTCGTTCAGCGGGCTCTTCGGCCGGAGCACCACGGTCGCGTTGTCGTAGACCGGGCCGTCGTACGCGCCGCGGTCGATGGCCAGCAGCACCAGCGCCTGCCCCTGCGGCGACAGCTCCGAGGAGCGGATGTCGCCGACCGGGACTCCGGACATCCGGACCTCCTGGCCACGGCCGGGCGCGAGCGCAGGCGTCTCCGAGAAGGTCGCGTAGACCATGGTCTCGTTCGCCCACGGAGGAACGAACCGCTGCTGCGACAGGATGTACCCACCGCAGACCAGGCCGAGCGTCATCACCACGAGGAGGGCGATGACGTTTCGGCCCAGCCCGGGCTCGTTGCGGATACGGTCGAAGCCGCTACGCAGGCGGGCACCGAGCCCACCGGGCTGCTCCGACCCTGCCGACTCCGCTGTTGCTGTCGACTGCGACTCGGACATCACCGGCCACCCGTCCCGTAGAAGAGCTGCTGGTACATGTTCTCGAGGCTCACGTTGCCCGCCGCCGGGATCGTGCCGAGGCCCGGTCCGGGGTGGAACGCGACCGCGTGCCCGTTCGGGTCGACGTAGGCGCCTGCCTTGTTCAGACCGCTGAACATGTGGCCGAGCTCGTCCTTGAGCGGAACGCCCTTGTTGTCGACCGCGGCGAACGGCCCCTGCCCGACGAACGGCGTGTTCAGCGAGTCCAGTACCGGCCCGTTGAGTCGTTGCAGCGGAGCCGGCAGGTCGTCGAGGACGCGGGTGGCGCCCTCACTCGCCGGGATCAGGCCCTCGACCAACGGCCGCGTGTCGGCCAGCGCGGAGCGCAGGTCGGCGACCAGAGGGCGGGCGTCGGCCAGCACCGGCTCGATCCGGCCGAGGAGCGTGTCGAGCTCCTGCACCGAAGGACGCGCCGGGCCGGCGGTCTCCCGTACCTTGTCCAGGCTGACGTTCAACCGCTTCAGGCCGGCGTCGGTGGTGTCCAGTACGCCGGGGAGCTTGCCGATCGTCTCGGCCATGGGGCCGGAGGTCTCGGCGAGCACCTGCGTGGTGTCCTGCAGGTTCGCCACGGTCCCGTCCAGCTGACCCGGCTCCCGGTTGAGCGTCGCGGTGGTCGACTGCAGTCCCTTGACGACGGCCGTCAGGTCCGTCTCCGGGTTGGTGCCGCGGGCGGCCTCGATCACCCCGGCGCCCGGGCCGAGGGTCCCCGGCGCGGCGGCCAGCAGATCGTGCAGCGCGTCGTTGCCTCCCGCGTTGCCCAGCGTCTCGTCGAACTGGGTGACCGTGGTCCGGGCTCCGGCCAAGGCGTCCGGCTGCAGCCGCTCGACGACGTCGTCGACCTCGGTGGGCAGCCGCGTGCGGTCCAGCGGGATCTGCTGGGTCCACTCCGCGGTCCGGTCCCCTCCCGGGACGAGCTCGATGTAGAACAGTCCGGACAGCAGCGTGGTGGGGCGCAGCCGCGCCGAGGGCTGGTCGCCGACGGTGCCCACCACGTTGTCGTCGACGACGACGGTCACGATCGCCCCGCCGTCGTCGGCCGGCCGTACCGAATCCACGACGCCGGAGTTGACCCCGGCGACCTTGACCTTGCTGACGTCCTCGAAGAGGAACTGGTTCGCCTCGAAGTGAATCTCCCGGGTCTCCGACCCGGTCAGTTTCGCGAGAACGGTGTTCAGCTGGGGCTTGAACAGCCCGGCCACGAGGGCCACGACCATCAGCCCGATCACCGCCAGCGCGGCCACCCACAGCGGGAGGCGTCGCCGGCCGACCGGCTTGTGAACCTTCTGGGTGCTGACTGCGTCAGTCATCAGTTGCCTCCGAGCAATCCGCCGGCGGCGCTGTTCCCGGCGTCGGGCTGTTCCTCCGGACGGGCGTTGGACTCACCGGGGACCGGGAGGATGCCCTGCGACGCCTGACCGGGCGTCTCACCCGGGGCCGGGTAGGCATCACCGGTGCGGAGCGGGTCCTCGAGACCGGCCGCACCGGAGAAGCTCTCCACCCTCGGCAGCAAGGTGAACCGGAGGTGGTGTCCGGCGGCGTCGCCGTCGGAGAGGGCAGAGCTCGCGCTGGTGAACCACTGCGAGATCTCCGGCGAGTAGGGCGCCAGCACCTGCAGCGGGACGTTCGCGAAGTCGACGGCCTGGGTCACCTTCGGTGCCACCGGCCGGGCATCCGCGATCGCCGGGGTCAACGAACCCAGCGCGGGCTCTGCGGTTTCCGAGACGCCGGGCAGCTTGTCCAGCGGCTGCGGGCCCTCGACGAGCACGCCCCGCAGGTCCGGCGTCGCGTCGCCGAGCGAGCGCGCACCGGTCTGCAGCTGGGTCATCGCCGAGGTCGTCGACGCCAATGGCTGCTGCAGGTCCTCCAACGCCTTGCGGGTGTTGGGTAGCGCCTCAGGCGCGATGTCCAGCGTGCCGCCGAGAGCCTGGCCCCTGTCCGCGTTGATCGCGGCGAACGTGGTGTCGAGCTGCCCCACCAGCGAGGAGATCTCCTGCTCGCGGCCTTCGAACCGCGAGGACAGGCTCTCCAGCGAGGTGAGCATCGAGGTGAGGTCGCGACCGTCGTTCGTCGTCAGCGACCGGGCGGTGGTGCCCAGGTCAGGCAGGATCCCCGGACCGGCCTTCGCCACATCCTGCAGATCCTGGCCGTGGCCGGCGGCGCCGTTGCCCAGCTGCTGCAGTGAGGACCGCGTCGCGTCCTGGGTGGCCGGGTCGAAGACCTTGGCCAGGTCCAGCAGCTGCACGGCGCCCCTGGAGCGCTGCTCCGGGAGCGTCTCGTCCTCCCCCAACTCGCCTGCTCCGGCCGTGCCGGAGTCGAGGTCGAGGTACTGCTGGCCCAGTCCGGACCGTCCGGTCACCGCGGCCGAGCCGTCCCGGTAGACCTTGGTGTCGCCGTCATCGAGCTGCATCCGGACCTGCGGGACTCCCTCCACCAGCGTGATGTCGTCCACCCGACCGACCCGGATCTGACCGATCCGGACGTCGTTGCCGATAGCCAGGTCACCGGTGTCGGACACGGCGGCGTTGCGGTACTCGTGCTGCGCGAAGGGAAGCCCCTTCTGCGCGTTGAGTGCGACGTAGAGGAAGAAGCCGGCTCCGACGAAGATCAGGACCCCGATCAGTCCGGACCGGAAGCGCGCTCCGCGCTTGGGCTTGGCACTCGCCATCACTGGCCTCCCAGAAGGGTTCCGACGGCGCCCTGCTCCTGCTCGGGCGTGAGCCCTGTGGCGCTGCTCTCGGGCGTGGGCTGAGGCGCCAGCAGGGTGTTCGAGTCCTGGCCCGGCTGGGCCGCCGTACCCGGGCCCGGTTGGCTCGGTGCGGGCTCATTGACCTGTGGGTTCGGGCTGGGGTCCGGCCCGGGCGCGGGCGCCAGGTCCGGGAGACCGCCGGGTACGAAGCCGCTCACCGCGTCCGGGTTGGCCACGTAGCTGGCCCGGAAGTAGTGCGACAGGCCGTCCTTCTCGTTCGTGGTCAGCGCCCAGTTGCGGATGAACCCCAGGACGTTGCCCAGGTTCCCGTTCAGGTCCTTGACGATCGGCTCGGCGCCGTCGACCGTGCGTTGCAGGTCGGGGCCGGCCGCCTTCAGCTCGGCCGCAACCGGCTGAGCCTGGTCGAGCAACTCGCTCGCCCGGTCCAGCACCGGGTCGGCCGAGGCCAGCGCCGGGTCGGCGGAGTCGGCGAAGCGCTGCAGCTCCTGGCTGATCGCCACCAGGTTGTCGGTCGTCGGGCGCAGGTTGCCCAGCGTCACCGCCGTGGACCGGGCAGTACCGGTCAGCTCCCCGAGAGTGGCCCGGGCTGCGGCGAGGGTGCCGGGAAGCTCCTGCAGCGTGCCGCGCAGTTGTGCGTCCCGGGCGGCCGTGGTGTTCAGCAGCGAAGTCGTCGACCCGACCAGGCCGTCGAGACGCTTGCCCTGGTCGACGGCCAGCGCACCGGTGACCGGCTCGACCTGGTTGACGACCCGGCCGAGCAGCTCGTTCTGGTCGGACAGTACCGACACCAGCTTGTTGGTGTCGGTCATCGCCGGGCCCAGCGCGGCGAGCGTCTTCTGGATGTTGTCACCGTTGTTCGCGGTGCCCTGTCCGAGGGTGGTGACGAGCGCGGCCAGCGCGCCTGCCGTCGGGTCGTCCAGGGTGTCGAGGATGTTCTGCAGGTCGGCGTCCTGACCGGTCCGCTCGACTCCGAGGACGGCGTCACGCGGCAACTCGGGCGATGCCGGTGTTCCGGTCGTCAGGCTGATAAACCGCTCGCCGAGCAGGCTCACCGGTGCGACCCGGGCGGTCGCATCCGAGTGGATCGGAAGCGCACGGGCGTCCACCCTCAGTGGCACCTGGGCGACCTTGCGATCCGGCAGGAACTGCGGCTCGCCGACCTCGCCGACCGTGACTCCGTCGATCTTGACCTGCTGCCCGGAAAGGATCGGACTCACGTCGGCGAACTCGGCGATCACGATCCGGCCGTTCTCTGCGTTGCCGATCCCCGCCGCGGCGCCGGTCGCCGCGACGAGCGCGACGATGCCGACGGTAAGTACCCGCCAGCGGGAGAATCCGAGCGTCATCGCGGGCCCTCCCCGCTGGCGTCACCGAGCTGCGGCAGGAGCGGCGTCTCCGCGGATCCGCCGTTACCGGAGGTGTCGGCAGCCTGACCGGGCGCGGGCGCGGTCTCGCGCACGATCCCGGGCGGCGTCAACCCCGGCGGGTAGACGGTCGGCGTGGTGGTGCCGGCCTGGGCGAAGATGCGCATGTAGCGGCCGTTCGCGTCGTAGTTCTGGCCGGCCGAGCCCCACGTGGTGAGGAACCCGGTGACCTCGGGGGTGTAGGGCCGCAGCGTCTCCAGCACCGGGGCGTAGCCGCCGGCGAGCTCGGCCAGACCCGGCAGCGAGCGGTTCGAGGAGTCGAGCAGGCCCGGCGTGCGGTCCAGCAGCGTCGAGGCCGCCTCGAGGGTCGGCTTGAGGTCGGCAACCAGTGGCCGAAGGTCCTGCAGCAACGGGGCCAGCTGCTCGGAGACCCCGGGGAGCTTCTCGGTGGCCGGGCGCAGGTCCTCCAGCAGCGGCAACGCCTCGTCGGTGACGCCGGGGACCTTGCCCAGAGTGCCCTGGGCCGTCTTCAGGGTCGGAGGCAGCTTGGCCAGGGCGGCGCGGAGCTGCTCGCGCTGGCCGGCGGTGGCCCGCGCGCTGGTCGACAGCTCGTCGATCACCGCGCCGACATCCTGCTGACGCTTGGCCAGGGTGTCGACGGTGCCGTTGAGGTCGGTCACCAGGTTCTTGATGGCCGGACCGTCGGTACCGATGCCACGCAGCACCGAACCGACCGCAGCCAGTGCCGGGCCCGCGGTCTGCACGGTCGCGTTCAGATCCTGCTCGTGACCGGTGACGGTGTTCTGCAGGGTGCCCACCAGGCTGCTCAGCCGCTCACGCGTCGGCTGGTCGAGTGCGGCGAGAACGTCGGCGACCTCGGTCGGCTTCGGGAAGTCACCTTGGACCATGCCGCCGCTGGGGATCTCGGCGTAGTCCTTCGGTCCGTCCTCGACGAACAGAAGGCGCTCACCGACGACGGCCTTCCACTGGACGTGCAGGAAGGCGCCGGCGTGCAACGGGGCCAGGTCGTCGTCGATCGAGATCTCGACGACGGCGTGCCCCTGCTCGGGCCGGATCGACTCGATCGTCCCGGCCTCGAATCCGTCCACGTAGATCGGGGCGTCGGGGATCAGGTTCGGGTTGCCGGCCGGCAACACGGCGCTGACCGTGTACGGCTCGTTGGCGCCGGTGGCGGCGACGAGGACGCCTCCGACGGCGAGCAGTGCCACCACACCGGCGGCCAGCTTGCTCAACAGTCCGCTCATCGGCTCAGTCCATCCCGAGCGGGCCGGCGGACTGACCTGCCAGGAACTGCTTGACGAACGGGTCCTGGTGCTCGAAGGCCTCGTGCGCCGGCCCGTAGTGGACCACCTCGCCCTTCCAGATCAGGCCGACGTAGTCGCTGACCTTGCGAGCGGTCTTGATGTCGTGCGTGACCAGCAGATAGGTCCCGCCGTGCTGGTTGTGGACGTCCATGATGATGTCGCACAGCAGGCTGGTGCGGACCGGGTCGAGGCCGGAGTCCGGCTCGTCGAACAGCACGATGTCCGGGTTCATCACCAGCGCTCGGGCGAACCCGGCCCGCTTCTTCATACCGCCGGAGACCTCGTTCGGCGCCTTGTGCGCCGCCTTCGCCAGACCGACCTCGTCGAGAGCGGTCATGACCGTCTTCTCGACCTCTTTCTCGGACTTGCGCGTGTGCTTGCGCAGCGGGAAGGCGACGTTGTCGTAGAGGTTCATCGAGCCGAACAGCGCACCGTCCTGCCAGCAGACGCCGAAGCGGGTCCGCATGTCGTAACGCTGGTTCTCGCTCATCGACCAGATGTCGACGCCGCCGACGTAGACGGCGCCGCGGTCGGGAGCCAGCAGGCCGACGAGATGCTTGATCAGCACCGACTTTCCGGTACCGGAGGGCCCCAGCACAGTGGTGATCGCGTCGTGCTGGAAGTTGAAATTGATGTCCTTGAGAATCTCGGCGCTGCCGAACGATTTGGCCAGCCCCTCCACCTGCAGGATCGGGTCGGTCCCGTGCCGGAACTCCCGGGTCTCGGTCGACCAGCCGGGTCCGCGGGCGGGCTGCGCGCCGCCGACCGGGTTGGGAATCTCCTGGGTGGGGTACTCGGTATCCGAGCCCGTGTACTGAGGTGAGGTCACTGATCCTCCTGGGGACGACCGGCCGTGTTCCGACCTTCGTCGGCACACGGTCACTGCGGTGGTGGGCCGTCCCGTGGGGAGCCGGGCCCGGGTGGGGTGGACGCATCTGGTCCGGGAGAACGCACCGGCGGGATGCGGGGAGCGTCGCCGGTGTCGAGCGACCGGGCGGTGGCGGGGAACGTGCGCCCGGTTCGTCCGGCGCGAGCGGGGAGCGTGCGCCGAACGGGAGAGCTGAGTCCGGCTCGGAGTCGTCCGGAACGTCGTGGCGGGTATCCAGGGGGCCGCGGTAGCGGTGCCCTTGGGGAGGTCCGGTCCGCCCTGGGACGGCGAGCCGGACCGGCGTCAGTTGGCGATCGGAGAGTTCGTCTCGAGCCCCCAGAAGGCCAGTGTGCCGATGGTCCCGATGACCGAGATCAGCACGAGATTGATGATCATGGATTTGGCGGTCGCGCGGCCCACGCCGACGGGGCCTCCGCTGGCGTTGTAGCCGTAGTACAGACCCACACCGACGATCACGATCGACTCGACCATGATCTTGGTCATCACCGCGATCGAGTCGTACGGACTCTGATACAGCCAGAACAGGTAGAGGAACCCACCGGGCGAGACGCCGCCCAGGTTCACGACCGTGACCAGGTACATCGCGCAGTAGAGGATGGCCAGGCCGACCGCGTACATGAACGGCACCGCGATCACCGTGGCCGCGATCCGTGTCCCCACCAGGTAGGACTTGGACTTGATGCCCATGACCTCCATGGCGTCGACCTCGTCGGAGATCCGCATCGAACCGATCTCCGCGACGTAGCCGCAGCCGACCTTCGCGGCCAGGATCCAGCCCCACATGTAGACCGACAGCTCGCGCAGGCCGCAGTAGGCGTCGAAGACCGACGAGTAGAGCGGGGCGCCGATCTGCTTGAGCGTGTAGCTGGCCTCCAAGCCGCACTGCCCGCCCATGATGAACATCATGAACCAGATGATCAGGGCGGAACTGAAGATCAGAATGCCGGCCTGGCGGAAGACCTCCGGCACGTAGCGCCGGAACATGTCGGGGAAGTCCCGCACGGTGTCGGCGGTGAAGCGGCCGATGTCGCCGGCCTCGGTGAGGCCGCTCTTCAGCTTTCCGGTGATCGAACCGAAGCTGATGTCGACGCCCTGCTTCTCGGGAGCGCGGAGCTCCTCCGGGTCCTCGGGGTTCTGTGCCGAACCCCGGTCGTCGAGCATCGTCATGGCGTCCGCACCTCCCTCACTTGTAGACGCTCATCTGGGGGTTCAGGCCGAGCATCGTCAGCGTGAACACGAAGTTGATGACCCAGACCCCGGCGAACGAGATGACGACCGCCTGGTTGACCGCCTTGCCGACGCCGATCGGGCCGCCCTTGGCGTTGAGCCCGACGTAGCTGCAGACGACGCCGATGATCAGGCCGTAGAGGGCGCACTTCGCGACGCTGCCCCACATGTCGACCGTGTTGAGCAGATCGAACAGCGAGCCGTAGTAGCCGGCGTAGCTGGCGTCGAAGATGGGGCCGGCGGCCACGTAGCCGCTGACCAGACCGACGACCAGAGCCAGGATGTCCAGGACCGCGGTCATGATCGTGCAGGCCAGCACCCGCGGGAGGACGAGTGTCCGGATCGGGTCGACGCCGAGGACCTCCATGGCGTCGATCTCGTCCCGGATGCGGCGGGCTCCCAGGTCGGCGGTGATCGCCGTCCCGACGACGCCGGCCACGACCATGCCGTTGATGAACGGAGCGAACTCACGGACCGACGCGAACTCGAAGAACGCGCCGAGGCGGTACGGGATGCCGAAGGTGTAGAAGATCGCGCCACCGGTGAGGCCCGGCGCCCCGAACCCGAACCCGAACGCGGCCAGCGACATCGGCAGCCAGGTCAGCTTCAGGATGTCGAAGCACTGGTCCCGGGTGTCTCCCCAGAAACCGACCGGCTTGCGGATGGCCAGGGCGAACACCTTGACCATCAGCTGCCACATCTCGCCGGCCGTGACGAACGGGTCGGCGATCTTCTTCAGCAGACCCGGCGTACCGGAGCCCTTAGCCGACCGGCGGGGTACTTCGGCCGTCCTGTCGGGCTGCTGGGCGAGCGTCCCAGGCGTGCTCATCCACTCTCCTTCGAGTCGACCGGCGCGTATCGAGGTCGGGTGGCGGCGATCACTAGACCTCCACCGAACTGTGAGTCTCGTCAGCGAGAGGAGTCCTCACACCTCCCGCTGGGGGCGGTTCCGCCTCCCCCTCGGGGGGTATGCGGAGCGGCATCTGCGTCGGGGGAGGTCCGGCGAGCCCGACGGGCGCGGCGGCGGGCCATGAGCATCCGGCCTCCCAGCACACACGCAGCGAGTAACGAGCCCACTCCGAGCCCGCCGAGCAGCGCACCGGCGATCGGGTGCACGGGAGCCAGCATCGGGAGTACGGCGCCCGCGACCACCACCATGAGCGTGGCGACGAGCGCGTCGACACGAGGCCAGGAGGGGGAGCGCCACACCCGGACCAGCCCGGCCACCCCGCCGATCCCGAAGGTCAGCAGGGAGCAGCCGAGCAGGTGGACCACGAGGGGGTCACGCAGGGCGTGGCCCCCCGTGCCGGCGAGCGCGGAGGGCGGGCCGAGCCGGCGCAGGGCCTCGTCGATCCGCTCCGGTGCCGGATCGCTGCCGGCTGCCTCGGCGACCTCCGCCCAGACCCGGGCTCGTAGATCCTGGCGCTGGTCGCGGGGCAGGCCTGCCGAGGCTCGGTCGAGCTCGTCGAGGTAGGCCCGCACCGGTTCCGGCACGGACGCGGACGTGGTCGGCATCGCTCTCAGCGACGTCCGTCGCCGGCCTGGACGCGCTCTCGCTGCACGTCGTGGCGACTGCGCAGCCAGTGCGATACGGCCTCGGCCCGATTCGCCACACCAAGCTTGCGCAGGATGTGCTTGACGTGGGACTTCACCGTGCCCTCGGAGATCACCAGGCGGCTTGCGATCCGGGAGTTGGTGTCGCCCGCGGCCATCAGTCGCAGCACCTCGACCTCGCGCCGGGTCAATGTCGGGTCCACCGGGGCCGAGCGGAGGAAGTGGTCGACACCACCGGACGGACGCGACCGCCGGATGTCGCCGGGCGCCTCGTCGACGTCGTCCTCGTGCCCCCACAGCACGCGCGAGTCCCCCTCGTCGCGCACGGCGGCGAGACGCCGGGACAGTTCGTCGACGTCGCGGCGGATGGTGCCGAGCTCGTCGAGCACCATCGTGCGGGTCAGCGCCTGCCCCAGGCCCTCGGTGAACATCGTGAGGATCTGGCGGTCGAGCTGGTCCACGTTGCGCTGCTGGTAGTAGCAGTCGACGTGGACGAATCCGGCGACCACGCCGTGCACCACGATCGGAGCCGCGGCGTAGCTGCGTGACATCGACGCCTCGGCGATCTCCTTGTGCACACCGGGACGGTCCTGTACCTGGTCGACCAGGATCGAGGTACGCCGACGGACCATCTCCGTCTCGACGATCGACCCGTTGAGTTGCTGCGGAGTGCTCCGCCCGACGGCCAGGATCTCCCGCGCCCACATCTCGTCCTTGTCCACGTGCACCCGCTCCGGGATCCAGAGCGAGTCCGCGACCCGGGAGACGATCGAGCGGTCGAAGCCGAGACTGCAGGCCGTGGTCGCCGCCGTGTCGAGCAGCGTGCTGCAGCTCTTCGTCTCGCCGAGCATCGCCAATGCGGCACGCACTCGTTGCAGTGCCCGGTCCTGGCTGGCGATCTGGTCGAGCAGGAGTCTCTCGTCGAGCTCCTTGACCGCCTGCAGCACCTGCACGAGGTCCGGCGAGACGCTGTTCGTTCCAGTCGTGAGGGTGGCCATGGCCGACGCCCAGATCGCCTTCAGGACGACACGGGCCGACGGGTGGTCGACGACGTGCTCGGGATGGGGCAGTGTGCCCGGGTCGAGCAGCCGGCGCGAGGCGAGCAGCAGGTCGATGACCTGGCCCTCCTGCGGCCGGGGCATTCGGCGCCCTCGAACCCGCCACTGAGTGCCGGAGTCACAGCGGCGCATGAACGCCACCCGGGTCGTACTTTCACCCATACCGTCCTCCTCCTCGAGGTGCCCCCTGGACCGGACTTGTCGTCCGCGGTGTGTCGAAAGACCTCAACGAGCACCAGACTGCGCAGGATGCGCGCTGGTTGCCGCCGACTCGTTCCCTATTTGCAGTCATCGATGACCGTTTATGGTGGGACGACAGTCACTCGCCAGACAAGGTCAGTATGACGAGAACTATCCGTATGTGCAGCTAGGCGGTTTGCGACAGGAGCGGCCGAGACGTCGTCGACGTGCGGATGGACAGGCTTCGACGCTCTACTTGTGGTCAAGCTCGACTGAAGCCGTATCACTCGATCGGGCTACCCGCCGGCGAGGACATCAGCGCGCCAGTGGTCATTGCGAGCCAGATCAGGTGACGCGCGCGGCTCCTTCCGCGATCGACAGGCTCGGCCTCGGTACCGAGGGCGGCTCGATCGAGGGACTGCAACGATCAAGCCCAAGCGGATCACTCGGTGGCACGCGCCGCGCAGGATTCCGTGGATTACGCGGATGCCTCCGCCTGCGAGCGGACTCCACGCGCGCGGAGCCGCTCGGGAGCCAGGAGATCGAGGCCTGCCGACGGGGCCGGGGCGCTTCGCGGAGGCCATCACCTGACGCCAAGACGACCGGGAGGCCACGAACCGGCTCCTGAGGGGCGGCCAGGGACCCTCAATGGGCCTCCGACCTGGAGAGCCGCCTGGGAGAGTCGAACTCCCGACCTACGCATTACGAGTGCGTCGCTCTAACCGACTGAGCTAAGGCGGCGGGTACTGCGGTCGGAAGTGTACCGGCCGCCCGTCGTCCACCCGTCACCCCGGGGTGGGTCCGCAGCCGCACAGCTTCCGTCCGTCCGCACCTGCTGCAGGAGGTGCGGATGGATGGGAGGGGTGCGAACTCAGGAGCGGACGTCGTCGAAGTGGTGGCGGGGGCCGGGTGACCAGGGACCGCCCCGGTAGTGCCAGAGGGCCAGGCCGGTCACCGGCACGTCGTAGGGCTCGAAGCCGGAGGCGAGACCGTCGTGCAGGGCGCGGGCCTCGGACGGGTCGACCTTGTTCTGCACCGTCACGTGCAGGTCGTCCTTGCCCCGGTCCTGACCGGTCAACCAGGGGTCCCAGGCGCGCGCCAGGTCGCGGCGGAGCGTGGCGAGCTCGGGGCAGGCGAGGGTGAACGCGACGCCCCGGCCGAGCAGGCGCACGCCGGTCACCCGCGCCGTCGGGGCCGGGCGGCGCACGGCGTCGGACACCGTGTGGGAGATCTCGGACTCGTGATCGCCGGGGAGGTGGTGGAACAGGGTGAGGTGGGCGTCGATGTGGTTGCGCCCGGCCGGGAAGTGGCGGCGGCGCAGGTCGTCGAAGTGCTGCCGGGCCGGCTCGTCGAGGAGCGCGGTGAGGATCAGGGGACAGTCATCCACGCTGCAGTGTCATCCACGGTGCAGGGCGGTCATCATGGCCTCGACCGCGATCCGGGGCTTCACGTTCTGCTCCAGAGCGTCCCGGCAGGCCAGCACCGCCTCCAGCCGGCGCAGCGCGGACTCGGACCTCCACTCGGCGGCGGCGATCCGGATCTCGTGCTCGCGGTCGGGGTTGGTGAGCGCCACGTCGGCACCGGTCGCCGCGATCAGGGTGTCCCGGTAGAAGCCCGCCAGGTCGACCAGGGCGCGGTCCAGTGCGTCGCGCTGGGTCCTGGTGGCGCGGGACTTCTGGCGCTTCTCCAGATCGCGCTCGGCGGCCTTGGCGGCTCGCGCCGCGCCCGCGACGCCCTTGCCGGTGCCGCCCCCGCCCATCGCGACGGAGAGCTCCTCGCGTTCGGTCTCGTCGCGCTGCTCGCGCAGGTCGTTCGCCTCGGTCTCGGCGGAGCGGATCAGGGACTCGGCGTGGAAGAACGCGTCGCCGAGGCGGTGCAGCTGGGTCGGCACCGCCAGGATCGACTCGCGGCGCGACCTCGCCTGGGGGTCGCGGGCCAGGCGCCGGGCCCGTCCGACATGGCCACCGGACACCGAGGCGGCCCACTGCGCCTGGTCGGGGTCGATGCCGTCGCGGTCGCGCAGCACGCCGGCCACGGCACCGGCGGACGGGCTGCGCAGGTGCACCAGGCGGCAGCGGGAGCGGATCGTCACCGGCACGTCGTCGGGGTGGTCCGACGGCGCGCAGAGCAGGAACACCGTCTCCGGCGCCGGCTCCTCCACGGCCTTGAGCAGGGCGTTCGATGCGCCCTCGGTGAGCCGGTCGGCGTCGGCGATGATCACGATCTGCCAGGGCGCGGTGGCCGGCCTGCGGGCGGCGAGCTGGACCAGGCTGCGCATCTCGGCGACCGAGATGGACAGGCCCTCGGGCACGATCTCGCGGACGTCGGCGTGCGTGCCGGACAGGATCGTGCGGCACGACGCGCACTGCCCGCAGCCCTGGTCGGGACACTCCAGGGCCGCTGCGAACGCGCGCGCGGCGTTCGAGCGCCCGGAGCCGGGCGGGCCGGTGAACAGCCACGCGTGCGTCATCGACGCGGGGTCCGACGCGGCGTCGCCGAGCTCGGCGACGACCGCGGGCTGGCCGACGACGTCGTCCCAGACACTCATCGGCGCGGGCTCAGGATCGGGCCGGCGGGGGGCCGTCGTCGGTGACCGCCGGGATCGGGCCGGTGGCGGTCGTCGACGTGGAGACGGTCCCGGCGTCGGCAGCCGCGGCACCGGGGGCCGGAACCAGCGGGAACACGCCGTCGCGCACGCGTTCGGCGACGTCGTCCTCGGTGCCGTCGGCGTCGATCACGACGTGCCGGTGCGGTTCCACCGCGACCATCCTGGCCAGCAGCTTCTGCACCCGGGCGTGCTCGGCCCCGGCGACCGGGGCGGCGGCGCCACCGGCGGCGTCCGGCGCCCGGTCGAGCAGCACCGACATGTCCGGACGCAGCCGGCCCGAGGCCCACTTGCCGAGGTTCTCCAGCTCGCCGTCGTCGGGCGCGGCGCCCATCTGCTCGGCGGCCACCCCGAACTGGGCCAGCGGGCTGGCCATGAACCGGTCCATCACCACCACGGCGCCGGACTCCAGCGCCGGGCGGATCACGCGCTCCACCAGGTCGGCCCGGACCGCGGCCGCGGCCAGGGCCTTGGCGCGCGCGCCGGCCAGGTCTGCCTCGCGGGTCGCGGCGCTCCACCGTGCCTCGTCGCCCTCGTCGTCCGGCTCCACCACGCGGTGCCCGCGCTCGCGCAGCGACGCCGCGAGGAGCTCGGCCTGGCGCGAGGTCTCGGCCGGGGTGGCGCCCTCGACCGCGATCAGCACGCCGGAGCCGGTGCGGCGCTCACCGTGGCGCAGCGCGGCAACCAGATCGGTGAGCAGCGGCTCGAGGCGGCGGTCGTCCATCTGCCGGTAGGCGAACGTGCCGACGACCGCGGCGACGATGCCGGCTCCGGCCAGGACGAACCGGGTGCCGTCGACCAGGTACGGGGTGCCGTCGATGGTGACCGTGCGGGTCGCGACCACGCCGACCACGATCGGCACCAGCGACATCGCGCCGAGCAGCACCACCCGCACCAGCGACTGCACGAACGCGTTGACCCGGCCGCGGACCTCGTCCGCGACCTGGGTGCCGATGATCGTCAGACCGGTCAGGAACGCGACGCCGGCGAAGCCGCCGACGAACATCACCGCGACGATCGCCATGAACAGGTGCACGGCGAGCGCGACCACCACCAGCGACAGCCCGGCACCGACGATCGCGGTGCCGAACAGGCGGTTGTGCGGCAGCCGCTGGGCCAGGCGCGGCCCGACCGCCATCCCGAGCGCGAGACCGCCGAACACGCCCACGAACAGGATCGAGTAGGCCGCGTCGCCGCCGCCCAGGCTCGACGAGTAGAGCTTCGCCGTCGCGATCACGGCGCCGCCCGCGGTGAACGCGCCGATGATGCCGATCACCAGGCCGCGGATCAGCGGCGTGGTCGCGACGAACGTGAAGCCGTCGCGGAGCATGAACGCCAGCGACGGCGGCTTCGCGGCCCGGTCCGCCTTGTTCGGGCGCCCGGAGAGCTCCGGGATCCGGAACCACACCATCAGCGCGGAGAACAGGAACGCGAACGAGTTCACGAACAGCGCCAGGTAGACCGCGGTCGTCGGCGTCGTCGCGTCCACCAGCGGGGCGAACTTCGTGACCAGCGCGAACAGTCCGGCTCCGCCGGCCACGGCGACGCCGTAGGTGACGACGAGCCCGAGCTGGGCGGCCGTCTCCATCTGGTCCGGGCGGCGCAGCAGGTTCGGCACCGCCGCGTCCTTGGCCGGGATCCAGAACATCGCGCACAGCTCGATCAGGAACGTGGCCGCGAGCAGCCACCACAGGGACCCGACGATCGGGATCGAGAACAGCAGCAGGAACTTCAGCGTGTCGCAGGTGGCCATCAGCTTGCGCCGGTCGAACCGGTCGGCCAGCGCACCGGCCAGCGGCCCGAACAGCAGCGACGGCAGCAGCTTGGCCGCCACCGTGCCGCCGAGCGCGAAGCTCTGCGCCGTGTACCCGGCGCCGGCGGCGAGGTGGGTCGCCAGCGACGTCATCGCCAGGACCGAGAGCCACTCGCCGGTGGAGGTGATCGCGGTGACCGTCCACAGCCGGCGGAACGCCGGGATCGCCAGCACCGACGACACCCGGTGCGACGTGGGCGCGGAAACCTGCGAGCTCGCGGGGGAACCGATGGCGGCTCACCTCCTCGTACCGGGCCGGGGTCGCCGGGTGTGGTTCGGCGACGCTGGATCGGCGGTTGACGGGCCCCGGCGACGAGCCGGTAGTGGCCCTCAGGGTAGTCGGCGCCTCCGACACACGTGGAAGGACGGCGCCGTGCGGTGCGACGTTGGTCCGGACGAGCGGGCGAGCGGTCGTACCCGGTCAGACGATCGACACCACGGTCTGGATCACGATCACGGCGAAGACCAGCACGAAGAACAGGGTGAACAGCCGTGATCCGCGGCGGCTGCGGGTGCGCCGGGCGAAGCCGAACAGTGACGGGTCCGGTTCGACGGGCGGGCGCGGGACCCGCGGGTCGCTCGCCGCGGGAATCCCCCC
>NZ_JADQDD010000499.1 GCF_019263595.1 Pseudonocardia sp. KRD291 | reverse complement strand
GTGGTGGGGCCGCGCCGGGATCGGTGACATCCGGACGTGCGGCCGGTTCGGGTACGTCCAGCCTGCCACAGCGGCACGACGCGCCGTCGCAGCTCCGAGGCCCGACGGGCGCCCCGGTGACGGCGCGGCGGGCCCGGCGCCCGGCAGGGCAGTGCCGGTGCCCGCACGGGCTCGCTACCGTGGACCCATGCCCCACACCGTGCGAGCGGCCGTCGTCGGCGTCCCCGTGCCGAGCCTGGAGATCGTGCTCGGCACCCTGGCCTGGGTGGTCGGCGCGGCCGGCCTGGACGCCGGGGCGGGGACGTTGCTGGTCGCGCTGGGTCTCGGGCTGGCCGGTTGGCTGTGGAGCGTGCGGCACCGCAGGCGCGCGATGGCGGTGCAGCTGCACCCGGCGCGCAGGACCCGGATGCAGCGCCTGATCGCGGCCGGGGTGATCGGGCTGTTCCTGTTCCCGATCCTGCTGTCGCTGATCAGCTACGGCGAGCTCGGCACAGCACTGTCCGCGGCGCTCATCGGCGTGCTGCTGATCATGGCGTCGACGGTGCTGGAGGAACGTTCGCTGGTCGCCGTCGGTGCGCTGGTGCTGGTGCTGGCCGCGGTGGGTGCGTTCCTGGCGCTGAACTCGCCCGGGGTGTCGCAGTCCCAGCCGGTGATCGGTCTGGGCTGCGGGCTGGTGCTGTGGGTGGCCGGGATGCGCCGTCTGGGCCTGCTCGACGAGCTGCGCCGCCGCGTCCGTCGCTGAGAGCAGCGTGCGGAACGAGCATCGACGCTGAGACGGGCCCCGTCCCGCTCCGCCGATCGGGGGCCGCGGCCGGGGACTGGCACACTGGGGGGGTCATGACTGCCCTCCCGCTGGTGTTCGACGCCCCGCGCCGTGCCACCCCGCCGCGCCATCTCGCCGACCTCGACCCGTCCGACCGCGCCGAGGTCGCCCGGGAGATCGGCGTACCCCGGTTCCGGCTCGACCAGCTCGCCCGGCACTACTTCGGCCGCCTCACCGCCGACCTCGAGGCGATGACTGACCTGCCCGCCGGTGCCCGCGAGACGCTCTCCGGACTTCTCCCGGCCCTGGTCACGCCGGTCACCGAACGCAGCTGCGACGGCGGCGCCACCCGCAAGACGCTCTGGCGCGGCCACGACGGCACGCTCGCCGAGTCGGTGCTGATGCGCTACCCCGGGCGCGCGACGGTCTGCGTGTCCAGCCAGGCCGGCTGCGGCATGGCCTGCCCGTTCTGCGCGACCGGCCAGGGCGGGCTGCAGCGCAACCTGTCCACCGGTGAGATCGTCGACCAGGTCCGCCAGGCCGCCGCCGCGGCCCGCGACGGCGCGCTCGACGAGCCGGCGCGGCTGTCCAACGTCGTGTTCATGGGCATGGGCGAGCCGCTGGCCAACTACAAGCGCGTGATCGCCGCCGTCCGCCGGATCACCGAACCCGCCCCGGACGGGCTGGGCATCTCGGCGCGCGGGGTCACGGTGTCGACGGTCGGCCTGGTCCCGGCGATCGACAAGCTCACCGCGGAGGGCCTTCCGGTCACCCTGGCGGTGTCGCTGCACACCCCGGACGACGAGCTGCGCGACACCCTCGTCCCGGTGAACAACCGCTGGAAGGTCGCCGAGGTCCTCGACGCGGCGCGCCGCTACGCGACGACGACCGGGCGCCGGGTGTCGATCGAGTACGCCCTGATCCGCGACGTCAACGACCAGCCCTGGCGCGCCGACCTGCTGGGCAAGCTGCTGCGGCAGCACATCGGCACGTCGCGCGTGCACGTGAACCTGATCCCGCTCAACCCGACCCCGGGCAGCGAGTGGGACGCGTCCCCGCGCCCGGTGCAGGACGAGTTCGTGGCCCGCGTGCAGGCCTCCGGCGTCGCCTGCACCGTCCGCGACACCCGCGGGCAGGAGATCGACGCCGCCT
>NZ_JADQDD010000498.1 GCF_019263595.1 Pseudonocardia sp. KRD291 | reverse complement strand
GGCTGCACCGGCCGGTCGCCGTCACGGTCGAGACGGCCGGGACCGGCGCGGCCGCCGACCGTCTCCGGACGGTCCTGGGCGGCGCCCCGCCGGACCTCGGCCGGGTCGACGACGCGGCCCGCGCGTTCGTCGACGCCGCCGGGCGGCCGACGCGAGAGCCCGCACCCGTGCAGGGGACACCTGAGCCCGCACCCGTGCGGGGGACGCGGGAGCCCGCACCCGTGCGGGGACCGAGGCGGGTCGCCGTCGGCACGGCGCTGCTCGCCGCCGTCGTCGCCTCGGCGATGGTGCTCCCGGCCCGCGGCGCGGACCCGGCCCCCGGCCGGGCTGCGGGCCGGGGCAGAGTGCAGGCCCGGGCCGGAGGTCAGCCCGCCTCGACCTCACCCTTGCGGGCCTGCTTGCCGGCCGCGGTGCGCAGGGCCTCGGCGACGGCCGGGGCGACGGTCGTGTCGAACACGCTGGGCACGATGAACGACGGGTTCGGCTCCGCCACCACGTCGGCGATCGCGGCCGAGGCGGCGAGCATCATCGCGTCGGTGATGTCGTGCGCCTGCGCGTCGAGCAGGCCGCGGAACACGCCGGGGAACGCGAGCACGTTGTTGATCTGGTTCGGGTAGTCCGAACGCCCGGTGGCGACGACGGCGGCGTGCTGCTGGGCCACCGACGGGTCGACCTCGGGGTCCGGGTTGGCCAGCGCGAACACGATGGACTTCTCGGCCATGGTGGCGAGCTCGTCCGCCCCGAACAGGTTCGGCGCCGAGACGCCCACGAACACGTCGGCGCCGACCAGGGCGTCGGCCAGCGAACCGGTCTTCCCGCCCTTGTTCGTCTGTGCCGCGATGGACGCCAGGTTCTCGTCCATGCCGGGGCGGTCCGGGTGCACGATGCCGTCGACGTCGACCGCGATCACGTCCGCGGTCTTCTCCGAACCGAGGAGCCGGATGACCGCCGAGCCGGCCGCGCCGACCCCGCAGACCACGACCTTGACGTCGGCGAACCGCTTGCCGACCACGCGCAGTGCGTTGCGCAGCGCTCCCAGCACGACGACGGCCGTGCCGTGCTGGTCGTCGTGGAACACCGGGATGTCGAGCATCTCGCGCAGGCGTCGCTCGATCTCGAAGCAGCGCGGTGCGGCGATGTCCTCCAGGTTGATCCCGCCGTAGCCGGGCGCGAGGATCTGGACCGTCCGGATGATCTCCTCGGTGTCCTGGGTGTCCAGGCAGACCGGCCAGGCGTCGACGCCGGCGAACTGCTTGAACAGCGCCGCCTTGCCCTCCATCACCGGCATCGCGGCGGCCGCGCCGATGTTGCCCAGCCCGAGCACGGCCGACCCGTCGGTGACCACGGCGACCGTGTTGCGCTTGATCGTCAGGCGGCGCGCGTCCTCGGGGTTGGCCGCGATCGCCCGGCTGACCCGCGCGACGCCCGGCGTGTAGGCCCGGGACAGGTCGTCGCGGGTGCGCAGGCTGACCTTCGAGCGGACCTCGATCTTGCCGCCGAGGTGCAGCAGGAACGTCCGGTCGGAGACCTTGCGGACGGAGAAGCCCTCCAGGGCGTCGATCGCGTCCTTGATCTCCTCGACGTGCTCCGTGTTGCGCGCGTTGGCGCTGAGGTCGACGACGATCGAGTCGGTCTTCGCCTCCACGACGTCGAACGCGGTGACGACGCCGCCGACGAGGCCCACCGCGGCGGTCAGGTCACCCGCCGATGTGGACGTGGCGGGGGCGTCGACGCGGGCGGTGATGGCGTAACCGGGACCGGGAATGGGCACGGGCGAGGACCCTACCGGCCCCGCCGGGTTCCGCGAACGCGGTCGTGGGCCGGGGCACGGGTGACGTCGGCGACCGTGTGCGGGGCCTCGCACCGCCGCGCTGCGGCGACGGCCGCGACGACCGACGATGGCCGGCGGTTCCCGCCGGCCCCACACGGGTACC
>NZ_JADQDD010000497.1 GCF_019263595.1 Pseudonocardia sp. KRD291 | reverse complement strand
TGCGGAGCCGCGCATCGATACTGAGCGCGAAGCCTGCGGAGCCGCGCATCGATACTGAGCGCGGAGCAGCTCACGCCGCGACCGGCTCCGCGAACTGGGTGCGGTGCAGCTCCGCGTAGCGCCCGTCCCCGGCCGTCAGCGACGTGTGCGTGCCGCGCTCGACGACCCGTCCGGCCTCGAGGACCAGGATCTCGTCCGCCCGGCGGATCGTGGAGAGCCGGTGCGCGATCACGATCGCGGTCCGGTCGGCCAGCGCCTCGGTCAGCGCGGCCTGCACCGCGGCCTCGGACGTCGAGTCCAGGCTGGCCGTCGCCTCGTCCAGCACGACGACGCGCGGCCGGGCCAGCAGCAGCCGCGCGATCGTGATCCGCTGCCGCTCCCCGCCGGACAGGCGGTACCCGCGCTCGCCGACGACCGTGCCCAGCCCGTCCGGCAGTGACCGGGCCAGATCGCCGAGCCGTGCCCGTTCGAGGGCGTCCCACAGCTGCTCGTCGGTCGCCGACGGGGCGCCGATCCGCAGGTTGGCCGCGATCGTGTCGTGCAGCAGGTGCCCGTCCTGGGTCACGAACCCGACGGCCCGGTGGATCGACTCCCCGGTCAGCTCGCGCACGTCGTGCCCGGCCAGGCGCACCGAGCCGGAGTCGACGTCGTAGAGCCGCGCCAGCAGCTGTGCCACCGTCGACTTCCCGGCCCCGGACGAGCCGACCAGCGCCACCATCGCGCCGGGGCGCACCGTGAACGAGACGTCGTGCAGGACCTCCTCGCCGCCGCGGGTGTCCAGCGTCGCGACCTCCTCGAGCGAGGCCAGCGAGACCTTCTCGGCGGTCGGGTAGCCGAACCGGACGCGGTCGAACTCGACCGACACCCCGCCGTCGGGTACCGGGCGTGCGTCCGGCGCGTCGGCGATCATCGGCTCCAGGTCGAGCACCTCGAACACCCGCTCGAAGCTGACCAGCGCGCTCATGATCTCGATCCGGGCCCCGGCCAGCGCGGTCAGCGGCGCGTAGAGACGCGTCAGCAGCATGGCCAGCGCCACCACGTCGCCGGCCTGCAGTGCGCCGCGCAGCGCGAAGTACCCACCCAGGCCGTAGACCAGGGCCACCGCCAGCGACGACGCGAGCGTCAGCGCCGTCACGAAGACCCACTGGACCATCGCCGAGCGCACGCCGATCGCGCGCACCCGCTCGGCCCGGTCGGCGAACTCGACCGACTCCTGCTCCGGTCGGCCGAACAGCTTGATCAGGGTGGCCCCGGGGGCGGAGAACCGTTCGGTCATCCGGCTGCTCATGGCCGCGTTGTGCTCGGCGGCCTCGCGCTGCAGCGCCGCGAGCCGGCGGCCCATCCGGCGGGCCGGGAGGACGAACAGCGGGAGCAGCACGAGCGTGAGCAGCGTGACCGGCCACGAGATCGCCAGCATCACGACGAGTGTCAGCACGAGCGTGACCAGGTTGCTGACCACCCCGGACAGGGTGTCGCTGAACGCGCGCTGCGCGCCCATCACGTCGTTGTTCAGGCGGCTGACCAGCGCGCCGGTCCGGGTGCGGGTGAAGAACGCGACCGGCATCCGCTGCACGTGGTCGAACACCGCGGTACGCAGCTGCCAGATCAGGCCCTCGCCCAGGTTCGCCGAGAGCCAGCGCTCGACCAGCCCGGCTCCGGCCTCCACGACGGCGATCACCGCGATCAGCACGGCGATGCCGGCCAGCACCGAGACCGCCGCACCGGAGGTGATCGCATCGGTGGCCCGGCCCGCGAGCAGGGGCGTGGCCACCGTCAGTACCGCGCCGACGACGCTGAACAGCAGGAAGGCGCCGATCCGGCGACGGTGCGGCCGGGCGAACCCGGCGATCCGCCGGGCCACCACGCCCGCCGGCTGCCGCTGCCGCCCCGGTTCCTGGCTCGCGTTGCGCAGGGCCATCCATGCGCTCATGTCCATGCTCATGGCGGACACACTACGAACTGAAGTTCACTTCAGGTCAAACAAA
>NZ_JADQDD010000496.1 GCF_019263595.1 Pseudonocardia sp. KRD291 | reverse complement strand
CACCGCGCGCAACGACTCGACGATCACGTCGGTGTTGCGGGCCTCGGACAGCCGCCGGGCCAGCGGGGCCGAGCCGATCGTCAGCACCAGCGTGTCGCCGTCCACGGCGCGCACGGTCGCATTCACCATCAGCGCCTCGGTGCTGCGACTGCGCTGGCGCGCCGCGGCGAGGATCTCCGGCCACACCCGTCGCACCGCGGCCGCGTCCAGCGACGACGCGGCCGGAGCGGGCTCGGCGGGCTCCGCAGGTCCGTTCTCCGGCGCACCCGACTCCGCTCCGGCCCCGGACTCCGGCGCCGGTCGCTCCGACCGTGGTTCCGCCTGCGGCGGGCCAGCCTGCGCCTGCGCTTCCCGAGACGGTCCGGCCTGCGGCTGCTCGGCGGGAGCGGCACCCGTCGCGGCCGATGCGGCGGCGGCGACCTGCGGAGGCAGGTCCTCCGGCGAGGGACGGCTCGGCTCGACGACGTCGTCCCCGGTCTCCTGCTCGATCTCCGACACCTCGGACGCCGGCGCCGCGGTCTCCGCGGGTCCGGTTTCCGCGGGCTTGGTCTCCGCCGCCCTGGTCTCCGCCGGCCTGCTCTCCGCGGGCTTGGCCTCGGCAGGTTTGGTCTCCGCAGGCTTGGACTCAGCGGGCTTGGGCCCCTCCGCGGCCGGAGGTCCCGCGGCCCGTTCGGTCGGGCGGACGAAGGTCCGCTTCGCCGGTTCGGCGTCGGCGCCGCCGGCCGCGCCGGGTTCGGGGGCGATCGCGTTGCGTCGCTCGATGCGCTCGAGACGCTCCAGCAGTCCGGCGTCCGTCGTGGTCGCCGCGGGGAGCAGCATCCGCGCGCAGAGCAGTTCGAGCAGCAGCCGCGGAGCGGTCGCCCCACGCATCTCGACCAGCCCGTTGTGCACGATCTCGCCGTAACGGGCGAGCGTCGCGGCGCCGAGGCGGGACGCCTGGTCGGTCATCCGGGACAGCTCGTCCTCCGCCCCGTCGACCAGGCCGCGCTCCGCGGCCTCCGGCACGGCCTGCACCAGCATCAGGTCGCGCAGGCGCTGCAGCAGGTCGGAGGCGAACCGGCGGGGGTCGTGCCCGGCCTCGACCAGCCGGTCCACCGCCTGGTAGACGGCCGCGCCGTCGCCCGCGGCCAGCGCGTCCACCGTGTCGTCGATCAGCGCCGCGTCGGTGACGCCGAGCAGCGCCACCGCGCGCTCGTAGGCGACGCCGTCGGGCCCGGCCCCGGCCAGTAGCTGGTCGAGCACCGAGAGCGTGTCCCGCGCCGAGCCCCCACCGGCCCGGATGACCAGCGGGAACACCGGCGGGGCGACGGTCACGCCCTCGTCGCCGCAGATCCGTTCCAGCAGCGACCGCATGGTGCCCGGCGGGATCAGCCGGAACGGATAGTGGTGCGTGCGCGACCGGATCGTCGGCAGCACCTTCTCCGGCTCGGTGGTGGCGAAGATGAAGACCAGGTGGTCCGGCGGCTCCTCCACGATCTTGAGCAGGGCGTTGAAGCCCTGCGTGGTGACCATGTGCGCCTCGTCGACGATGAACACCCGGTAGCGCGACTCGGCGGGGGCGTAGAACGCCCGGTCACGCAGCTCGCGGGCGTCCTCGACGCCGCCGTGCGAGGCCGCGTCGAGCTCCACCACGTCGATCGAGCCGGGGCCCTCGGGCGCGAGCGCGATGCAGGAGTCACAGACGCCGCACGGCTCCGGCGTCGGGCCCTGCACGCAGTTCAGCGAGCGGGCCAGGATCCGGGCCGAGGACGTCTTGCCGCAGCCCCGGGGACCGGAGAACAGGTACGCGTGGTTGATCCGCCCCGCGGTGAGCGCCGTGGCCAGGGGCTCGGTGACGTGCTCCTGCCCCACCACCTCGGCGAGCTTGGCCGGGCGGTACTTGCGGTACAGAGCCAGTGCCACGCCCGCGAGGCTACCGAGGGGCACCGACAGCGCCCGAGGGCGGACCACGACACGGGCCCGAGACATGAGGGGACCCCGCGCACCCGCCAGAGCCTGTTGACCCTTGCTGCCTTCCGGCCCTGGGGGAGTTCACA
>NZ_JADQDD010000495.1 GCF_019263595.1 Pseudonocardia sp. KRD291 | reverse complement strand
CGCGCGTCGATGTCGGCGGCGCTCAGCGGCGGTGACGACGCCCCGCCGGTCAGGCCGCTGCCGATCGTCCCGACGGCGGAGAGCCCGAGCAGCAGCGCGCCGGCCGCGGCGGCGACCCACAGGGCCAGCAGCACCCCGGTACGGGCGGATCGACGCGACATCCGGCAAGCATGCGCCCGGGCCGGGTTAAAGCGGGGCTAAGCGAGCCCCAAGATCGGCTCGGGGCGCTCCGGCCGGTCCCCGGCGTGGCCTACCGTTCCTCGGGTGGCCCAGGTACTGATCGTCGAGGACGACCCCGCGATCCGGGGTGCGCTGATCCGCGGGCTGGGCGAGCGCGGGCACGCCGTCGACTCGGCACCGACCGCCATGGCCGGGCTGGAGGGCGCCGTCGGCAACCGGCCGGACGTGGTGGTGCTCGACCTGGGGCTGCCCGACCTCGACGGCGCCACCATGCTGCGGATGCTGCGCGGCGTCAGCCGGGTCCCGGTGATCGTCGCGACGGCCCGCGACGACGAGGCCGAGATCGTCGCCGTGCTCGACGCGGGCGCGGACGACTACCTGGTCAAGCCGTTCGGCGCGGCCCAGCTCGACGCCCGCATCCGGGCCGTGCTGCGCCGGGCCGTCGAGGCCGGGCCGGATCCCGCCGTCGTGGTCGGGGACCTGCGGATCGACCCGCGGGCCCGGCAGGTCACGCTCTCCGGCGAGACCCTGGAGCTGACCCCGCGCGAGTTCGACCTGCTGCACTACCTCGCCGCCCGGGAGGGGCAGGTGGTGAGCAAGCGGGAGCTGGTCACCGAGGTCTGGCAGCAGCCCTACGGCGGGGCCGACAAGACCGTCGACGTGCACCTGTCGTGGCTGCGGCGCAAGCTCGGCGAGACCGCGCAGGAGTCTCGTTACCTGCACTCGGTGCGTGGTGTCGGGGTGCGCCTGAGCGCGCCCCCCGCCACGCCGACCGGGCAGGGCTGAGCGGGTGCGCCGCCGGATCCTGGTCCTGGTCGGGGCCATGATGCTGCTCGTCCTGGTCGCGTTCGCGGTGCCGCTGGCGCTGCTGGTGCGCACGGTCGCGGTCGACCGTGCGGTCGGCACCGCCACCGCCGAGGCGCAGTCGTTGACCCCACTGGTGGCCACCGCGGACCGGGCGGCGCTGAACCTGAGCGTCACCCAGGTCGACGCGACGACGGTCGCCGACGTCACGCTGTTCCTCCCGGGCGGCGGCATGCTCGGCACCTCCGCGCCGCGGACCCCCCTGGTCGAGCTCGGTGCCCGCGGGACGAGCGCGTCCACCGACGTCGACGGCGGGCGGGAGATCGTGTTCGCGGTCCGGGACACCGCCGGCGCGGGCGGCGCGATCCGGATCCTGGTGCCCGACGCCGAGCTCACCCGCGGCGTCGGGCGGTCCTGGCTGCTGCTGGCCGGGCTCTCGGTGCTTCTGCTGGCCGGCGGGCTGCTGCTCGCCGACCGGCTGGCCCGCTCCCTGGTGGACGCGACGACCGACCTGGCGGAGGTCTCCGACCGGCTCGCCCGCGGCGAGCTGGCCGCCCGCGCCGACGCCGCCGCGCCTGCCGAGCTGGGCGTCGTGGCCGGGGCGCTGAACGGGCTGGCCGGACGGATCTCGGAGCTGCTGCGCGAGGAGCGGGAGACCGTCGCCGACCTCGCGCACCGGGTGCGCACCCCGCTGACCGCGCTGCGCCTGGACGCCGAGTCGCTGCGCGACCCGGACGACGCCGCCCGGATCTCCGGTGGCGTCGACGGTGTGCAGCGGGCGGTGACCGGCGCGATCGAGCAGGCGCGCCGGCGCGGTACCGACGCCGCGACCTGCGACGCCGCGGCCGTGGTCCGGGACCGCGTCGCGTTCTGGGCGGTGCTGGCCGAGGACACCGAACGGGCCACCACCGTCGACGTCGCGGACGGGCCGCTGCCGGTGGCCATCGGCAAGGGCGACCTGGAGGCCTGCGTGGACGCGCTGCTCGGCAACGTGTTCGCCCACACCGCGGACGGGACCGCGTTCGCCGTGTCGCTCGTGGCGCGCCGCGGGGGCGGGGCGCGTCTCGTGGTCGCC
>NZ_JADQDD010000494.1 GCF_019263595.1 Pseudonocardia sp. KRD291 | reverse complement strand
GACGGCGTGATCGGCCGGCGTCGATCGCGTGGTCTACCCATCTCTACTCGTGAACCGAGATACAACTAGATCGTCGAATCCGCACCCCTGGCCGCCATCCGCACCCGGTGCAGGAGGTGCGGATCGACGGGAGGGGTGCGGATCGGACCGTCTTCAGCTTTCTAGGCTCGCCACTAGAGATCTCGAGACTCCCCGATCCGAGCGACGTCGCAGCGCCCCCGGCGACTCCCCGACGGTCCGGCTGAACGCCCGGCTGAACGCGGCCTCGGACCGGTAGCCCAGCCGCCCGGCCAGCTCCGCCACGGTCGCGTCGCCCGAGGTCAGCGCGTCGGCCGCGACGTGCATCCGCCACCGCGTCACGTACGCCATCGCCGGCTCCCCGACCAGCTCGGTGAACCGCGCCGCGAATGCCGACCGCGACATCGACGCCGTCGCGGCCAGCGAGGTCACCGTCCAGTCGCGGGACGGGTCGCGGTGTACCTGGGCCAGCACGCGTCCCATCCGGTCGTCGGCGAGCGCACCCAGCCAGCCCGTCCGCGCGGCCGGGTCGTGCGCCAGCCACTGCCGCAGGGCCTGGATGACGAGCACGTCGGCCAGCCGGGTGATCACCGCCTCCCCGCCGGGGCGCAGGTCCTCGACCTCGGCCGCGATCAGGCGCAACGTGTCGTGGCAGCGGTCGGAGCCCGCCGTGGGCTCCACCCGGATCAGCCCGGGCAGGAGGTCGAGGAGCCCGCGCGCGGCGGGGTGCTCGAACCGGACGGCGCCGCACACCATCCGGGTGGCGTCGCCGTCGCCGCCGTGGCGCAGCAGCACGTAACGGTCGTCGAGCATCGGGTGCGGGATCGAGCGGATGTCCGGTGTCGCGACGCCCGGCGCGCTGCGCAGCCGGTGCTCGTCACCGCGCGGGACGAGCACGAGCTCACCCGGCCGCAACGACACCGACTCGCCACCGGTCACCTCCAGCTCGCAGCCACCCGAGGTGACCGTGTGGAACCACAGGCAGCCGGGGGTGCGCGGCAGCGTCATGCCCCAGGGCGCGGTCAGCTCGGAGCGGCAGTAGAAGGTGCCGCTCATCCGCAGCACGTGCAGCGCCTCGCCGACCGGGTCGGTGGCCGCCCACGGCGGCTGCTGGTCCATGACGCCCAGGGTCCCCGACCGATGACCGGTCGTCCATCGTGCCAGGACGATCGAGCACGAACAGCAGATTCACGGTCATTCTCCGTCCTCACCGCGGCCGCGACAGTGGACGCACACGCCGATCGAGGAGGACACCGAAATGATCACCGTTCCGGGGACGACCGAGCACACCGGCGGACAGGCCGGCGCGCTGCCGGTGGTGGCCGGCCGCGACGTCGGCGACGCGGCCACGGGCCTGCTGCGCCGGCGGGACCTCTCCGGCCCGGCCGTTCGCGAGGTGCTCGGCGGGGCCGACCGCACCGTCGGGGAGTCGGCGCGCCCGCCGGCCGGGTCGCTCCGATGACCGCGCTGCAGATACTCCGGACCCTGACCGGGGCCGCGGCCGTCGGGTCGGGGGTGCTCGGCGGGACCTACCTGGCGTTCTCGGTGGCGGTGATGCCGGCGCTGGCCCGGCGTCCGCCGGCCGAGGCGACCGCGCTGATGCAGGAGGTGAACCGGGTGATCCTGAACCCGGTGTTCGGGACGCTGTTCGCCGGGACCGCGCTGCTCTGCCTGGTCACGGCCGGGTCGCCGCTGGTCACCGGCGGCGCCGGGAGCGGCTGGCGGATCGCCGGTGGGCTGGCCGGGCTGGCCGCGTTCGTCCCGACGATCGCGGTGAACGTCCCGCTGAACACCCTTCTGGACCACGACGGCGTCGCGGCCTGGGCCGGGTTCGCGCAGCAGTGGGTCCCGTCCAACCACCTCCGCGCAGCCCTCTCGGTGCTCGCCGCGGTGCTGCTCCTGATCGCGGTCCCGGCCACCGGCCCGTCGTGACGCGCGCGGGACAGGCTCCCGCGACACCGACCGCCACCTCCGCGCCGGCACCGGTCGGCGCGCGGAGCAGCGTGCCGCGCGCCCGGCTCCGTCCGGCGACCGCGGCCGCGTCCCG
>NZ_JADQDD010000493.1 GCF_019263595.1 Pseudonocardia sp. KRD291 | reverse complement strand
CGGTGCCACGGGTGGAGGTCTCCCCTACGGTGCAGCGGTCGGACGCGGTGACCGAGGCACTGCTGGCCTCGGTGCCCCCGTTCGGCACACCGCCGTTCGGCACCGGCGGGGCCGGCGCCCGGCACGGCGCGGGCCACCCGCAGCAGCACCGCGCGGCGGTCGGGGCCGCGCCGCAGTGGGCCCACCGGCTCGCACCGGTCGCGCCGCGCAACGGCTTCGGCGTCGCCGCGCTGTGCCTGGCCCTGGTCGGGCTCCCGTTCGCCCTGATCCCGCTGACCGGCATCGTCGCGGCGCTGCTGGGCGCGCTCGCGGTCGTGTTCGGCCTGCTGGGCTGCTCGCGGGCCCGTCGCGGGGTGGCCACGAACCGGACCATGTCGGCGATCGGCACCGCGCTCGGCCTGATCACGCTCGGGGTGGGCGTCGCCGGTGTGGTGATCCTCGTCCGGGCGACCGGCGCGTTCGTCGGCGACCTGGAGGACCTCGGCGTGCGGCTCCCGGCCGCCGCGCCGGCCGCGGACATCTCCACTGCGCCCGGCTACACGTTCCGGCTCTCCGGCAGCGCCCCCGGCGCGACGGTCATGTGGAGCGTCGACGGCTCGTCCGGCGGCGACCAGGCCGGCCGGCTCCCCTGGGACCGCACGATCGGCGGGGCACAGGACGGCTCCGGCTCCAGCACTCTGACCGCCTACACGAACCCCGGCTCCGGCGGGGACCTGACCTGCACGATCACCGGGAGCGACGGACGGGTGCTGGACACCCGCACCGCACGACCGACCGGCGGAGCCGCCGGCTCGGCCGCCGTGACCTGCAGCGCGCTGGGCTGAGGACGGTACGGACGAGGACCGTGTGGCACTGCTCACCGCCACCCGATCGGGAATGACGCCGGCCGCCGACCACGTTGACCGTTACGGGCCGCACACGTCGTGGCCCGCGAGGGGGAACCACGTGACCACGTCGACCGCGACCGGCCGCAGCGCCGTACCGAGCCGGCTCCGGATAGCTCTGATCCTGGGCGCGCTGATCGCGCTCGGACCGCTGACCATCGACACCTACCTGCCGGCGCTGCCCGCGGTGGGGACCGACCTGGGCGCGTCCGAGACGACGGTGCAGCTCACCCTGACCGGAACCCTGGTCGGACTCGCGCTCGGCCAGATCCTGATCGGCCCGCTGTCCGACGCGTGGGGCAGGCGGCGCCCGCTGATCGCCGGTGCCGCACTGCACGTGGTGGCCTCGGCCGCGGTCTTCGTCGCGCCGAGCATCGAGGTGCTGGGCGTGCTGCGGGTGCTGCAGGGCGTCGGCGCCTCCGCCGGGGCCGTGGTCGGCCTCGCGATCGTGCGCGACCTGTTCGTCGGCCGGGCCGCGGCCACGATGCTCTCCCGCCTGATCCTGGTGATGGGCGCGTTCCCGGTGATCGCCCCGACCCTGGGTGGGCTGCTGCTGAACTGGGTGTCCTGGCGCGGGGTGTTCGTGTTCCTGGCCGTGTACGGCCTGGTCATGCTCGTCGTGGTGACGACCGGCCTGCCAGAGACGTTGCCACCGCACCGCCGTCGCAGCGCCCGGTTCGGGCCGACGATGCGCACCTACGGCTCGCTGCTCAGGGACCGGACGTTCGTCGGGCTCGTGCTGGTCGCCGGCCTGGCCATGGCCGGGCTGTTCAGCTACGTCTCCGGCGCGGCGTTCGTCTACCAGCAGCAGTTCGGCATGAGCCAGCAGGCGTTCGGGCTGTTCTTCGGCGCGGGCGCGATCTGGCTGGTCGTCGCCACCCAGCTGAACCCGGTGCTGCTGCGCTGGTTCGAGCCGCGCCAGGTCATGACGGCCGCGATGATCGCCGGTGTGGCCGTCGGTGTCGTGCAGGTGGTCCTGGCCACGACCGGTGTCGGTGGCCTGGCCGGTGTGGTGGGCCCGGTGTGGGCGCTGCTGCTGTGCTGCGGCTTCGTGCTCCCGAACGCACCCGCCCTCGCACTGGCCCGCCACGGCGAGGCCGCCGGGACGGCGTCGGCGCTGCTCGGGTCCCTGCAGTTCGGGATCGGCGCGGTCACCTCGCCGGTCGTCGGACTGCTCGGCAACGACGCGCGGGCGATGGCGCT
>NZ_JADQDD010000492.1 GCF_019263595.1 Pseudonocardia sp. KRD291 | reverse complement strand
ACCGCCCCGGCCGTCTCGGCGGACGGGCTGGAACGGGCCCTGCGCGCCCGCGTCCGCGGCGAGGTCGCCTTCGACGACTACAGCCGCCACCTGTTCTCCCGGGACGCGAGCATGTACTCGATCGTGCCGCGCGGTGTGGTGTTCCCCCTCGACGCCGACGACGTGGCCGCCGTCGTCGCGGTCGCCGGTGAGCACGGTGTCCCGGTCGTGGCACGCGGTGCCGCGACCAGCCTGGCCGGGCAGACCGTCGGGCCCGGGATCGTGCTGGACACCTCGCGGCACATGAACCGGATCCTCGAGCTCGACCCGGTCGCGCGCACCGCCGTCGTCGAGGTCGGGGTGGTGCAGGACCAGCTCAACGCGGCCGCGGCCGCGCACGGGCTGATGTTCGGGCCGGACACCTCGACCAGCAACCGGGCCACGATCGGCGGGATGATCGGCAACAACTCCGCGGGCAGCGGGTCGCTGACGTTCGGCATGACGATCGACCACGTGCGCGCCCTGGACGTGGTGCTCGCGGACGGGACCAGCACCCGGCTGGAGCCGGTGGACGAACCGGAGCGGGCCCGGCGGGCGCGGGCCGACGGGCTGGCCGGGCGGATCTACGCCGAGCTGCCGGAGCTGGTCACCGCGAACGAGGCGGCGATCACGGCCGGGATGCCGGTGTTCTGGCGCCGCGCCTGCGGCTACCGGCTCGACCGGCTGGTCGGCTTCGGCGACGGCCGGCCCCTGGACCTGGCGAAGTTCGTGGTCGGCGCCGAGGGCACGCTGGTGGTGGTGACCCGGGCGGTGGTCGACCTGGTGCCGAAGCCGAAACGGACCGTGTACGCGATCGGGCACTTCGCGACCACCCACGGCGCGATCTCGGCCACCCAGGACGCGCTGTCCTGCGACCCCAACCAGGTCGAGCTGATGGACCGCACGATCCTCGACCTGTCCCGCCGCAAGATCGAGTACGCGGACCTGGGCAACCACCTGGTCGGCGACCCGCAGGCACTGCTGTTCGTGTCGTTCTCCGGCGACGACGAGCAGGCCCTGGCCGCCAAGATGGACCAGGTCGCCGAGTTGTGGGAACGCCACGGGCACGGCTACCACACGGTCCGCGCGGTCACCCCGGAGCAGGCGTCGGCGCTGCTCAAGGTGCGCAAGTCCAGCCTCGGGCTGCTGATGGCCGCAGGCGAGGGGACCCGCCGTCCGCTGGCGTTCGTCGAGGACACCGCCGTCGACCCGCAGTACCTGGCCGAGTACACGGCGAAGTTCGCCGAGATCCTGGACGACCACGGCCTCGAGGCCGGGTTCTACGGGCACTGCTCGGTCGGCTGCCTGCACATCCGCCCGTTCGTCGACCTCACCGACCCCGAGCAGGTCGCGACGATGCGCACGGTCGCGGAGAAGGTCAAGGACCTGGTCGCCTCCTACGGCGGGGTCAACTCCAGCGAGCACGGCGACGGCCTGGCCCGCAGCGAGTTCAACCGGGAGATCTTCGGCGACGACCTCTACGAGGCGATGCGGCAGGTCAAGGCGCTGTTCGACCCGCACGGCGTGCTGAACCCCGGAAAGATCGTCGATGCGCCTTCGATGACCGACAACCTGCGCGACCGCGACGCGCTGCCCCCGGCCCCGCCGATGGCCACGATGCTGGACTTCGAGGTCGTCGGCGGGATGCGCGGGGCGGCCGACCGGTGCATGAACATCGGGCTGTGCCGCAAGGCCGCCGGCGGCGTGATGTGCCCGTCCTACCAGGTCACCCTGCAGGAGGAGCACTCCACGAGGGGCCGGGCCAACGCGCTGGTCAAGGCACTCTCCGAGCCGGACCCGTCGGCCGCGCTGAGCGACGGTCGGCTGCACGAGATCCTCGACCTGTGCCTGATGTGCAAGGCGTGCAAGAGCGAGTGCCCGATGGGCGTGGACATGGCCACGCTCAAGTCCGAGGCGCTGCACCACCAGCACGCCGAGCACGGGACGCCGCTGCGCTCACGGGTGTTCGGCGCGATCCGCACGCTGAACCGGCTCGGCTCGGCGACCGCGCCGCTGTCCAACCTGCCCGGGCGGATCGGGCCGCTGCGCCGGCTCCTCGAGCGCGGCGTCGGGATCGCCGCGGC
>NZ_JADQDD010000491.1 GCF_019263595.1 Pseudonocardia sp. KRD291 | reverse complement strand
AGTGGATGTCCGCGGAGTGGCTCGATGCCGAGCCGAGGCTGCGCGGCAGCGTGGTGGTGCCCTCGTCGGACCCCGCTGCGGCCGTCGTCGAGATCGAGCGCTGCGCGGCCGACCCGCGGGTCGTGGCGGTCCTGCTGCCGGTCCGCGGCCACGACCTGCGTTACGGCAACGGCCGGTTCCTGCCGATCTTCGAAGCGGCCGCGGCGCACGGTCTCGTCGTCACGTTGCACGCCTGGGGACGGGTGGGCAGCGCGCCGACGACGACCGGGTTCACCCACACCTACCTGCAGGACTACCTGTCCAACGGCCAGGTCGCGCAGGGCCAGCTGGTCAGCATGGTCGTCGAGGGCCTGTTCGCGCGGCTGCCGCAGTTGCGGGTGTGCGTGGCCGAGTGCGGCTTCAGCTGGCTGCCGCCGCTGCTGTGGCGCCTGGACAAGGAGTGGAAGGGCATCTGGCGGGAGGTGCCGTGGGTGACCCGGCCACCGTCGGAGTACCTGGGCGAGCAGGTCCGCTTCACCTCGACGCCGGCGCAGCTGCCCCTCGACCCGGCCGAGCTGGCCGAGGCGCTCGAGGTGATCGGTGTCGCCGACCGCGTGATGTACGCCAGCGACCACCCGCACGACCACGGCGCCGGCACCGCCCGGATGCTCGCCGCCCTCGACGACGACGGCCGCGCCGCCGTGCTGCACCGCACGGCCGCGTCGCTCTACCGCTCCCTGCCGGTCCCGGCACCGACCGGCTGATATCCACGACCCCCGATCCCGAACTGTCGCAATGACGCGAGGAGACACCCCGATGACCACGACCACCACCGCCGGGAGACACACCCGGCGCGGGCGCATCGTCCGGGCACTGGCCGCCCTGCTCACCGGCTCCGCCGTGCTGGCCGCGTGCGGCGGCGGGGGAGCCACCTCCGAGGACGGCCGGCAGAAGGTGACGTTCCTGAACATCCTGCCGCTGGAGAGCCTGTCCTACTCCGCGGAGATGATCGCCGACACGAAGGGCTTCTTCGCCGCCCGCGGACTGGACGTGACGTTCGAGGCGACGCAGGGGTCGGCGCCGGCGATCCAGACGGTGCTGGCCGGGTCGGCACTGATCACCCGGGTCGGCGACATCGAGACCATGATCGCAGCGGGCAAGCGCGGCGCGCCGCTGGTCAACGTCGGCGAGGTGATCCACCGCGGCACGATCCGGATGATCTCCACGAAGCAGAAGCCGGTCACCCGGGCGGCGGACTTCCGGGGCAAGCTGGTCGGGACGCCGTCCGAGGGCGGTACCAGCTCGATCACCCTCGACCTGGTCGCCGGGTCCGCCGGGATCAAGCCCGACGAGGTGCGCCGCCAGGTCGTCGGCCTGAGCCCCGGCGTGTTCGACCTCCTCAAGGCCGGCCGGGTGGACTCCTACATCGTCTCGCTCGACACCGCGGTGCTGCTGCAGCAGACCAACCCGGACGCCGTCGTCTACGACCCGAACGACGACATCAGTGCCGGCGCGCAGCTCTACGCCACCTCGGCGGCGCAGGCGCAGGACCCGCAGAAGCAGGACCAGCTGCGCCGCTACCTGGCCGCCATCTCCGACGCCGTCGCGTTCATCTCCGAGGACAAGAAGAACGGCTACGCCGAGACGATGCGGTTGATCTCCTCGAAGTACCAGGTGCCGTCGCTGGGCAACCCGGCCGTCGCCAAGGCCAGCCTGGACGGCTACGTCGCTTCCTACAACGCCGGGGACGCCCCGATCGGCACGTCGCCGCAGCGCTGGGACGCCGCCTACAAGGAGGTCTCCGGCATCGGACTGGTCGACCCCGGCATGGACCCGTCGCGGTGGGTCGACAACCGGTTCGCCCCGGCGAACCCGTGACACGAGGACAGCCATCGACGACGAGCGAGGTGCACCCATGACGCAGGAGACGGTGTCGCGGCCCGGGAGCGACATCCCCGGCCCGGACGGTACGCAGATCGGCCTGCGGGTGGCCGGGGTCGACAAGACCTACCGGGCCCGCCGCGGTGAGGTGCACGCCCTGCGCGGCATCGACCTCGACGTCCGGCGCGGTGAGTTCGTCTCGCTGGTGGGGCGGTCCGGGTGCGGGAAGACCACCCTGCTCCGGGTG
>NZ_JADQDD010000490.1 GCF_019263595.1 Pseudonocardia sp. KRD291 | reverse complement strand
GAGCCGCCCGGCCCGTTGCGGGTGGTCGTGGTCGACGACCACGAGATGGTCATCGCCGGGCTCAAGGCGATGCTCGGACCGTTCACCGGGCGGGTCCGGGTGGTCGGGTCCGCGAACGGCGCCGGGGAGGCGATGGAGGTCGTGGTGTCGCTGCGACCGGACATCGTGCTCTGCGACGTGCGGATGGGCGGCGACAGCGGGCTCGACCTGTGCCGCAGGCTGCTCGACCGGGTGCCGGGCCAGAAGATCGTGCTGCTCAGCGTCTACGACGACGAGCAGTACCTGTTCCAGGCCCTGCGCGCGGGGGCGGCGGGCTACCTGCTCAAACGGATCGGCGGTGAGGAGCTCGTCCGCCAGCTCGAGCTGGCCGCCACCGGCACCACCGTCGTCGACGCGACGATGGCCGGGCGCGCCGCGGCCTCGGCCGCGCGCCTGGACCGCGACGAGTACTGGCCGGGCGTGCACCTGGGTCTGACCCACCGGGAGAGCGAGGTCCTCGCCCTGCTCGTCGGCGGCCGCACGAACCGGGCGATCGCGGCACAGCTGGTGATCGGCGACGAGACGGTGAAGAGTCACGTGCGCTCGCTGCTGCGCAAGCTCGGCGTCGCCGACCGCACCGCCGCCGTCGCCGCCGCCCTGCGCGAGGGCGTCTTCCAGTGAGGACGCTCCGGTGACCCGGCTCGACCGTGGGTGGGCCGTGACCGGTCCGCGCGGTCTCGGGCTGGCCGACCCGGAGCGGGAGAACGCGGTCCTGCTCGACATCATCGAGGCGACCGCCCGCGGGCCCGGCGTGGAACCGATGGCCGCCGCCGTCGCGCGGGTGATCACCGAGGCGACCGCCACCGACGTGTGCTTCGTGCACGTGCTCGACGACACCGACCGCTCGCTCACCCTGGTCGGCGCCACTCCCCCGTTCGACTCGCAGGTCGGGGTCGTGCGGCTGCCGCTCGGTCACGGCGTCACCGGCTGGGTGGCCGAGCACCGCGAGCCGGTGGTGATCGCGCAGGACAAGGAGTCCGACCCGCGCTACCTGCCGATCCCCGAGCTGCGCGGGGCCGACTACGTCTCGATGGTCTCGGTGCCGATGATCAGCGAGCCGTCCGGGCTGGCCGGGGTGCTCAACGTGCACACCGTGACCCGCCGCCCGTTCGACGACCGCGACGTGCGGCTGCTGCTCGCGATCGGGCGGCTGCTGGCCGGGGCCCTGCACCAGGCCCGGATGCACCGGCGGCTGGCCACCCGGACCCAGGCCCACGAACGCTTCGCCGAGCAAATGATCACCGCCCAGGAGGCCGAGCGCCGCCGGCTCGCCCGCGACATCCACGACGGGATCTCGCAGCGTCTGGTGACGCTGTCCTACCACCTCGACGCAGCGCTGACGTTCCTCGACCGCGGCGAGCCCGCGCAGGCCCGTCCCGGCCTGGAGTCCTCGTGCGAGCTGGTCGGGACCACCCTGGAGGAGGCACGGGCCGCGATCGGCGCGCTGCGGCCGCCGGTGCTCGACGACCTCGGGCTCAGCGGGGCGCTGGCGGCACTGGCCCGCGACCTGCCCGGGATCGACACGACGCTGGCACTGGACGAGCGCCGGGTCCCCGAACACGTCGAGGTCGCGCTCTACCGGATCGCGCAGGAGGCCCTGCAGAACGTGCTCAAGCACGCGCGGGCGCGGCGCGTCACGCTCGGCCTGGAGATCGGTGACGGCGACGTCCGGCTCGCGGTCTGCGACGACGGTGTCGGTTTCGACCAGGCGGACCCGCCGGAGTCGGGCGGGGGCGGGTACGGGCTGGCCTCGGTCCGCGAGCGCGCCGACCTGATCGGCGGCGCGGTGCGGCTGGTGTCGGGACGCGGGTCCGGCACGACCCTCACGGTCACCGCCCCGCTTCCCGAACAGTAAGTATTTCAGCGAAACCTTCAGTCGAAACACTCGATTGTTCTGCTGACTGTCGGCCCCCACCGTGAAGCCATGGCAGACAGATGGAGTGCGCCTGACCGGGGCCGGGCGCCGCTACGCCGGTTACGCCCGGCGGATCCTCGGCCTGCACGCCGAGGCCATGGTCGCGGCCCGCGGGAAAGCCGACCCGTCCGAACGACGCTGTCGGTCCTGCTCGACGACCT